>CAZIXI010000036.1:0-9201 GCA_964543115.1 uncultured bacterium
TTCTGCAAAACGCAAAAATTGTTATCCCGCGGTTAAACCGCGGGATGACATTTGAACTTTTTTACTCTATTTTGCAGAAGGCTAAAACCCGTAAAAAGGAGGCAATAAAATGAACCGACATATGGGCAAAAAAATAGTAATTATCTCCGTTTTTTTCTTCCTAATCTATACCTCTTTAGCAGCTAGTAACCTGGAAATCCACCATATTGATGTGGGTCAGGGTGATGCTACCTTAGTTATTGGGCCTGATGGAACTACGATACTGATTGATGCCGGGGCCAATGGGTATTTTACGCCGGATGGCGGGAAAATCGTCTTTGAGTATCTTGATGGTCTGGGAGTGGACCAACTCGACTATGTTGTGGCTACCCACCGGGATGCCGACCATATCGGCGGGTTTGCCTTCAGCCAGTATGCCACTTCCCGGCACAGTGTTCTGCTGGCGGAATGGGAAGGCGGGGTGATTAAAAGCTGGCCGGGACTATCCGGAGTTGATGATGACGGAAACGGTCTGACAGATTTTTCCGGTGATGACGGTTGTTCCAGCCCAGCTAAGACCCCGGATTCCGCTGAAATCGGGCAGGGAGGAACCGACCCCTATTTTCCGGCTGTGGCTTTTGATAACGGTGAAGAGTCGTTTGATTCTTATTGCAGTACGTCAAAGACATTCAGGCGCTATATCCAGACAGTGGAAGCGGGTGGTATCCGGGTTAAATTAGATAGTTATGAAGCTTTGATGGAACAATATAATAACCCCCTTAATCTGGGCGACGGGGCAACGGCCACAGTTGTCTGCAGCAGCGGCTGGGTGGCGGAGAATCCGGAACAGGTTGAGGGCGCAGCCAGCAGCGGCTCGGTTAACGGCCGTTCGATTGGGATTTATATCCAATATAAGGGTTTTGATTATCTGGCGGCTGGTGACTTAACGGGGAATGAGTCACCTCATATGGAACAGGCATTAAGGGATCTTTTGCTGACTATAAACGATACTCCGGCCGGCGATCCGGTGGATGTCCTAAAAATAAGCCATCATGGATCAAACAGTTCTTCCGAACAGTCTTATCTTAATGACCTGAAACCGGAAACAGCAATCATCTCTGTCGGTGATGATAATTCTTACGGCCATCCGGACCAGGAAGTGATTGACCGGCTGCATAACCTCTATCCTGCCCCGCTTCAGCATGTCTATCTTACCGAGGAAGGAGCAGCGGGCAATGATTATTACGGCCTGCCGCATGATTTTTTATATGAGGCGGTTGTTGTGTCTACCGATGGTTACACGTATTCCATCAGTAATAGTGACGGCGCCTGGGATGAATATCAAACTGATAGTTTATACTCTTTACAATTATCCTTGCCGGAAGAAACCGCGGAAAAACCATTTTATACGGGAGCGGCAGGCAGCCTAATGAATGTAAAGTTTCTTGACCCTGCCTATACTAAGTCACAGACCTACCTTTACGACACCTACCATGTATTGGCCGGGGGCGAGGACATGAAAGGTTTTGAAATCAATGCTCTCCTGAATAATGAATCTCCGGAGGGTTATTATTTCACTCTGTTTACCGACTCCGACCAGGAAATGGCAATTAAGAGATTTATCCATTGGATCGATTATCAGGTGCCAGCTGTGGCCGTCCCTAATGTACCGGCGCTGGTGCCGGTGGACGGAACCTATAACTGGCTGGCGGTCAGTGGATTCGTAACAGATATCCCTCCCTGCAATCAAGCAGATATTTTTTCGATACCTGATTTTACCTTTTACGGGGTGTGGCTGGCTGATCCGCGGGCGGATGGCTTGGGGTTTAATGTCTATCAAACAGCAGAGGATCTTAAGGCAATCTACCAGCCGGTTGCCAATGCCTATCGCTCCGTGGTTGAGCCACCAGAGGAAGACTCCATTGCGGAATTAGAATGCGCGTTAAGAGAAGTACAAATGAGTATCGCTAAGGCTCCGACAGATAAAACATTATTAAGATACTTGCGCAGGCCCCGCAGCCTTAGAAGATATGACTGGCAAAAGATTATTCCCCGGGCTGTGAAAGAGAATTTATCTTTTATGGAGGTATTTAGTAAAACCGCATTTTCCGATTATTTACTGGTAAAAAATCTTGATACCGGCAAAAAATACTCGCTTTCGGTTTTTGGCAAAGGCCGAGCAGCCTTTCTGCTTGATCCGGAAACCGCTAAAATCAGACAAATTTCCTGGACAATAAACGATGAAAAGTATCCCGCCCTTTCCCGTTATGAGGCAATGCTGATTGCGCGTCTGGCACTGAAACAAAATGGCTGCCGGATTCGTTCCGGAAAGTATCCGACAATATCACTCGTTTGGTCCAGGGATTTTAAAACTTCCAGGTTCCAGCCCAGCTACCGCCTGGATTTCCACTGCGGGCCTATCGTCTACGTACACCAGGATGGACGATCTGAGATAGTGTAAGTGGAAAAATAGCGCGTAATCCCATCAGCGGCATATCGTTACGAGGAGTGCCCCCATTTTTATCGCAAAAACTACGCTATTTATAATTAGGGGATGATGGTGTAGAATAGGGACAAAGAAGGAGTAGTCTGAAGATGAAAAATAAACCCCTAATACTCTTTATAATGGTATTTACCTATATCGCTATATTTTCTTACACGGCCATTAGACAACACAATGCCTACAATACCACACTCTTTGATTTAGGTATATTTGACCAGGTAGTCTGGAATACTGCTCATGGACGATTGTTTGAGAGCTCTATAAAGGGCTTTAATTTCCTGGGAGATCATTTCTCACCCATTTTAGTTTTAGCAGCTCCCCTATATTATATTTGGTCAGACGCGCGTATGTTGCTCATCCTCCAAACCCTTCTGCTTGCTATTGGAGTTTTCCCAATTTACTTGATTGCCAGACGGGAATTTAAGGAAAATTCTATCGCATTACTATTCGCATTTATTTATTTAGCTTATCCGGCATTAGGATATTTGAATATGTTTGATTTCCACCCAATAGCTATCTCCGTTCCATTTTTAGCGTGGGCTTTTTACTTTTTTAAGACAGACAGGTGGGGCCCTTTTTATTCATGTATTACAGGAGCTTTGCTTTGCAAAGAAGAGATAGCAATTATAGTCGCTTTTTTTGGCATTTTTATCTGGATTAAGACCAGGAATTTTAAAAAGGGTATTCCCGTTTTTGGCCTGGGATTATTTTATTTTATATTAATAATGTTTTTTATAATCCCAGAATTCGGCAAGGGCCAATTTCTTTATTATGTCAGATATTCACACTTGGGCGCAAATATACGGGAGATTGCTAAAACTATTGTTTTTCACCCAATATATTCTTTGGCCTGCTCTTTTACTTTAAAAAAATTAGCTAATTTTGCTTTCATTTTTCTAGCTTTAGGTTTTGCTCCTTTCTTTAGCCCGCTTCATTTATTGCCAGTTCTGCCTACTCTGGCTTATTCTTATCTGAGCAATTATCCGCTTCAGTTTGATGTACGCTATCAATATACTGCCCCAATGATACCTTTCTTAGTCTTTGCCGCCATGTATGGGACAAAAAATATTCTGGGTTGGTTACAAAAAGATATATGGAAGAAAATATTTTTATATTTTTTGTTGTTCTGTACAATATGCGCGAGCCTTTGCCAAATTATTGTTCCGCTTAGAAAAAAGCCTTTAACGCCGCGGGCGGCACACCTTGAAATAATTCAGGCGGCAAGACTTATACCCAAGAATAGCTCTTTAACAGCAGGAAACAGCTTAGGCGCTCATTTTTCACAACGACAGTTTATTAAGAAATACAGCATAGAAGAAACACCTTCAACTGAACTTGTGTTTTTGGATTTAAACCGGGATTTTGCCTGGAGTGAAGATAAAGAATCTTTTAATGAATCCTTTATTAGAGTACTAAATAATAAAAACTATGGAGTTTTATATTTCGACAATGCGATAGTTCTACTAAAAAAGGGGATTCGTAACGATAAATCCGGGGAAGTATTATCTTTTTTGGCAAACTATCAATCTTTGAATTTACCGCAAGATAGTAGATTTATTTCATTTATTAAAAAAATGTTTAAGACAGGGGCACAGAATTTTTCACAATAATTCAATATTATTTCTATCAAGTTACTAATTCAGGGGTGTCCTGGGGAGCCGGGCCGGACCCGGACAGAAAAGCGCCTACAGCTAAGCTATAGGCTGTCGATGGCGTTTTTCCAGTTTTCCGCCATTACCTGGTAGCCGGCTTCGTTGGCGTGGATGGTATCGGACATTAATGATTCATCGGCTTTGGAATTAGCGGAATCATAAAAATCCGTCCAGTTGGTGGTGATGAATGAATCCATGCCGGTAAGGCCGGCCTGCAGGCTGGTGTTATAGGGTGAGACAACTAAGGTGGTTGTTAACGCTTCGGTGGTGGGCAGGGTCATTGAGACTATCAACTGCGGGGCACTGCCGTTACCGTTTATATGCGCCTTTACTAAGTTGACGACATCCTGCATATCCTCAATGGTACGGGTGATGGCCTGACTGATTGTATACCCGCCAGTTATGTCCTGGACGAGATCGTTTCCCCCAGCCAGTAAAAGCACGATATCCGGATCTTCATTCAGCCAGCCCTCACTCTGGATCAATGCCAGAATTTCATCGGCGCGTTTGCCGGTATCACCATGATTTGTTACGGTATAAAGTCCGCTGCCGTAGGCATTGTCCAGCATTACCTGTAAATAGGCAGGATAGGTGGTGCTTTCGCCTTGATAAGGATAGCCTTCGGTTAGACTGTCACCAAAACAGGAAATGGTCATCGGCTCTGCCGGAGGACTACCATTACCGTCGTCATCGTCATCACCATCATCAGGATCTGCTATGTGTTTAGCCCCAATACTGCAATGGCCGCCAAAGGTGCCCCAATACATCGCCCGTTCGGCAATTACGGCAATACTATTGGTAACGGCAACTTTTGTGGATACGCCTGTCTCGTTGGGTACAAAATCGTTAACATAAATTGAATGGCGGGTAGTGGCATTAACAATAATATCCTGGGTGAGGGTTGTACCATCACTTTTCATAAAGGTTACGGTAATGGTGGCCGCGCTGGCACTAGGATTCTGGATCAGGACCCAGGTGCCATAGCCGGAGGTGCTGCCTTCAGCCAGATACCAGGTGGTGCCCGGATCTGAGATACCGATACTGCAATGTCCGCCGCCGCTGTCCCAGTACATGGCGCGCTCGGCAATCAAGCCAATATCATTATCGGAAACTATTTTAGTGGAAACACCTGATTCATCCGGAACAACCCTATTGACATTGATCGAATACCGGCTGGTGGCATTAACGGTAATCGGCTGACTGACGGTTGTGCCGTCGCTCTTCATGAAGGTGACGGTAACCTCCGCGGTAGTGGTATTGGGATTCTGGATCAGCACCCATTCGTTATAACCGTTGGTGCTGCCTTCGGCCAGGTACCAGGTGGTATTGGTGGCGATTTCACCCAAGCTGCAGTGGCCGCCGCCCGTTCCCCAGTACATTGCCCGTTCAACAACAACGCCCAGATCGTCGGCTGATTCTACTTTTGTGGAGACACCCACTTCATTAGGCAGGATATTATTAACGTCAATTGTATATCTGCTGGAAGCGCCCACTTCTATGGTTTCAACCACAGTTGTGCCGTCTTCTTTCATAAAGGTAACGGTTACATCGGCGGTGGTGCTATTGGGATTTTGGATCAATACATATTCGTCAAAATTACTGGTTGATCCTTCCGCTAAAAACCAGGATGTACTTGTGCCGGTAGAACCAATACTGCAGTGGCCTCCGCCGTCCCCCCAATACATGGCGCGTTCAGCAATGATTTTTTTGCTGTTCGTACACTCTACTTTTGTGGACACTCCGGGCTCATTAGGGACGTAACTGTTTACATTTAAGGTGTACCGGCTGGTGGCGGAAACAGTGGTTGTGTGGGTCAGGGTTGTGCCGTCACCTTTCATGAAGGTAAAGGTAACATCAGCATCAGTACTTTGGGGATTCTGCACCAGCACCCAGGTATTAAAACCATAGGCGGTTGATCCTTCCGCCAGATACCAAAGGGTATTAGTATTTATATCGGCCGCGGCCTCGAAAGAAATAAATGCTGACAGGCCAAGTATAATAAAACCTATGATCTTGACATAATTTCTGAATCTCATCCGGTTCCTCCAGAATAGTCTGCTACGATCAATATACCAGCATATTTCATGCCTAAATCTAATAATTATCCACTTATATGATACACAATTACTTAGCTTGATTGCAAGAAGAGAATTATGCCAAAATAACGCGTTTTTGCCAATAGAACTGTGCTAAAATGGGACACTAGAGGTTGTATTCTCTGAGCTTGCGGTGGAGGGTGCGGCGGGAAATACCCAGTTGCTGGGCAGCTTTGGTTTTGTTGTTGCCGGTTTTACGCAGGGTTTCCATGACCATGGCTTTTTCCACATCTTCCATTTTTCCGCCATCACGCAATAACAGCTGCGGGGTAGTACCTTCCCGGACATAGACGGGCAGCTCTTCCAGATCAATTGTGTCTCGCCGGGATAGAATTACGATACTTTCCAGCAGATTACGCAGTTCCCTGACATTACCCGGCCAACTATAGTTTGTGAGTTTATCCATGGCTGCCGGGGTAATAGATTGTACTTTTTTATCATGTTCCTTATTAAAGTCCTTGAGGAACTTGGCAATCAAGAGGGGAATATCTTCCCGGCGCTCCCGTAACGGCGGCACTTTAATGGCGATTACTTTTATGCGGTAATAAAGGTCTTCCCGGAACTTATTATCTTTTATTCTCGCTTCCAGATCAGCATTGGTGGCGGCGATTATCCGCACATCAACTTTGATGTTTTTTGTTCCTCCGACCCTTTGGAAATAATGAGTTTCTAACACCCGTAAAAGCTTTACCTGGGTATTAAGATCCATCTCACTTAATTCATCTAAAAAGAGCGTTCCTTTATCGGCTAATTCAAATCTTCCCGGTTTTGCCTGAATGGCACCGGTAAAGGCACCGCGTTCATGGCCGAATAGCTCACTTTCCAGCAGACTCTGGGCCAGGCTGGCACAATGAACGTCGACAAACGGTTTGTCGGCACGCGGACTGTTGGCGTGAATGGCATGGGCAATCAGTTCTTTCCCGGTTCCACTTTCTCCGCTTACCAGTACCGTAGCCTTGGTGGGCGCTACCTGTTTAATGGTTTCAAATATCTGTTTTATCTGCGGGGTATTACCAATTATGTTTTCAAAACCGTAACGTTCATGCAGCTGTTCTTTCAGGGAAATGTTTTCCTGTTCCATCTTTCTGGTGGATAACGCCCGGCGAATGAGGATCGTGACCTCGTCAAGATTGACCGGTTTAGTCACAAAATCATAGGCACCCATCTTCATTGCGCCTACCGCGGCTTCCACCGTGCCGTAAGCGGTAAGAATTATGGTTATGGTTTGTGGGCTCAGCTCTTTTACTTTCCGCATTAGCCCAACACCATCTAAGCCGGGCATTTTCAGATCAGTAAGCATTAGATCTATTTTATGTTTGGCAAACAAACCCAGGGCGCTCTGACCGTCGGCCGCTAAGAGTATGCGGTATTGAGCACCGGCCAGGCCCAATTTCAACCCCTCTCTGGTGTTTTTTTCGTCGTCAACTATTAAGATATTAGTTTTCATTTCATTTTTCTCGACTATTTGCCGGCGGAAGCAGTTTCGGCCCCGGCAGCTGCACCGGCAGAAAAACGTCTACCCTGGTTCCTTTCCCCAAAGAACTCTCAATAGCAATCCGGCCCTGGTGCTCTTTTATTATCCGGTGCACGATCATCAACCCCAGGCCCGATCCTTTGGCTTTAGTAGTATAATACGGTTCAAATATTTTGTCCAGTTGATCCCGGGGTATACCGATACCATTGTCAAGAAAGGATATCTTAATCTGTCCGCCGGCCAAAGCGGTACTCACCCGCAGCAGGCCGGGACCGGACATTGCCTCGGAGGCGTTCTTAATAATATTTACAAACACCTGCCGTAACTGGATATAATCAATATAGATCCGGGGAAGATCTTTCTGCATTTTCTTTTCTATTTTTATCTTGTTTTTCTTTAGCTCCCGTTCCATAAAGGCCAGTGTTTCCAGGAGCAGATTGTTAATATCCGATTCTATAAACCTTGGTTTCAGAGGCGCGGTGGCCTGCAGAAAATGTGTAACGATCTGGTCCAGGCGGCCTATCTCATCGTGAGCTATGCCCAAGAGGTTCTTTAATCTGTCTTTTGTCTTTTTCGGCAGTCTGGTAAGTGACCTGTCTATCAACTGCAGATGAATGGCCAGGGAATTCAGGGGATTGCCAAGCTCGTGGGCCAGGCCGGCGGCCAGGGTAACCAGGGCCTTTAGCTTTTCTGCCTCTACCTTTTTCAGGCCGGCGTCTCTCGTCTTGGTCAGGTCTTTTATTTGGGCCAAGTAACCAATAACTTCCTCTCCGCCTAGAGGAGTAACTGAAACATGAATTAATTGCCGCCGCGGCGTGCTGATCTGCAATTCCCGCGGTTTCAAGGGCTGGGAAGAACCTAGCGTCTGGCGCAGATACGAAATTAACTGCTCGTCAAAAGGACAATGATCAAAACGATGGCCCTGCAGCCGTTCACTGGACACACTGAGCAAAAATTCCCCGGCGGGATTGATCAGTTTTACTTTTCTGTCGCGATCAATAATGAGAATCCCCTGCTCTATTCCGGAAATTATCTCTTCAAGGAATTTGTTCTCCAAGATAAGTGTCTGCAGGTAAGTTTTCAGCTGGCGCTTATCTATCCGATCAATCCGCGCCAGTAATTTGTCTGTAAATTTCTTTGTCATTTTTTTATACTATCAACCTTAGAGGAATTTTTATTAATAAGGCTGCCCCAAGCTTCGCTTGGGGCTGCCCCGCTTCGCGGGGCTGCTATTATTGGAATGGATATAAACTGCCATTACAGGAATGGTTATAGACTGTATTGGCAGCCGCAGTAGGTTTGCCGATACAAGCCATATTCCTTGGCCAGCTTACAGGAATGACGGAAACCATCCTTCTTCTTGAAATCTTCCGCCAAAAACTTAACTCCATATTGCCTCGCTGCTTCTTCACCCAGGGGATCGATCACTGCCGCCGGCTTGTGCGGACTGAGGGTCAAGCTTGTAGCAAAATATTTAAATCCTTTCTCACTGGCTGC
>CAZIXI010000036.1:9211-19857 GCA_964543115.1 uncultured bacterium
GGTTCTCGCCAACCGCTGCCGGTAACAGAGGGAACATCTCTTTCCGCCTTCCGGCTCGTCCCGCCAGTCCCGGGTCATCTCCAGCCAGCTCTCCGGATCGTATTCGGCCTCAATTAATTCTACTCGCTGTCTTTCAGCTAGTATAGCGGCGGCGCTCAGGCGCCTCGCGTATTCTTCCCGGGGCTGAATATTCGGGCCATAAAAAAACAAACTTAACTCAAAGCTTTCAATTAGTTTACTAATCGGATGAGCGGCACAGGGCCCGCAACAAATATGAAGTAAAAGCGATTCCATATCTTTTGCAGAGAAAACCTCACACTCCGGAAATTGACGCAAGAGGTTTTCTTTTCATTTCACTATTTACATTTTTCTGTTGAGACTGAGGATGCGAGCATGTATTTCAGATTTCTTTGGCGTATCAGGAACCAACCGCAAATAACGGTTATAATAATAAACCGTCCTTTGCACATTATCGGTTTCATTATCATAGAGCACTGCCAGATTGTACACCGCCTGGGCATTACTAGGGTCCTGGCGCAATAAACGCTGGTACATCCGGATAGCATCTCCTATCCGCCCTTCTTTGGTATAGATTATCGCCAGATTATAAATCGTTCTTTCCTTTTTCGGGTCCAGGTTCAGCGCCTTCTGGTAATGAAAAATACTTTTTTGAATATAAAAGCCTTTACCATAACGCTCCCCCTTATCATTGTATTCATAAGCAACACCCAGACCCTGCTGCGCCTCAACACTTTTGGGATTTATTTCCACGGCTTTTTCGTAATTTTCCTGCGCTTCCTGGTATTTTTTCTCATCCAGGTTCTTTTTACCAAGATAGCAATAGCGCATTGCCGGATTGGGCATTGCCAGTTCCGTATACTCTGTCTGACTCAACGCCGTATCGTCTCCCAAATGTTTAAGGAAAAACTGCGCCCGCTGGTTATTGGGATTCATTTCACTAACCTTACTAAAGGCCTTGCGGGCTTTGTCTACTTTCCGCTGATTATACAAAAGCACACCAAGATTATATTGGGCATCTTCCTGATTATGATCCAGCTTTACTGACTGCTGGTACTGCTTCAGGGCAGCAGCGGCATCACCTTGCTTCCAGTAAAGCCAACCCAATAAATTCAGGGCTCCCACTTCCTGCGGGTGTTTTTCTAACGCCACGCTGAGAACACTAATCGCTTTATCGGTTTTTCCCTGATCTTTGTCAATTAATGCCAAATTATACCGCGCATAATAATTGTACCTGTGTTCCGAATCCTGTTTATCCAGCATAGCGGCCGCTTTTTCATAAAATTCAGCGGCTTTGTCTAAAGCGCCGGTTTGTTGATAACATACTGCCAATTGATAATATACCCGGCCGTCTTCGGAACCAGATTTGACGGTCCTCTCCAGCTCGGGAATCGCCTGCTGGTAATCACCTTTCTGATACAGGATTCCGCCAATTACCGCACTATCGGTTCCCTGATAAGTACGGTCCCACCAGCGGAGGTATTTTTCACTCTCATCGGTACGCCAGCCCCTACCCTTGGCCCAAAGCTGCGCAGTTAAACTAAGAGACATTACCACCACTAAAAGCGACATTGTCAATCTCGCGGAACGCATACATACCTCCCTGTTATGGGTTTTAGAAAAGCTCGTTAAGTCCAGAAGCTAAAATGATAAAATATCCTTTTGTTATTGTCAATTGTTTGTTTATATAGTATAATTATTCTTATGAAAGATGAAAAAATGAAAGCAATGTTCCTGGGTATGGGGCTTGACGGAAAAGATGGGCATGTCCGGATTTCCCGGGGGGAGAATTTCTGGCTTTACGGCGGATCTGAACCTACCCATGAACAGATGCGTGAAAAAGTAATCAAATTTAACGAACAGCTTGATAAACGCGGCAAACAACTGGAAAATATTTCTCAAAAGGAATTTTCTGATATTGCTGATAAGGTGGGTTTTAAGTGTATTGATCCGAACAGCAACTAATCGGTTTTCTCTTTCTTCTCTTTCTTCTCTTTTTTGCCTTTCTTTTCCGTCTTTTCTTTTTTTCCTGAATCACTACTCGCGCTGCCGGAAGTGTCTTTCTTGGCCGCTTCCTGATAGCTTTTACTGCGGTAATCAGTAATATAAAAACCGCTTCCCTTAAAGATAAGCCCGGCTCCCGGCCCAATCAGCCGCTTTACCGGACCCTGACAGTCAGGACATTCACTCAACGGCTGTTCACTCATCGACTGAAACAGCTCAAATTCCTTCCCGCACTTATTACATTTATAATCATATGTCGGCATAATTCGATTTCGGATTTCGGATTTAGAATTTTAAGATTTAAGCTGCTGGATGCTTGACCCTATTATTGGCCGCTGGAAACAACAACTGTTGCCGGCCGTAAAACCCGTTCCACGATCCTGTAACCGGGAAGCAACTGTTTGATTATCGTATCCTGAGAGTATTCTGCTGACGATTCATGACTGACCGCATCGTGTTCGTGCGGATTAAACTTGTCACCGGGAGCAGCGTTTATCGGCAGCACTTTGGCGTTCTTGAGAATATCCAGGAACTGTTTCTCTACTAAGCCAATCCCTTCACATAATGATTGATAATTGTGGTTCTCCCGGCCGCTGGCCAGGGCCCGCTGCAAGTTATCCAGAACCAAAAGCAGATCAAAGATAAATCCTTCCAGCGCATACTTGCGAAACTCTTCTTTATCTTTGGTTATCCGCTTACGGAAATTTACGAACTCTGCCTGCAAGCGCTGCAGCTGATCTAAATACTCGTCGGCTTTTGCCGCCCGGTCGCGTAAACTGCTTACCGCGGGTTTTAAACCGCTAAGTATTTCCGTTATTCCGCTTTTTCGTTCCTCTGCTTTCTTTCTAGACATATCGTTATCCTTTCTTAAAATCAGGGCCTGACTGATAATACCGGCCAGGCCCTGTTTATTCTTCTAACAGCTGGGTTTAATACATTCCACCCATACCGCCCATGCCGCCCATACCGCCTCCAGGAGGCATCGCCGGAGCCGCTTTTTCTTTCTCCGGAATATCGGTAATCAACGCTTCGGTTGTTAACAGTAAACCGGCAATACTCGCGGCATTCTGCAGGGCTGAACGGGTAACTTTAGTCGGATCAATAACTCCGGCCTTAAGCAGATCTTCATATTTTCCCTGCTCAACGTTAAAACCTACCGCACCCTTTTCAGACATTACTTTCTGCACAACAACTGATCCCTCCAGCCCGGCATTGGCCGTTAACTGGCGCAGGGGCTCCTGCAGGGCACGGGTCACAATCGCTACCCCAACCTGCTCTTCCGCGCCTTTGGCTTTAAGCTTCTCCAGCACTGGAACGGCACGTAACAGGGCCACTCCGCCACCGGAGATAATTCCTTCTTCAACCGCTGCCCGGGTAGCATGCAGGGCATCTTCTACGCGCGCTTTTTTCTCTTTCATTTCTGTTTCTGTTGCCGCACCGACATTGATAACCGCTACACCACCGGCCAATTTCGCCAGCCGTTCCTGCAGCTTCTCTTTATCGTAATCAGAGGTGCTGTCCTGGATCTCTTTCTTAATCCGCGCTATCCGACCCTGGATCGCATCCTTGGTGCCGCTGCCTTCTACGATTGTGGTATTTTCCTTATCGATGGTTACCCGCTTGGACTTACCAAGATCGTCAAGACCAATACTCTCAAGTTTTATACCCAGATCCTCAGTAATGAGGCGTCCACCAGTTAAAACCGCGATGTCTTCAAGCATGGCCTTACGGCGGTCACCAAAACCAGGTGCCTTAACAGCACAACACTGCAGGGTGCCTCTAATTTTATTTACCACCAGCGTGGCCAGGGCTTCCCCTTCAACGTCTTCGGCAATAATCATCAGCGGACGACCTGATTTCGCTACTTTCTCCAATAAAGGAATAAGATCCTTTAAATTGGAAATTTTCTTTTCATTAATAAGAATCACACAATTCTCCAGCACTGTCTCCATTGTCTCTGTGTTGGTAACAAAATACGGAGAAAGATATCCCTTGTCAAACTGCATTCCTTCAACTACATCCAGACTTGTTTCAATGGATTTTGCTTCTTCAACGGTTATTGTCCCGTCTTTTCCTACCTTATCCATGGCATCGGCAATGATTTCACCAATCGTCCGGTCGCCGTTGGCGGAAATAGTTGCTACATTGGAAATCTCCGAGCGATCGTGAACCTTGCGGCTCTGCCCTTCCAATTCCTTTATCACACAACCAACCGCACTATCTATACCCCGCTTAATGGCCATCGGGTTATGCCCGGCAGTAACGTTCTTCAAGCCTTCTCTATAAATAGACTCGGCTAAAATCGTTGCCGTTGTAGTTCCGTCACCGGCCACATCACTTGTTTTTGAGGCAACTTCTTTCACCATACTGCTGCCCATGTTTTCGTAAGGATCTTCCAGTTCAATCTCCTTAGCCACGGTTACCCCGTCTTTTGTAATGGTTGGAGATCCGAATTTCTTGTCTAAAACAACGTTTCTTCCCTTGGGTCCAAGGGTAATTTTTACTGCCCGGCTCAGCTGTTCTACCCCGCTGAGGATTGCCCGGCGGGCAGCATCATCAAATTTCAATTGTTTTGCCATCTTGTCCTCCTTTTTGCGGGAGGGCGCGAGGCCCTCCCCTACTGTGGGAGGGCACAAGGCCCTCCCCTACTTAACACAATCTATTATTCAACTATTCCAAGAACGTCTTCTTCTCTCATAATAAGATATTCTTCACCCTCTATTTTAATCTCGGTGCCGGCATAGGATGAAAAAAGTATCCGTTCACCCTGTTTTACGTTTAAAGGAATCGTCTTGCCGTCATCGGCAACTCTTCCTTTTCCGGCAGCGATAATCTTACCTTCTTTTGGCTTCTCTTTCGCTGAATCCGGCAGAACTATTCCCCCCTTGGTCTTTTCCTCGGCCGCCAGCCGCTGTACCAATAAGCGATCCCCTAATGGTCTAATCTTCATACTCCATCCTCCTTTCGTTGTTTACAAAACAACAATTTGTTTGCAGTATTAGAAGCAAGTATTATGCCAACTTCGCCCGTGACCGTATTCCCCTATATACCAGCATCTTAGGAAATTTGCTTTTTTCGCTACTGAGCAAATTTGCCCCAGCTGTGTAACCGGCCTGTCCCAATAACGGAAGTTGCAGCAACCTAAAGTAACGGGCCCCGACAAGTCGGGGCCCCTACTGTAAAGAGCATTTTCATTTGACGGTTAGCCTGAAAAATGATAATATTTGTCAAATCTAACAAGGGGGGAAATATGATTATGAGAAAGTTATTATTAATAATTTATATTATAAATATTTTATTCATGCCTGTAAGTATTTATGGACAAAAGGTTAAGACTCAGGGGGAATTCGCTGTCCAGCTGGCTAAGGCTATCGGCATGGAAATGCCTACCGACGATTATATTGCTCAGCTAAAAGAACAGGGTATTGCTCCTGAAGGAGGCTGGCAGCCGAATAAACCAATTACCAATCAAGAAATGGCCTCTCTTTTAGTCACGGCCCTGGGCCTACAACAAGAGGCGGCTAAACGAACTGAAGCCAAAGTTGAGCAAACCTATCGCGACCGGGCAACCATTCTAAACATAGATGGTGACGTCCAGGTTAGACTCACTGAAGAAGACACCTGGATTAAGGCAAAGGTCGGCATGAAACTATCACAAAAGGCCTCCATAAAAACAGGGTCCGGAGCCTGGGCGGAATTGCGTGTCGGCATGGTGGGCGCAATCAAGGTTAAAGAAAATACGGAATTATCACTGCTGGAACTATCTTCCTCTTCCGATGGTTCGGAAAATATCATCCTCTACATGAACGTCGGCGAACTGCTTGTTGATGCCAGAGGAATTGATCCCGATTCCGATTTTCAGGTGCGCACACCCACTACTGTTGCCGGTGTCCGGGGCACTATTTACACAATAACTGTCGCTGAGGGACTAACGGAATTAAAGGAAGCAAGATAACTCGCTCCGCTCGCGACTTTTAAGAATAAACTCTAAATAGTTCTCTAACGCAGAGGTCGCAAAGAATTAATTATATATTAACATTCTGTGGCCTCTGCGATTTTTCTACGCGGGCAAAGCCCGTTTGCGCTCTAAAAAGTTATTCACAAAAAAATCTATGAAAAAAACTGCGGCAGAAAAGAAGGCCGGCGGCAACGCTTACCTGAACAGCAAATTGTTCACGCTTGTCAACCTCGTAATTTCCCTACTTGTCGTCGGAATAGTTTTTGTTCTGGTCACCTTCCACATTCTGGAAAAGATGGAATTAAACACTGTCGATCTTCGTTTTAAGTTCCGCGGCGCGCAAAAAACCTCTCCCGACATCCTGATGGTAGACATTGATGAAGACAGCCTCAGCCATATCGGCTGGTGGCCCTGGTCACGTGAATGGCACGCCGGGCTGATCTCTACCCTGAAAGAGAACAATGCCAAAATTATCGCTTTTGATATATTTTTCAGCGAACCCAATCCACTCGTAGATTTCTTCCTGATTGAAGCGACGCGGATGTCAGAGAATGTACTCTTTGCCCTGGCCTTTGAACAAGGGATCGACCCGACAACAGACCAAGCGGAAGCGGAAGACGAAGAACCTTCAGGTACGGCAATAGAAGACGCCTGGACAATTTCTCCTTCACAAATCTACGGCAACAAATCTCTCATCCCGGAAATGGGCAAGATGATAACTCCACTCTCTGAGCTATATGAAGCTGCCCATGGCGTCGGACATGTTAATGCTATTCCGGACATCGACGGGGCCATACGAAAAATTCCCAGTATAATCAAATGCAAAAATAAATATTATTTTCATTTTGCCATTGAAGGGGCAATTAAGTTTCTCGGCCTGGATCAAAAGAAGATAAAAGTTATTCTGGGTAAATATATTGATTTGGGAATGACTCCCCTCGGGCCTATCCGCATTCCCATTGATAAAGGAGGATTTATCTGGGTTAATTGGGCCGCTCCCTGGGGAAAAGACTTTAAACATTATCCCTATTGGAAGGTGGTCGCCTCCTATCAACAAAAATTGAAAAATAAGGAAACTCTCATCCCCCTTGATGTTTTCAAAGACAAATTCTGCCTGATCGGCTTAACGGCTACGGGCTTAATCGATATCAAGCCCATGCCGCTGCAGACCTCTTATCCAATCGTGGGGTTGCACTCCAACATGGTGAACACGATCTTACAGAAGAATTTTATCCGGGAAGCCGGCCAGCCGATAAACTTCACGATTATTCTTATCCTGGCAATTATTATTAGTCTGGTTATTCCCCGGTTCCGGCCGGCGGGCGGTTTCTCTTTCGCCATTATTCTGATCGCCTTCTATATCCTCGTCGCTTACGCGGTGTTCAGATTCGCCGGTATTTTAATTAACGTTATTTACCCAATAACTGCCGTATCGCTTAATTATGTCGCTGTCACCATCCACAGTGAAATCGTTAATCTGCTGGAAAGAGGCCGCCTTTACCAGCTGGCTATCCAGGACGGGCTGACAAGGCTCTATGTAGTGCGCCACTTCAAGGAGATCCTTCAACAGGAAATGGACCGGACGGCCAAACAGAATCTTACTATCTCGGTAATCATCAGCGACATTGACCATTTTAAACACGTTAACGATACCTACGGACATTTGGTGGGTGATTTTATCCTTAAACAGACGGCCAACGTATTTCAATCCAGCTGCCGGGAAGGCGATGTAGCCGGCCGTTACGGCGGTGAAGAGTTTGTAATTATGCTTCCGGAAACCAACCTGCAGGGAGCAGTGGAATTTGCCGAACGTTTAAGGGCGTTAATTGAAAAGGTGACTTTTGAGTATAACGATCTGAAACTGAATGTAACTATCAGCTTTGGCGTAGCGGAATTTAAGGGCGAAAAAACTCCCGCCGAATTAATCAAACGGGCTGACGAGGCCCTCTATGTAGCTAAAGAAACCGGCAGAAACAAGGTCTGCTTTAATTAGACAGTTGACCTTTGGATCATTATCGTAAAATTTTCGGCACACATTCGTGCGGGCAACATTGGATCTTAAGAAAGGATTCTTTAAGCGGTAGATTTCTTATGGGAAATAGCTCCGAACATCGCGAATCGAAAAGCACTAAATCGCTAGGTGACGCACCCCCTTCCTCGATCACGCCAGCGGATCCCGTCGGAAAACAAATAGGCGATTACACGTTTAGCCGCAAAATCGGCCAGGGCGGGATGGCCATTGTCTACGAGGCCCGCCAGAAGTCATTAGACAGAAATGTTGCTATAAAAATCATTACCGGTGATTTTTCCGAAGAACCAGAATACCTTGAACGGTTCCGCCGTGAAGCCCGGGCCGCCGCCAACCTTAACCACCCGCATATCGTCGCTATCCATGAATCCGGCCAGTGGGGAAATAACTACTATTATGTAATGGATTATGTTCAGGGTAAAACAATCGATGAACTTATCGAAAATAAAAAACATGAACTGCTGCGCAGTGCCCGCAGTTTCAGCATCGAAGAGACATTGCAGATGATCGAACAGGCTGCCCAGGCGCTTGCCTACGCGCACAAATCCGGAGTAATCCACAGAGATATAAAGCCAAGCAACCTTTTAATTGACGATAAAACCAGCCGGGTCTTGATTACTGATTTTGGGCTCGCCCGTTCAAAACGCTGGGAGAAAATCACTCCCCGGGCCAGCCTGTTCGGCACTCCCGCCTACATGAGCCCCGAACAGGCACAGGGTAAAGAGGTTGATCTGCGCACCGATATCTATTCTCTGGGTGCCGTACTTTACGAAATGCTTACCGGCGAGTGCCCCTACCCGGGAGAAAACGCCCTCCAGGTAATAGAAAAGGTTAAAACCGAACCACTGGCCTCACCAACTAAACTGAATCCCACGGTACCGGCAGCAGTTGAATCAATGATTTTTAAAGCAATGAGTAAGGACATCCAGCTCCGGTATCAATCAATGGATGAATTGTTAGTTGATATACAGAAATTCCGTTCCGGCCTGCGGATTTCTACTTTTATAGAAATAGCTAAACACAGAGTCGGCAAGAAAAAGAAGATCACCCTGGCGGTCCTTTATACACTCATCGGCATATTAAGTATCCTGGCCGTAAGTTTCTGGTGGTTTTATCTGAACGAGGTATTGGAAGAACGTTCAACCAAAAGACAGCTGGAATTGGCACATAACTATGAAGTGGGCGGGCTAATCGATGAAGCAAGACAGATTTACATAAAGATTATCCATAATGAATATGGAACCGAGTATTCCCAGATAGCCAGGAAAAGGCTCGAGCAGCTGGAGAATTGAATTGCGGGCGGACACAGAGGTCCGCCCCTACTCTACCTGCACAATTGTGGGCTGGGCACTTTCATCAGCACTGGGCGCAATTAATTGCGTTACACTTTCATCAGGCATTTGATACGGCGTCAGAGCTAATTGAATATCTAAGTCAAACACAATTGACACATCCACATTTTCCCCTTCAACAGCAGTAATTCCTCCCGGAACTAGCACAACTTCATCAAAATAGTCCGGAAGGTCAGCATCTCCAGTGTCCGTCATCTTTATATCCTGACACATGGCTTCGGTGGGCTGGGTGGCACTGGAATTAGTCTGCGTTAAGGCTACTGAAGGATCCGTATAATAATAAAGTCCGTCCCCTTCATTATAAAGCCAACCGTTAACAGTGGTCCATTGAGTGGAGCGCACCTTAACGTGGGTTACTGTACCTTCCGGTATTGGCTGATCTAAAAACGTACTCACCGTAGTATTGAGATCATCACCCTGGGCAATATCCACGGTAACAGCATTGTCCTGCGGCGGGAGTAGCTCAATGAATGATGTTCCACTGTCATAGGATATCCAAAAACCAAGTATACCGGCCTCATACTTATAAAGACCGACAGTGCCTGCTTCATTCTCATAGGCAAATACGCTCGTGGACAATAAAACTAAGAAGATCACTGCCTGAATAAAAATCACTTTCCTCTGCATAAATATCCTCCTTGGTTATAATTCTTCTCTAAGAGAAAATATTAATCTCGCGCGCTTCAAATCAATTCATACACAGCAGATGAAATATCTAAGTTATTAACTCCTGCCTGCGTAGACCCTCATAGTAGACGGATTTACCGCGCCTTTACTGCAATGCCCCCCAATCGATTCTATCCCGCCTCCATTCCAGTACATCGCCCGTTCGGCAATGATGCCCACACTGCCGGCCGCTTGTACTTGTGTGGAAACCCCGGGTTTATTGTTCATGCCGGTAACGGCATTAATGTTTCTACTATAGCGGCTGTTAGCCGATACAGTGGCGGTTTCCTGCGCCGTATTGCCGTTAGTATCCATATAGGTAAAAGTAACCTCGGCATCTGTGGGACTAGGATTCTGCACCAGGACCCAGGTATAATAGCCGATGGTGGAACCTTCAGCCAGATACCAGGTAGGCATTGTTCCCGTTACCCCGGCACTACAATGCCCGCCGGCCGATTCAATTCCACCAGCATCCCAATACATCGCCCTTTCGGCAATAATTCCCACTCCATTAGTGGATTCCACTTTTGTGGAAACACCGGACTTATTGTTCATATCACTAACCGCGTTAATATTTCTGCTGTAGCGGCTGTTGGCTGCCACTTCCGCGGTTTCCTGC
>CAZIXI010000037.1:0-8854 GCA_964543115.1 uncultured bacterium
TTTTGTCCGAGCGGCTTGGTTTGGCTTTATTGTCGGTGCATTAATTTTTCTGTTATTGAAGTACAAAGAGAGACTTGTCAAATTGAATCTGGCAACTTATGTTAAGAAAGTATTTTTGATCATAGTGTTGTTTGTAATAGTATCGGCTTTCTGTCCGCCGATAAGGAAAATTATTAAGCAGCGTTTTTTTACGCAAAATTTACAGGCGGGGATAAGCATTAAAAATATTCGCTTTAATTTAATGAAAATCTCATTTCGGGCTTTTTTGCAGCATCCACTTATCGGTAATGGCCCGGGGAGCGCTTCATATAATTATTTAACTGTAATGAAGAGTAGGGGGCATACTGCTGAAATGTATAATGATTATTTGGAAAGCGGCGGCCGGGAAGGATTCGATCCGAGCATTATAACTACGGTATTAGGAGATACAGGCCTAATAGGGTTTATAATCTTTACATTGCTCATAGGAAAATTTATTAGATATAACTTGAGAAAAATTCCTGTTTTAGAGACGGAGTATTCCATTATTGCCTTGGGCCTTTTTACCGGTATTATCGGTTTATTGATGTCGTATGTTTTTAGCCAGGGTTTCTGGCTTCCGTTTACGTGGGTGTTTCTAGCACTCAACATGGCTGTTTTTAATGTTGGCGGTGCGGACAAAAAGGGATAAATATGAGAATTGGGATTGATGCCAACGCTTATTATAAAGATATGACCGGCACCGGGGTCTATATCAGGAATATTATCGACAGATGGCGTAAAGAAAGTAAGCAATTGTTTCTTTTTGCCAATAATAGGAAAAGTGTGCTGGATTCGGCAAGAAAGAAAAATGTTTTTGCCAGATTATTGAATGGTTTGATGGATATTTACTGGACACAGATAGTGCTGCCGCTGGAATTAAAAAGAAACAGGATCGATGTTTTATTCAGTCCTTCTTTTGTCTGTCCGCTATTTTCTCCTTGTCCGCTGGCGATAACTGTGCTGGATATGACGTTTAGAAGGTATCCGGAGACAGTTGACAGATTATATAAATATTATCTTGAGGCGATAATCCCGTTTATTAAAAAGAAGGCAGCTGCAATACTGACAATTTCTAATTTTTCCAAAGAGGAAATTGTTAGTTTGTTGAAAATCCCGTCTGATAAAGTTAAGGTGGTTTATCTTGGCGGCCGGGATGTGTTTTCGGAGGAGGATGACAGGAGTAATAATGGGAAACTCAAAAGTAAATATGGGATAGAACAGAAATTCATTTTGAATGTAGGGACTCTGGAGCCGCGGAAAAACGTTATTTCTCTTATTGAGGCTTTCGCCCGGATAAAAAAAAGAAAAAAGATTACGCAAAAATTAGTTATCTGTGGCGGACGGGGCTGGTATTATAAAAATATTATTGCGCGGGTTGCGCAATTAGCGTTGGGAAAAGATATAATCTTTACCGGTTATGTCCCGGATGAAGAGTTGTCTTTGTTCTATAGGGCGGCGGATGTATTTGTCTATCCATCTCTGTACGAAGGCTTCGGCTTGCCAGTTTTGGAGGCGATGGCCGCCGGTTGCCCGGTAGTGACATCAAATGCGTCTTCACTGAAGGAAGTAGCAGGTGATGCGGGTATTCTGGTAGATCCGCATAGTATTGAGGATATTGGGCAGGCAATCTTGGATGTTGTCTGTCAGAGGGAATTAAGAGAGGATTTAATAAAAAAAGGACTAATCCGGGCGAAAGAGTTTTCCTGGGACAAAGCAGCCAGTGATGTTTATACCGTTTTAACAAATGTCATCAGTGGTAATACAGTTTGAGGGTTTGTTTTATGAGGGTTAATGATGAATCTACATAAACTTTTGTATAGAATATTAAAAATGTTCTCCTGTTTAGATATGCGCATTAATTATATTAATAGCCTGCCGCGTAATTGTAAGTTGCTTGATATTGGTTGTGGTAATGGGAATGTTTTAAGGCGTTTCCAGGCAGTAAGGCCGGACATAAAAATAACAGGAGTGGACAGGGAAGATATTAAAGAGCTGTTGCCGGGGAATGTTAATTTTTACAAATTAGATTTGGAAAGTGATTCTTTACCTTTTCCGGATAATTGTTTTACCGGGGTGACGATGGTCCATGTTGTTGAGCATATTAGGAATCCGGAAAAAGTATTTAAGGAGATTTTTCGGGTTTTGCAGGACAGGGGACATTTTTATTTGGAAACTCCCCATGTTAAGTCTCTGTATCTCCCTGCAATAAAGATTTTCCCTGATAGAGAAGGGGGACCGGTTAATTTTTATGACGATCCGACCCATGTAACGCTTTACCGTAAAGAAGATATCAGGAATATTCTTATTAATCAAAAGATAGCAGATTGTAAATTTGGGATATATCGGAACTATATTTACATGTTAATTTCTCCTTTATTAATGTTTTATGGTTTTATTCTAATGAAGAGACAATGGTTTGTTGTTGGCCTGCATCATCTTTTAGGCTGGAGTATGTATTGCCGGGGCAGGAAAAGGTGATTGTAAATGATCAAAATAAAAAATCCACTACATAAAAAAATCGCATTATTTATTGATGTCTGCGGCAGCATTTTTTACCGTTGGGGATGCCTGTGCCATTTGTGGGTCAGAAAAGACATCAATCTGGATGATTTTATTCCCCGCAAAATACTTGTTGTTGTAATTGAGCCTTTAGGGGATGTCCTCATGTCAACACCGGTGTTTCGGGCTTTAAAAAGTAAGTATCCAGCAACGTATCTTTCTGTCCTAATCAGTTCAGCAGGCCGGGAGATCATCGCTAATAATCCTTATATTGATGAGGTTATTACTGAAGATTGCCCCTGGCTTTATTCCAGGCCAATTACACTCTCAGGTTTGTTACAGCAGTTGAAGTACTTTTTATTCAGTTATTGGAAAATGTACAATAAAATAAAAGCGGCAAAGTATGATTTGGGGATTGACCTGCGTGGCGACTTTCGTCATATTTTGTTTTTTCTGTTTTTGCCGAAGATCAGTTGCACGGTTAGTTATGACCGTGCGGGCGGCGGGTATTTGTTAAGCAAAACAGTGATGTTTGAGCCAGAGGAGCACAAGGTAATTAAGAATATGAATCTGCTCAAGCCCTTAGGGTTAGAAAAGGGCAGGATTGCTATGAGTGTTTATCCCAGGGAAGAAGACAAATTGCGTGTTGAGGATGCCCTGCAAAAAAAAGGTATTGATAAGGATGATCTGATTGTTATTATTCATCCCGGGGCCAGTAGAAAAGTAAGATTGTGGTCTGCCACGAAATACTCTCAATTAGCAGATGCCATTAGTCATCACTATAAAAGTAAGATTATCTTTACAGGGAGCACTGATGATTTGCTGTTTGTTAAGCGGATTGTTGAGCAAACCAGAAATAGTGTAACAAATCTTTGTGGTAAGCTGCGTTTATTGGAGCTGGCTGTTCTATTAGAGAAGGCTGTTTTGTTAATTTGTCCAGATACGAGTATTATGCATTTGGCCGCTGCTGTTTCCTTGCCGACTATTATCTTATTTGGTCCTGAGGAGCCGCAGCAGGTAGCTCCGCAAGGTGAAGACGCCTATGTTGTCTGGAAGAAAATTGATTGTGCCCCCTGTCCCCAGATAAAGTGCGATTCCTGGTCAGCAGATGATATTAGTGCCTGTATGGATGCGATTTGTGTTGAAGATATAATGGACAAAGTAACTTTGGTTTTGGGTGGGAATGGAGCTAAAAATATATGCGTCAAGGGGTAGCGTTTTAGTTATCAGATTGGATAGTATTTAACGCAAGAATTTTCCTGCTATTGCAGTACATCTTATTTTAATATTTTCTTCATTAAATTTTCAGTTTTATTAACGACAGCATCCCAGTTATAATTACGCCGCATTCTCTCTATTGCTAGAGGCCGATATTTTTCGACCTCCTCTGGCTTGTTTAGTAAATAGTCTATCCTTTTTGCCAAGTCATTTGGGTTCCCAGGAGCATAACATAATCCACAATCGCCAACAACTTCTCTATTAAATTCTACCCCAGTAGCAATTACACAATTGCCTAAAGCCATAGCCTGCAAGAGTGCCGGATTTGTCCCGCCAACTTCATTGCCGTGTATATAGATAAAGGCATTACTGGTTAACTCAAAATAACCATCTCCATATATGCTGCCAACAAATCGGATACGTTTATCTTTGGTGTCTTTCAATCTTTTAATATAATTATTATTATAAGGAGCATTGCCAACTATAATTAGCGGCATATTTCCTTTAACCTTTTCATAGGCTCGTACTAATATATGAGCATTATTCTCCGGTTCAAGCCTGCTGACGTATAATATGTACCCTTTTCTTTTTAACTTTAATTTTTCTAGTGTTTTACCGGGGAGGATGACTTTTTTTGGGTCAGCGCCGTATGAGATATATTCAGTATCTTTATTAAAAGCGGTCTTGTAATAATTCGCTATCCCTCTAGAGTCAGAAACAATAACGTTAGCAAAAATTGTCGCGATAAATTCTGCAATTCTATAAGCAGCTTTTCCTGCCCGGCTCCATTTTTGCCTTTTCCACTCTAGGCCGTCGACGTTTATTATTGTTTTTATTCCCAAAAGTCTGGGGAGGAAAGTGAAAATACTGTTAATGGCGTTGCAGTAATAAACAACTTTTACGTCAGTAAATATAACATGCAGGGTGGATAAAAACGTGTGGAATACTGTATCTGAATATTTATTCTTCAGAGTGGGCAAAACGACTAATTTTACGCCTTTGTATTCTTTAAGATTTTCCTTGGTGTAATTCGAACGGCAATAGACTGTTACCTTATGGCCTTTTTCTACGAGCCTTAAGCTTAACTCTTCCGCGAAGGTTTCAAATCCTCCATAATTAGCCGGTATCCCCCTTGTGCCTATTATTGCGATTTGCATTTTTCTCTGCTCAATTACCTGTTCTCGACTTAATTATTTTTGCCGGTACTCCTGCCACAAGAGAATCGGGAGGTATACTTTTAGTCACTACCGCCCCGGCAGCAATAACACAGCCATCCCCGATCATTACACCAGCCAAAATTGTTGTACCCGCACCAATCCAACAATTATTACCTATTTTTACGCTTTGGCGGGTTTCTCCTTGTTTTCTAATGAGCACATCCTCTTTAGAATAATTATGGTTTTCAGAGAATATTTTAACACCCGGCCCCATAATTACATTATCACCTATAGTTATGTTGCCCTGAGCGCCGATAAATGATTGTGCGCCTATAGATGAATAATCACCAAGCTGTAAACCTTCTCCTTTATTGGCAACTATACCGGTGCATATAATTTGAGCAGCATGGCCTATTGTTACATTTCTGCCAAATTTTATGCCCTGTTTAGACAAAGCATTAATGGAAACATTATCTCCTAAGATGAGACTGGGACCGCTAGTTATCAAATAACCATGTTCAATGCGTACGTTATGACCTGAAAAAATGAGACCTTGGCATGTTTTTAATTTAAAACGAATAAAAAATCCCCTCAAAACCTGTAAAAATCTATAAAACAATATGAAAAACAACTCTCTAGAACTGTAGTTTTTATCAACCTTATATGTAGGGTCTCTTTTAAAAAATCTAATTATTTTTTCCAAATACTTTGTCATAATTTTCATTAGCTAGAGGTAGCTTTTTACGCATATTTCAAAATTGAATTTACTGATCTTGCTAAAGCAAATGCTTTTGTGAGTCAGTTCCTTTTTCTCTTTGCTCATATAATATTGCCTATCATTTAACATTTTGTCAATAAAAACTGTAAAAAATGTTATTAATTCTGGTTTCAGCCAGCCAGCATCAATAACATATTGGAAACGAATATGATAAGCTGATTTTAGTGGGTTATTTGAAGCGAAGAACAAAAACAGCAGAGGCAGTTGCGCTCTGAAAATACGATTGGGATAAGATTGCGGAGAAAACTCGGGAGATTTATCGGAGTTTTTTGTGGTGTCTTTTTAGGATTTGTGTAAGCTATCTAAAATACTATTTCAAGAAGTAAACTCTACTTGGTTATTTCTTCTGCCTTTGGTAAACTATATGTTATTGTCGTAAAAATGTAGAGTGAACAGTCTCCCGGATGTTAAGGTAAATGGAGGTTAAAATTAAAAAAATAATAAAGAAAATGTTTTTGAGAATGGGCTACAATATAACAAGAATTGAGAATCCCTTGCTAGATATTCCCGATTTTAAATTCTATACACCATTGTTTAGTCCCTGGCTGGGGTATGGCGGGTTTAAGCATTTCTACGATAAGGCTCGTCCGCATACATTGCTGTCTTCCGATCGCTGCTATGTTTTATATATACTTGCCTTACAGGCTTTATCATTGCGCGGAGATGTCTGGGAATGTGGTGTTTATAAGGGTGGTACAGCTCTGCTTTTAGCGGAATTGATTGTCTCGACAAGAGGGGCGAGAGCCCAATTGCATCTTTTTGATACTTTTAAAGGAATGCCGGAAACCAATAAAGAAAAAGATCTGCATCAGGCTGGGGGTTTTTCTGATACAAGTTTGTCCGCTGTCCGAAAACTTGTTGGTCAAGAGAGAATAGTTCATTTTCATGAAGGATTTATACCGGACACTTTTTCAGGATTCGAGAACGCTAATATTGCCTTTGCCCATATTGATGTTGACGTCTACCAATCGCTTAAAGATTGCTGCGAGTTCATTATGCCAAGATTGATCAAGGGCGGGTTTGTTGTAATTGATGACTATGGTTTTCCTAGTTGTCCGGGGGCAAGGATGGCGGTAGATGAATTCTTTAAAAATAGAGCAGAGAAGCCATTAGTTTTAGCAACAGGACAAGCTGTTGTTTTTAAGTCGTTTTAATGAATCCTCTAGATTGTTTTATTTAAAAGGACTTAGTCCTAATGCTTTTCTTAGCATACCTTTTATTGTTCGTCCACACCAGTACGGCACAATTAGTATCCATTTTGGCAATACAAGACATGGATAAATATAAAATCGAAATGTTTCGTATTTGCCGCATAATTTTATAATTAATGACTCCATTTCTTTTGTGTACCCTGGAGGCATGTTAAAACATTTCATTGGCAGAATAATTTTATAAAAGCCCCTCATGTGCCAGTTGAGAACATAGTGCTCTGTAAGATCACTTACTAGGCCTTTCTTGTTTAGTATTTGGTAGTGTTTGGCCATATCAAGTAAAATTGTCAATGGATTATAAGTGGCTTTGCTAAGAGATAAAGTCCTTACGCTAACGCAAATCTTTCCAATAAACACAAAAGGGCCGGGGTTTGTCAGGAGAACATATGTTCCCAGATATAGCGAGTACCCATGGGTAAAATTTAGCTCTTTATATTCAGTTAAAATATAATCATATTTAATAACAGTTTCCTTCTTATATATTATCGCGGTAAAATGATTGAGTATATAATCCCGGATAAGTTTTTCTCCATCATCATAAACAATATCTTCCAGATCCTTCTTTCTGGTTAGTACAGACATGTAGTCTTCTGCCCCATCCATAAAGCCCGCGTGATTTGTGAATATAAAATTTGGTTTATATTTCTCGATGATCGACAATACTTTCTTAACTGCTCCCGGCAGAAGCAGGTCATCATCAGAAAACATCCAGCAATATTCACTAGCGGATCTTTTGATGCATTCATAGGCGTTAAAATCCATTCCCAAATTGGTTTCGTTTCTAAAATACTTAATAGATTTGTTATTATTCGTTAATTGCCGCACATATTTTTCAGTCGCGTCAGTGGAGGCGTTGTCAGATATGATTATTTCAATATCATTATCGCAGATTTGGGGCAGTATTGTTTCAATTGTTTGTTTAAGTGTTTCTTGCCTGTTATATGTGGGGATGCAAATTGATAAATTGGGCATGATGTTTCCGTGTCGTATAATTGTTTTTAAGAACGGCTATATAACACAACCTTTTTGGCTGCTTTCTTTTTCTATTGTTTTAATTAATCCTTCCGAGAGTGTAACTTTCTGTTCCCACCCCAGGCGTTTTAATGCGGAGAGGTTTAACCTGGGTGACATAACTTCATTTTTTCTGTATTTTAAGGCGCCGAAATTCAATTGAGACATTGTATTTCCTGTCAAGGCCTTTGCTTGTTCTACAAATTTTCTTATTTCAATAGGTTCTTCAGAGCCAACCTGATAATTGAAATAACCATTTTCCAAAGAATCGCTTTTTTTGATGATTTTGACAAAGGCATCCACCACATCATCGATATAAATAAAGCATCTTTTTTGCTCCCCCGGGGTCAAGTCAATTTTATCTACCTTATCTAATAAAGAATGTATAATGTGACTTACAAACTTCGAACGATCATCGCTAGGGCCGTAAAAATGCTCAATCTCGACATTTATACAAACCATCTTTTCCGCGAATGTCTGTAGCCATTGCTTAAATTGATTTTTGGACAAAGAATATTCGTTTACCCGCATATCTAGAACAGTATCTGTGTTTATAAAATGCCTGGTTCCATATTTTCTGCCAAGTTCTAACAGTTTTAACGGTAAAATAAGATTCGCTTCAAGTATCTCTATCGAAGACACTTTCTGCCTGCCGTAATTTGTGGCACAGTGGATAATTTTGCTGATCTGATTGTCTTGAAATAGCTTATCAAGGTCCGTACTTTCTATATTATAGAAATCTATTTTATCCGCTATTTTTTCTATTCTGCTTAAATTTGATGTTTTTCGTTTTAAGACAATAATCCTGATACGCTGGGTAATCATTGTTTTTAAAATATTACTACCCAGAAAACCTGTGCCGCCAGTAAATAAATAAGTTTTAGTATTATTTTTCATATGTTCAAGAGCCCAAATTATAGCACCAGAAGGAGATCTTGAAAAGTGTTTTTTGCCACCTT
>CAZIXI010000037.1:8864-19648 GCA_964543115.1 uncultured bacterium
GTGCGCATAGTTGCAAAAAAGTCAATAGATAGGGGAGTAGAGTTCGTGCCGATTATGCTAGATTGTTTTAAACAACACAGTTGTGGCTGTAAAGAATTGCAATCCATGATCTTACAGAAACTGCGGGCTGGCAAGCTGCAAACTATATTGACAAAATTGCTCTATTATTTGATAATATATAAATTATATGGATTTAAAATAAAAATTATTATTATTAAAAATGGTGTTTTATGCATAGATTAAGAGCCAGATTTCATTTTGCGTATGTAGTGATTGACTTTGTCTGTTTAGCGGTCGCGTTTTATATCCCTTATCTTTGGCGTTATAATCCGGGATTATGGCGTTGTTTTATAGCCCCGTTATCTTGGGGGAGGTTAGAGTTAATTGCCTTACCGGAATATACCTCTGTTTTTTTGCTTTGGGCGGCTTTGGCGCTTTTTTCTCTACAGCGGTTTCATTTGTTTATGACCGATAGAAGCCTTTCGGCGCTCAGAGAGAGCTGGCAGGTTTGTAAGGCTTTGCTTTTTGCCGCTGTTCCCACTGCTGCCGCTGTATTTATATTGCAATATAAGGTTTATTCACGCCTTGTTTTCGCGGTTTCCTGGATCGGCGCTTTCATTCTGCTGTCTCTGTGGCGGCAGATAAAAAGGTATTATATCAGATATAGAATCAAAAAAGGATTAGGGCTGGTGCGCGTAATGATTGTTGGCGCGGGGCAGGTTGCGGAAGTTGTGGTGCAAGAGATAAGCAATCATCCCTTTCTTGGTTTTGATATTGTTGGGCTTGTAAGCCAGGAAAGATTGCCAGGAGAAAAAGTCTTTGGCCTCAAGGTTCTGGGCAGTTATAACGATTTAGAACAAGTGATTCAAAAGTATTATTTAGACGAAATATTTGTTTCTGTAAACCTCCCGCCGCAGGAATTAGAAAGATTTGTTTTCGTTGCAAGAAAATTGGGTTGCGGGATTAAGGTTGTTCCCGAGGGGTTTAAGAACATTTATGGTGATTTTAAAACCTATAGCCTGGGGTATCTGCATTTTCTGGAATATGGCTTTAAAAAATTGCACGGCAGTGAGCTTTTTGTCAAAAGATTGTTGGATGTCGTGCTGGGTAGTCTGCTCTTATTGTTGTTTAGTCCCGTTTTTGTAATTTTCAGTGTGTTGATTAAATTGGCAGACCGTGGGCCGGTGTTTTATGTTTCTGCCAGGGCAGGGAGAAAGGGAAAATCGTTTAATTTTTATAAGTTCCGTTCGATGGTTGTGGGCGCGGATGGGTTGAAAGAAAATTTACGGGAGCAGAGTGAAGTTACCGGCCCTGTTTTTAAGATAAGGAAAGACCCGCGGATTACCGAGGTCGGCAGGTTTATGCGCCGTTATAGTATTGATGAATTGCCCCAATTGTGGAATGTGTTAAAGGGGGAGATGAGCCTGGTGGGGCCGCGGCCCCCGCTGCCGGATGAAGTGGAGAAATACGATCTTTGGCAGTTACGACGTCTTGAGGTAAGGCCGGGGGTGACCTGTCTCTGGCAGGTGCATGGCAGGAGTAATCTGGATTTCTACAAATGGGTGCAATGGGATCTCTGGTATATTGATAATTGGTCGTTATGGCTGGATTTGCGTATTTTGTTTTGGACAATTCCCGCGGTATTGCGAGGTGAAGGGGCGTATTAAACGTCTTTTATGAAGTATAGCTTTATTTTTATTCTCTGTATAATTATTCTCTTTGGCGCTTTGTTAAGGTTAGATCGTTTAGGTGAAAGGAGTCTCTGGTTTGATGAGGTCATGGAGGTTATTGGGGCAGGGTTTGCTCCCGATTTGAAGGAAATAATCATTCCTTCTTTACCCGCTATTGATCCTCAGGCAAAAAGAGCAGAGCCGCAACTGAGTTTTTATTTTGTCCGGCAGGCGATCAGGAGGTATGGTGAAACGCCCTGGGCCATCAGGCTCCCTTCATTTATCGCCGGGAGTCTAACAGTTGCTATTATTGCCTTCCTGGGGAGCAGTTTCTGGGGCAGAAAGGAAGGCTTGATCGCTGCCCTGCTGCTGGCGCTTTCTCCTTATCATATTACCCATTCCCAAGAGGCCCGGCCCTATGTGTTTCTTGTTTTCTTTTCTCTCTGTTCTGTCTGGTGTTTTTACCAATTATTGTTTGGCCGGCGGCTAAGGTGGCTAGCGCTGCTGGGATTATTGCTGTGTACGAGCTTAAATGTCGCTAATTCTTTTGTGGCCTTTCATCTTATTTGTATTCAGGGGCTGTTCCTTGTTACCTACATTTTTTTTCGTAGAGACAAATCCTGGAAATTAATATTAATATGTTTAGCGGTAGGTGGAGTGGCGGCCTTTTTTTCTAGAGCGTTTATCGCTCATGGAGTCCATTTTGTCATTAAGCATCTTGATCCGCAGCATGAAGTTAAATTTCTTGACTTTAATTGGAAGTTTTTTCGTGAGCTTATTAATTACTATATAATTCCTAACTATTCAGGCTGGTGGGCAAGAATAGCTGTCTGTTTATACGGCATTCTATTTGCCGGAGGATTAATTAGCTCTTATCGGAATAAATGGTTAACTCTCTTATTATTAATTTGGTTAGTGCTTCCTGTTGTGCTTGTTTTTACTTTGTTTAAACCCTTCGAGTATTTTAATCCGCGCTATCTTATTCTTCTCCTGCCGGTAATAATACTTATAATAGCCAGAGGGATAGTTGTCTTCTTGGATCTGGGGGGGGTGATATTTGGAGGACGAAGAGTATGGTCTTATGTAATAGGCATTGGTTTATTGATAGGATTACACCTTCATCCATTAATGAACTATCATCAAACGGAGAAGGATGATTGGTTGGGGGCCGCTGCTTATTTAAGGGAAAATATAGGCAAGGATGATGCTTTTATCGTCTCTCCTCCGGAAGATTACCAGACTTTTATCTATTATTTTGATCGCAGCCAGATCCATAGAGTTCCAGAAGTCAAGATCTTTAACAAAATATCTCAGCAAGATTGCCCTTTTATTTGGCTGGTTAGTTATTCGGAGTCAGATTCTCATTGGCGGCAGCATTATAAAGATGCCTATGATGAATATAAAAAGTTCCGGGATAAATTGGAGGTTGTTGAACGGGTAGAATTTATCCCAAAGCCAATAATCTTAAAAACAGTTTATTTTGAGAATAAGAAAATAGTTGCAGTTGATTTGGGGCAGAGTAAACGCCGGGGAGCGGAGTATGATCCCGGCTATGATATTTTATACCCGCAATCGTATAACCAATTGGGAAAGTTAGATCTGGAGATAGATGCTTTGCCGGTGTCGTTTGCGGCCGCTTATTTACGGGTCCAGGTTTATGTGGTTTTTGAGGATAACTATTTACGTCTTTATCTTAATGATAAGCAGATACTTGATCTGCGGGGAGCGAAGGAGCAGCAGAGAGAGACAATCTTTATTCCGGTTACGAATTTGCTGAAAAAAGAGGGTAAGATTACCTTTAGCGGTGAATTGTTTAGTGCCGAGGATAGTTCTCAGGAACTTTATGATGTGCGGGTGGAAGAGGTTATGCTCTTTTATGATTTGGGAGAAGGGTATGATTAATCAGGGTGAAAAGACTATTGTTTTTCTTAACGCTTATACCAGAGGGATCAGCGGCGGTGATTTAAGGTTTATTGAGATTGCCAAGCGGGTATTTCCTCGGGGAACAGAGGTGGTTACTTCTCTCCTCGGCCGGCAGCTTTGTGAGAAAAAAGGATTGCAGGCGGAGTTTCAACTGACTTCCCGGGAAGATGTCTTTAGTTGTCTTTATTTGACTTACTTAAAGCGGATTATTAATGCCTGGCGCCTGCTGCGGGGGCGGTGTGTGAAGAAGGGGACGATTATTTATGCCACATCGGATTTTTTCCCCGATGTTTTGCCGGCGTTCTGGCTGCGCTTGCGCAGCCGGAATAATTATTGGGTGCAGCTAGTGCATCATCTTATTCCTAATCCCTTGAGCCGGCCCGGTAATCTGTTAACCAATCTGCTCTCGTTTATTTGTCAGCGTCTCAGTTTCTTTCTCATTCGCCTGCGGGCCGATCAGGTAATTACCATTGGGCCACAGCTGACTGCTAAAATGCGCCGGTTTCTGCCGGAGCGTTGTTCGGTGGTTACCGGGTACAATGGAATAGACCTCAAAGAATTTGAAGATATCCTGGCGGATGGCACTAAAACTGCTGATGCAGTCTTTTTGGGCCGGTTGCATCCCAGTAAGGGGATTGAGGATTTACTGGCGATCTGGAAAAGGTTTAAGGAAGCCGGGAAAGATTATTCACTGACTATTATTGGTGGCGGCGATGTTGCTTATCTGAATAGGTTAAGAGAGAAGGTGCAAGCTGATGGAACACAGAACTTAGTTTCTTTATTGGGATACGTGGAAGAAGCCCGAGGTTATTTAAGTTCCGCCCGGCTGTTTGTTTTTCCCAGCTATGAGGAAGGGTGGGGGATTTCTATTTGTGAGGCCCTGGCCAGCAGACTGCCGGTCGTTGCCTATGATTTACCGGCCTATGATGTTTACGGCGATAGTATAGTAAAGGTATCTCAGGGAGATCTAGACAGTTTTGGCCGGCAGGTAGAGCGGTTATTGACTGATAACGCTTACCGGCAACAATTGGGTGAACAGGGGTATCAATTAGTGAAAGAATATAGCTGGGATAAGATTGCCCGGCGCGAAAAAGAATTATTGTATGAAAAGAGATAAGGATTCAGTCTATTTCTGGGCCATTATTATTGTTTTCAGCGCGTTGCGTGTCGTTAAGGCTATTCTGGAGCCAATCACCTATGATGAGGCCTTTTCTTTTCTGCATTATGCGTGCAAAAGTATAGCGGTGATTTTCTCTGACTATACATTTCCCAATAATCATATCCTGAATTCCCTACTGATGAAGTTAACCACCAACATATTCGGGAACAGTGAATTAATTCTCCGGCTGCCATCCGTGATCGGAGGGATTTTCTCTGCTATTATAATTTATAAATTGAGCATTATGTTGATTCCCAGGAAAATTATGCGTTTTTTCTTTCTCCTTCTGGTGCTCTCGAATCCCTTCCTGATCAAATTCCAGTATGAAGCACGGGGCTATAGTCTGGGGATGGGCTTTTGTTTCCTGGCCTTGTATTACCTCTATAAGTTTTTCGCGGGGGAGTATGACAGCGCTACAAAAAGAAAGCTGGCCGGCGTTTTTTTGTTAGTTACCAGTTGCTTTGTTTTGGCGCTTGGTGCCGTACCCACCTATATCAATTCATTCATGGCTATCTGGATTGCCTTTTTTGTTGTTAATTTCTTTGGCTGGTCCGGAGGGCGGCCGCGACTGGCAATAAAGAAATTCACGCAGGCGTTCTTTTTTATAATTATTCCCACAGCCATTTTGACCAAAATATTCTATCTCCAGATAAGTGTGGATCCGAGTAAAATTCATATTGGTCTTTCGCTGCCGAGAGTGTTGCGTGAATATATAAATTTTATTTTTTTATATCTCAGATATCCTCCGGAAGCGCGGCCGTGGGTTACAGTAGCGTATTTATTATCAGCGGTGACGCTGATCGGCCTGTTTTACAATATAGTTACCGGCAGAAAAAGGAAGTTGGTGTTATATGTTATCTTTCTTTCCGTTGTCGGCCTTATCTGCTTTGAATACCTGGCTCTAGGCATTCGCGCACCTTATTCTCGGGCATTCATTTTTACCATCCCGCTGTTGTATTTTTTTATTATTGATTTTAGCGAAATGATAGGTAGGATTAAGATAAAGGGCAGGTATTACCTGCATTATCTCTGTTTGTTGCTGCCGGCAGCGCTGATTGCCGCCAATGTTTTAAATATCCATTTTGCCAGTTATTACCAAGTAGAAGACGATTTGGCGTTAAAACAGATAATGCTGCTTTTCGAGCGGGAAGGGATAAATAGAACTGAGTTTACAACACTCTGGGATCTGGATCCACAAACTCAATATTACAATCAACGTTTAGGCCTGAGGCTTAAAGTGAAAAGACGAGATCCTTCCGATTACCGGATAGTAAAGGCACCCCGGAAACACCGGGAAAAGGACGTCTTGTATTCTGGTTATGGATTTCAGTTGCTCAAGATGAATAATCTGGTTGCCGAGTTTGCAGAACCATTTATTATAGAAGATGAAAGTGTATATAATATTTCTTTTTCGCTGACCGGGAAGTTTGTTTGGGAAGAAATAATTAGAGAAATTTTTCCTGAACTTGATAGTTGGCAGGCAGACAGCAATAATGTTGACTATCAGCTCACAGCGGGGCCCGTGGATCTTGTTGTTGCCGCGCTTCAGTTTGACGGGGGAAAAGATGAAGATGAATTCTTAAGAATCGCCAAGGAGCTGGATATAGACTTAAGAAAGTATAGACACCTGCGGATGAGTTATAAAGTTACGGATCCGGAAATTCAGACGGTAGAACTAGTTGCCCTCCTGGACCTTGACAATGATAAGCAGGATGATGTTATTCTCAAAACGCAGGCATCTCCCAATATGATAAATTATGCGGAATGGAACTGGGATATTTATGGGCATGCCCGGGATAAGTTCCCGGAGCTCAATATCGAGCAGTGCCGTCTGTTAAAATTGGAAATATATTTCCATAAACAATGGCATACTGACTGTTCAGGGAAGAAGCAGGGGAGATATGTCTTCTGGATTAGGGACTTGCATTTTTTCGAAGAGATTGACCAAATGTTGTTTGCCGCGGGCAAGAGCCAGGTAAGGCTTGAAGGAGAGGTGGAAAATATAAACTTAAAAGATAACGTCTTTGAGCGTTCTATAACTACGGATAAATTAGATGTCACGGTGGTGCCGGGTTTATGTCTTGCGGTTTCTTTTACGGAGCAGATTACCCTTGGCCAACAGATAAATTTAGTGCTTGAACTACTGGACGATACTGGAAAACAGCGCAGCCTGCTGCTCGATACCGTTAATTTTGACCAATTTCTCGAACCTGTGGTTTATGATCTTACTAAAATTATTCCGGCTGAATCTATTAAGATAACAAAGATAAAGGTAACAACCAGAAAGGATCTTAGTTTGGACCGCAACATTAACCTGGACGGTAATGTTGCAGGGTTTACCTTCTTTAGCCAAAAAACGATATCTCCGCCTGATCTGAAATTCTGTTTTCTCCTTGATGGCAAACCCCTGGCTTGCGAGAAAGAGGTGGAAGTAAACAAGGGGGGAAATGCCGTTACCTACAATTTTAACGGTGAGTCGGAACTAGGGAAAGGCGAACATCTGCTGACCTATACCTGCCTGGATAATATTGAGGTTGTGCCGGGAGAGATATATATAAATGAAAAATAAAGCAACTAACCGAAGGCACTTTTATATCTTTATTTTTTTCTTCTTGCTTAGCGTTGCAGTTACTTTTCCTTTTATCGGCAATCTTGGTAAGATATGCTTTAAAGGCGGTGATCCATCATTAAACGTCTGGGCGCTTGACTGGCAGCTGGAGCAATTGACCGCGGGGAATCTTGCCGGGCTCTTCCGGGGCAATATGTTTTACCCGACGACGAGTGATACAATATTATATTCAGAACATATGTTTTCCACAGTCTTGCTGACCTGGCCCGTCTACCTGATTAGCGGAAATCCCCAATTGTGCGCTGACTTGGCCATTTTTATCTCCTTTGTCTTTGCCGGGTTTGGCATGTACATGCTGGGCTTTCAGCTGACTCGTAACCATTGGGCCGGGATAATATTCGCGTTCAGTGAATTCCGTGTTTATATTTGGCCTTACTTGCAGCTAACGGCGGTTGCCTATATGCCGTTTGCCCTGTTGTGCCTGCATAAACTATTTCAAGACTTCAAGTGGCGCTACCTGCTACTCTTTACTTTACTATACCTATTGCAGGCACTGGCCTGCGGCTACTACTTTTTGTTTTTCTCCCTGATCGCGGCGCTGGTAATTGTTTTATTCTTGCTGACGGATTCCAATTATAAAAGGATAACGCCCTGGCTGCGGTTGGGAGTATTTGTTCTATTGGCTGCGCCGGTAATCGGTGTTTTTTACGCGCCGTATCTGCAGCTGCAAGACAACTTTAATTTCACCAGGCCATTTTTCCTAACGGTGCATTTTGGGGCAAGGCTGATTAATTATATTTCCAATGGCCACTCCTGGTTATGGAGTAACTTAACGGGTAAGTTTGGCGGTATTGAACACTACCTGGGATTTGGCTTTCTGGCCTTAGCCCTGGCGGTTTGCGCGCTTTTTCCGCCTTTAGTCAGGACTGGAAAAGTATCACGGTTGTTTTTTAAGATTCTCCAGCTGGTGATACTAATCATAATCGTTACCTTTTTAGTAAGAGATATAGATAATCAAAGCCAGGCCCATATTCTGGCTCGGACGGTGATATTTTATGGAGCAATTATCTATCTGTTTTGCCAAAATCCGTTTAGGAGATGGTTAGTGGATAGCTTTAATAATCAACGGCTGATTTATATCGCCATAACCCTGCTCTGCCTGCTAATGTCCTTCGGATCATACTTGAGAATTGGTAAATTGTTTTTCGTCTACGGTCCTTATTATTTTTGTTATAAATATATTCCCGGTTTTTCCGGTATCCGGGCCATTTCCCGGTTTGGGGGATTGATTACTGTGGGGATTGCTCCGCTGGCGGCCTTTGGTTTTAGTGATATATTTAAACGGCTGCCCGGGAAGACCAAGTATCTGTTCGCTGTTATCGTTCCCGCTTTACTGCTCGCAGAGTACTTTCCTGCCCCCAGGTACCGTCCGCAATTAACTAAATCGCAGGAAATACCGGCTATTTATCAATGGCTGGAACAACAGCAGGGAGATTTCGCGATACTTGAACTCCCCTTACATGAAACGGAAGACCACGAAACATATTATCTCTATGGCTCGATGTTTCATCATAAAAGGCTGGTAAATGGTTTTTCAGGCTACGTTTATCCTCCTTTTACCAAACTTCGCGAGATAATCAATGGTTCCCTGCCCAATCAGGAAGCAATAAGGGCAATTACCGCTTTTGGTCCACGTTATATTATTATTCATAAAGATAAAAATATATCTGAATATCCTTCTAAGCTGGGTGACTATGAATTGATTCAGACCATAGATGATTCCCTGATCTATGAGTTCTCCAACGCGGTTCCTCAAATGTTGAAACCTGCTAATATCCTCCAATACCTGGCATTGGACGGTCCAGATGGATTAAAGTTAGAGACAGGAGGCTATTTCATAAATGATAAAAAGATCGAATTGCAAAACATTGCCTACTGGCACGCGGGGGAGGAGGTAATACGGAAAAAAAGGACAAAAATTATTTGGCCCTGTCTCTGGACGCCGAAAACAAGCATTTCTCTGGGAACATTGATACCGGAAGGTATCAACGAAGGTTATTTAGAAGTTTCTGCCGCTGCCAGCAGGGAAGAAAAGCAGATATGTCATTATAAGATAAGCAGGAAACATGTTTCCTTGGCTGAAGATGAAATCAATATCATTCATCCCGGTGAATATTATCTATCCTATGCTTTGACGGGCAAGGAAGCTGTTTTCCTGCGGGAAAAAGAAACAGGCTGGCTGGAAACATTTCACCCTTTAACAGAACTAGACAATTGGCAGATAACTTCGTCAAACGCAAGCTATGAGTTCAGCAACACAGATTTATGGTTTTTGCGCGCGGACATTGTCTTTGACGGAGACGGTGCTGAAGATGAACTGGTTAGATTGACTAAGGACCTTAACGTTAATCTTGGTCAATACAAATATCTAAAGATGCTTTACAAGCTAGAGGATTGTCAGGCCCAGACAATAGAGCTTATTCTGCACCTGGACACGAACGGAGACGGGGAGCCGGATGAGGCGCTGCGGCAGTATACCAATTTGCCTTATACAACGATCAGCGAATACATCTGGCCGGTAGGAGAACATGCGGCAGCCGTTTATCCCGCTGGCGGGAATATTTCCGTGAAGAGGATAGAGATTTATTTTCATAAGGTATGGGGAGTGAATTGTTCCGGCGCCCGCAAAAAGAATTACCAATTTCAACTGGGCAAAATCTCTTTTCTCAACCTGGAAGAGATTACTGCCTACCGCTACGGCAATGACCGCCTGGAAGATGTCAATTTAGAAACATATCCACTGCTGGAAATAGTTGTCGACGAAAAATATATTGATAAGCATAAGGCAGAAGTGTATTTAGATATAAAAGATAAAAACAGCCGTTCCCGGGAAACCATCTTACTGGATGAAATAAAAGATGCGATTCCCGGAGAAAATAACTATACTTATAATTTAAGGGATTTACTTAGCGTTAGATATCCTGCTCCAACCGGACTCTTTATCAGCGCCTTGCCGCTCTCGCCCGGTATCAGAGAGGCCACTTTTCTTAAGCAGAATATTCTTAATCTTGCCGATTTGGTAACAGTAAGCGTTGATAATGAAAAGATTTTCTGGGGGAAAAAGGATACAGATTTGGGCACCTGCTTTTACGCTAGAATTTATTTCCGCGAAGCCGGGCGCAAAAAAATACAAATAAAGGTCAAGGACGAGGATTTGTTGCGGGAGCAATGCCTGATACTTACCGTCTTGGAAAAACGTTAACCTTTGGATTATTACCCCAGACGGTAAAGGACTAGTAAGAATAGAAAGGTTATAATTGAGGGATGCCAACTATGTTGCCAAAAAAGACAGTTTTTCTGACTTTACTTTGCCTGTTTCTCCTGGCCTCTTTTCTGGCCTGGCGTAATCTTGGCCTGCAGGATGAAGTTTGCGGCGGTGATGCCGGGTGTGTGTTGTTGTTTC
>CAZIXI010000038.1:0-19319 GCA_964543115.1 uncultured bacterium
CCGCTCCTTGTTCAACTAGAGAGCGGCTATTCTTCAATTGATGCTTATCGGCGCTATACGGATAAGGAATAAAAATCGCCGGCAGCCCAAACGATAATATTTCACTGATGCTGCTGCTGCCTGCCCGGCTAATAACCAGATCCGCCGCGCTGTAATTAACCGCCATCGCAAGAGAAAAATCCTTAACACAACAAGTAAACTCCATCTGCTGATAAGCATTAACAACCATTGCCGAATTACCTCTGCCGCAAAGATGAATTAACTGCATCTGCTCCCTGAACTGCCGCAGACCGGGCAGTGCGGCAAGCAGCAATTCATTTATTTTCTGACTCCCCTTACTGCCCCCCATAACCAGTATCGTCAATCGCTCCGGATATAATCCCAATTCTTTCCGGGCCGCACCCGGCTGCAGATGTTCCAGTAAACGTACCGGCATTCCGGTAAAAACACAATCACGGCCGCACCAATATTTTAGCGTCTCCGGAAAACTAACCAGAATCCTGGCGGCCAGGGGCGCAATAAACCGATTCGCTTTTCCCGGAACAATATTCTGTTCGTGAATTATTGCCGGAATCCCCAATAGCCGGGCAGCTACCAGCACCCCTGCCGCCGCGTATCCGCCGGTAGCCAGCACTAAATTCGGCCGCCAGCAGACCAACCGGGATAATGCCTGCACAATACTGACCAACTGACTAACTCCGAAATAAAGGAACAAAAAAGGATTCCTGCTGACCAGCCCCACAGCAGCTAGCTGCCGGTAGGAATATCCGGCAGCAGAGAGCAATTCTCCACCCTTTTTGTTTACTGATCCGAGAAAGAACACTTTCATTGCCGGATTTCTCTTCCGCAATGAATCCGCAACTGCCAGGCCGGCGGTCAAATGACCGCCGCTGCCCGTACAGGCAATAACAATTTTTTTCAAGGGCCCTCGCTTCACTCGGCCACCTGTCCCCGACAAGTCGGGGGCATTCTCCATTGTTAATTGTCCTTTGTCCATCATTTATCGTCTATCGTTAATTACATCACGCGCCATTGACGAACCACTGGCCACTCTCTTTACGGTAGAGCGATGGACACTCAAGATAATTCCCATTCCCAAAAGATTCATCACCATCGCCGAACCGCCAAAACTAATAAAAGGCAAAGGCAATCCTTTCGTGGGAAAAGAACCGGTTACTACACCGATATTAATTATCGTTTGAAACGCGATATTAGAAATAATCCCAATAGCCAGCAAATGGCCGAAAAGGTCCAATGAACGCATGGCGATCCGGACAGCGCACCAGATTAAGCCGAGAAAAAGAATAACCACAAAGGCCGTTCCTAAAAATCCTAATTCTTCACCAATAATCGAAAAAATAAAATCTGTATGAGCCGCCGGCAGATAAAGCAATTTCTGGCGGCTCTGCCCCAAACCAACGCCAAAAATGCCGCCGGAACCGAGAGCGAGAAAAGACTGGACGATCTGGAAACTGATTCCCTGCGGATCATCCCAGGGATGAAAAAAACTCAGAATCCTTGCCCGCCGGTAGGGCATGGAAAAAATAAATACATATAAAAAAGGCAGGGCACTTAATCCCATAATCATTAGATATCTCAACCTGGCCCCGGCAACGAATAAAATAACGGCAACCACCATGGCAATCCCTATACTGGTGCCCAGATCGGGCTGTAAGAGAACCAGCCCCAGGACAACGCCGACGGCAACAAGCGGGGGAACCATCCCCCGCCAAAACTCCTGAATCCAGCGCTGTTTGCGGATAAAAGCGTCACTGAGATAAATAATTAAAACCAATTTGGCCATTTCCGCGGGCTGAAACGTAAACCCGCCTACCCTTAACCATCTGCTGGCACCGCCGGCCCGGTGCCCCAGCCGGGGAATGAAGGTGCCTATAAGTAGAATGATTACCAGCAGCAGCAACGGCCGGCTGTACTTTCGCAGAATGTGATAATCCGCGCGCCAGGCCAAACACATAATACCAAGACCGATAACAATCCAGACCAAATGACGTTTCAGAAAAAACAGATTATCTCCATATTTATCCTGCGCGTAGATAGCGCTGGTACTGTAGATCATCACCGTCCCCATTCCGACAAGAAGAAGGATAATGAACAGCAGCCAGATATCCAAATTAGTTTTTCTTTTCATTATTTATCTTTCGGCACCAGTAACTCCTGCCCCGGTGATAACCGGGCATTGTGCGGTATGCCGTTTAATTCCGCTACCCTTTTAATCGTCACTCCGTGTATCTGGGCGATCCGCCAGAGGCTGTCGCCCTTGCGCACCCGATAAACAATCAGGTCAGAAGAGGCCTGAGTTTTTTTCCTTACCTTTCTCTCCGGCTTCTCAGTTTTTTTCTGTTCAGCTTGTACTCTCGCCTTGGCCGGCGCCCCCGGAATCAGCAGACGCTGTCCAACCTCAATCTGATCGTTAATTAAACTGTTAGCCTCCTTGATTTTGATAATCGTTACGCCAAACCGCTGGCTGATCTTCCAGAGGCTGTCCCCTTTAACCACCGTATAGGTTGTTCCTTTCTCTACCCGTGGTAAATGCTCCGAGGTCTTTTCTCCGGAAACCGGTGACGGCTCTTCAGCTGATTGACTGAGCGGTTTCTGCATACTGCCGCAACCACCGACAAACCCCCAAATAACTATCGTCACAACAAAACCTATACCAATAAATATACCTAAACTCTTGTTCATTGCTAGTACCCCCTGTTAATTGCGGATTGCAGATTGCGGACGTTGCACGAAAAATCCGCAATCTGAAATCCGAAATTCTTACGTTACCTCTTCACTTTTTCTTTTTCCACCTGCACCTGTAACTTCCTCACCTCTTCGTTAAACCTCTCACCGCGTTCCCGGTAATCGCGAAACATATCAAAGCTGCTGCCGCCGGGAGAAAAAAGCACCGTCGTTCCCGGCCGCGCTGATTTAAATGCTTCCCGGACAGAATCCGCTAAGCTGGACACCTCCAGCACCGGCACCCCGCCCCCCAGCTCCCGCTTGATCCGCTGACGCGCCTGACCCAGGGCAACCAGAGAAATTACCTTACTACCCAGATGCGTTATTAATTGACTAAAATCCTCTCCCTTATCCTTACCGCCAAGAATAAGAACAACAGGGCCGTCCACACTATTCAAAGCCGCCCACACGCTGTCCAGATTAGTGGACTTGGAATCGTTGATAAAATCTACACCGTCTATTTCCGCTATCCGCTGGAAACGATAGGCCAGCGATTGAAATGTTTTTAAGGCCGCTCTGATGACCGCCGCATCCACCCCCTGAATACGGGCTGCCGCTGCAGCCGCCAGGGCATTTTCTACATTATGCAGTCCCGGCAGAGACAGTGAAGACACACTACAAATATCCTCCCTCTGCCCATTGATCTGTACCCTGATAAACTCTCCCTCTACCCAGGCAGCATTGGAAAAATGCCTGCCCAGCCGCGGCTCTAAGCCAAAGAAAACCTTCTGCATGGGGAGATTACTAATCTTATCGATTACCGCTGACTGATCGTAACGAACAACCGCCCAGTCACTATCCGTCTGCCGGTTAAATATTTTCATCTTCGCCTGAAAATAATCCGCCATTGATTGATGATAATCTTGATGGTCATGACTAAAATTAAGCCAGAGCGCCGTTTGAAATTTTAAACTCTCGGTGAACTGCAGTTGAAAAGAACTGACTTCAACCACCACCAGCTCGAGCTTCGCGGTCGCTGGCGACCGCCCCTGCCGCTCCCGGGCCACTTCCGCCAACGGCAATCCGAGATTCCCGCAGGCAACACTCCGGCGTCCTGAATAAGCAAAAATATGATTTATTAAACTGGTAACCGTACTTTTACCGTTAGTGCCGGTAATCCCGATCAGGGGACATGAAATATTATAACCGGCCAGGGCCAGCTCACTAATTACCGGTATCTCTTTTTCCCGGCACCACCCAATAACCTCATTCTCAGGCAATACTCCCGGACTGATAACCGCGAGTTCAATCCCTGCGGTAAACTCCTTTGAATGCCGGCCCAGTTCTATTCTTGCCTCTAAACCACTCAACTGCTCGGCCAGAGAGCGAAAATAAGCATTGTCCCCTTTTTCAGTTATTCTTACTTTAGCCTCCTGCTGGAGTAAAAATCTAGCGGCCGCTAAACCGCTGCGGCCCAATCCCACAACCAATACCTTTTTATTTTTCAGATTCATTTTTTTTACCATAAAGCCGCTATTGCAGTTTTAAGCTCCCCAGTCCGATAAGAGCGAAAATAAGCGCGATGATCCAGAACCTGACAGTAATCTTTGTTTCCGGCATACCGCGCATTTCAAAATGATGATGCAGAGGAGCCATGGCAAAAACACGTTTCCCTCTTAGCTTAAATGACCCCACCTGAATAATAACCGATAGGGCCTCCAGCACAAATACCCCGCCGATTAACAATAACCATAATTCCTTTTTAACAAGAACACTGATTACCCCGATTACACCGCCCAAAGTAAGCGCCCCGGTATCACCCATAAAAACCTGTGCCGGATGGGAATTAAACCAGAGGAAACCGAGTCCCGCGCCAATAAGGGCAGCACAAAAAACCGTTAATTCACCGCTCCCGCCAATATAGAGCACATTAAGATAATCCGAAAACCTTAAATGCCCCACTATGTAACTCAAAACCGCATAAGCGGCCACCACAATCAATACACAGCCGATCGCCAGGCCGTCAAGTCCGTCTGTCAGATTAACGGCATTAGAACTGCCGCAAATGACCAGAAAAATAAACACCAGATAAACGATCCCCGTAACAGCCACCGGTGTTTTGTATAATGGCAGGGCCAGCTTATTTGCAATCGGCCGCGTTTCCGGACAAAGCCCAAGAAAGATAAAAAGCACCAGGGCCAAAGCTACCTGCCCGAGAAACTTCGCCCGGGGGCTTAAACCCCAATTTTTATTTCTGAATTTCTGATAATCATCGATAAACCCTATGGCCCCCAGCCAGAGCATAGACAGAACAACAATCCAAATTTGTCTATTAAAAATATCCGCCCAGAGCAGCGTAGAACAGAGAACCGCAACAATAATTATCAATCCTCCCATTGTCGGCGTCCCTTGTTTATCCTTATGTAAATTATAATAAGCCTCATAGGCCTTATCCGACCTGATCCGTTCTCCCATTTTTAATTCCGTCAGCCGGCGGATCAGCCAGGGACCGAATACAAGACCGATCAGCATGGCGGTCACCGCCGCCCCTGCCGAGCGAAAACTAAGATAACGAAAGACATTAAAACCGAAAAAGTAGTCCCGTAATGGGTATAACAAATAATAAAGCATAATTATTAAGACTATCCGCCACGCTTTTCCTCCTCTGGAGGAAAAGTACAACTAGACAATTAGTTGTTCGAGAGCACTATAATACTCTTCGATGCCCTGAACAATTTCCTCCATATGATTTGCCCTTGATCCTTTAACTAAAATCAAATCACCCGGCTCCAGCCATTCCCCCAAAACATGCACTGCCTCCAGATTGGTTGGGCAATGTTTAACCGCCCTCTTGGACATGCCCATCGCCACGGCATCTTCCGCAACCAAACGGGCAAGATCACCCATTGTCACCAGCCGGCTGATACCGTAGCTGCTCATCTTCCGCCCCAACTCCCTGTGGTACCAAACAGCCTCTGTTCCTAACTCCAGCATATCACCACAGACTAATATCCTTTTGCCCCGGCAGTTAAGCGCGGCCATGGTCTCTAAGGCACTGGCCATCGACAAAGGATTAGCATTATAACAATCATCAATTAATCTTATTCCGGCAACCTCTTTGATCTGCAGACGCCTTTTCGGCAATTGCACCTTGCTCAATCCCCGGCTAATCTGGTCCCGAGTTAGCCCCAGGGCAAAAGCAAGCGCCACGGCAAACAGGGCCGGATAAACATTATGCATACCCGGCACCGGCAGATTTACCTCGAAGCGCTCCTCGTAGGGCTTAGCAATAACGGCAAACTGTAAATTCCCCTGGCTATTCACTGCTGGATTCAGGGCCTGAATATCAGCAGCCGCGCTGCGGCCGACGGTTAGCATCTTGGACCTCACTTTTTTTCTCAATTGGCTGAAAAACTGGTCATCACTATTGAGCAGCACTAATCCATCTCCATCCATCTGCCCTAATAATTCTGCCTTGGCCTTAACTACATTAGTGACCAATCCCAGGTGTTCAAGATGAACCGGACCGACATTTGTAATTATGCCGACATCCGGCCGGGTTAAACCGGCAAGATAATTTATTTCCCCCAGCCTGTTCATGCCTAATTCAATTACCGCCGCGCCGATCCCGGCCGAAAGTCCTAGCAGGCTAAGCGGTACACCAATATGGTTATTCTGCGTCTCCCGCGTAGATCCGACAAGAAACCGTTCCCGTAATACGGTAGCAATCACATCCTTGGTTGTCGTCTTACCCACACTACCGGTAACGGCAATCACCGGACAGAGAATCTGCCGGCGGTAAAAGGCGGCTATATCACCCAGGGCCTTAGTCGTCTGCTCAACCTTAATAATGACCCCGGGCAAAAAATCAGCATTTTCAATCGTGGCCAGCGGCCATTCCTTTTCCACGACTATCCCCAGCGCACCTTTATAGATCGCCTCCCCGATAAATTTATGCCCGTCAAAGTGAGGCCCCCGAATAGCAACAAATAGATCTCCTTTCTGCAGAGTGCGGGAATCTAAAGAAAGCCGGTGTACCCGGCGATACGTATCCCCGCGAACAAGGATCCCACCGGTTGCCTGTAATAATTCACGTACTAATAATGGTTGCATAAAATTCAGCCCTCCGGCCAAAAACATCTATACTTTCAATAACTCTCTTAATCCTGCCTCCACTACTTCTTTATCATTAAACGGTACTACGGTATTTTTAAGGATTTGATAGTTCTCATGTCCCTTCCCGGCCACCACAACAGTATCCTCTGCTCGAGCCAGGGCCAGGGCCTCCCAGACTGCTTCTCTCCGATCAATAATTACCTGGTAATCACGCCCGACAAAACCAATCTCTATCTCATGGATAATTCCCCGCGGGTCTTCCTGCCGGGGATTATCACTGGTAATAATCGTATAATCCGCCAGCTGGGACGCTAAACGTCCCATCAACGACCGCTTACTCTTATCCCGGTTTCCGCCGCAGCCAAAAACCAGAATAAGTCTGCCCTTTGTTAACTGGCGCAGAGTATATAACACATTCTCCAGGGCGTCAGGTGTATGGGCATAATCAATAAACAGTTTAAATGATTGTCCGGTGGGCACTTGTTCCAACCGGCCGCCGGCTCCGCTGAAAGAACTTACCCCTTTCCTAATATATTCCGGAGGCACCTGATGACAAAGGGCCACTCCGACAGCCGCCAGAATATTATAAATGTTATAGATCCCCAAAAGCGGAGTATCAATAACAAGACCGGCATTAAAATCAGGGGCATAAACAGAAAATCGCGTACCTTTCTCGGACTGCCTTATTCCCCTTGTTCTCAGATAAAGAACGGGCTTCTCTGCCGTTGCCGGCCCGACAGTTCTCAGGCCATAACCGACTATCCGGCCCGGTGTATTTTCTAAGATGGAGATTCCATAAGGATCATCTGTATTGATCACCGCCCAATCATCAACAGCCAGAGGTCTAAACAGCCGGCTTTTCGCTTCCAGATAATCTTCACTGCTCTGATGATAATCCAAATGGTCTTTGCCCAGATTAGTAAATACAGCCGCGGAAAAATCCAGCCCCGCCGTCCGGCCCTGATGCAGGGCATGAGAAGAAATCTCCATAACCGCGTGAGTACACCCCGCGGCGGCCATCTGACTAAGATACTTATAAATATCCAACAGGCCCGGAGTTGTCAAATGCGCCGGGATCTTGCGTTCGCCGATCAAATATTCAATAGTCCCCAACAAACCGCACTTTATCCCGGCAGAAGTAAATATACTTTGAATCAAGTAAGCGGTGGTTGTTTTTCCATTCGTCCCGGTAATCCCAATAACCTTCATACATTTACCGGGATTATCATAAAATCTCGAGGCTACTATCGGCAACAATTCCATAACCGATTCTGATTCAATAATCGTAACCATTCTGGAGCGGGCCAATCCCGCCCAGGAAAGATCAGCGGTTTGAAAATCACTACTGACAACTACCGCGGCCGCTCCCCGGGTTATGGCTTCTTCCAGATACTGATGTCCATTGCACTTAGTGCCCGGCAGGGCAAAAAACAGATCCCCTGCTTTCACCTGCTGAGAATGACTGGCCAGTCCCTGGACGGCAACATCCTGAGAACCTTTAATCTTCACACCAGCTACGCCTTGCAGTAAGGTCGCTATTTTCATAACAATTTAACTGCCTCCAGCAGTGCCCTCTTATGTAGGAAATTTTTAAATAAAAACTTTGCTTTATTGTTTGGCCATTATTGTGCCGGCCGGCTGCACACCCGGCGCTATATTAAGATAACTTAGTGTTTTTTCGGCAATACCCTTAAATACCGGAGCCGCCACTGTTCCGCCGTAATAGAGCGGGCGCGGGGAATCAAACACTGCCAGAATCATTAACTGCGGATCTTCCACCGGAACAAATCCGGCAAAAGAAGCCATAAAATAGGTATGAGAATAAGTGCCGTTCGGCTCAAGTTTTTGTGCCGTACCCGTCTTTCCGGCAACCTGAAAATCGGCTAAACTGGCCTTCTTGGCCGTCCCCCCTGGCCCAACTACCCCGTGCAAGGCCTTCTTTAACTCTACTACAGTATCGGGATTAAGAATCTCGGCCACCACCTCAGGCTTAAATTCTTTTATCGTTCTTCCCTGCGCATCCTCAATCCGTTTAACGATTATCGGTTTCATTAATTTACCGCCGTTAGCAGTAGCGGCAACAGCCATCGCCAGCTGCAAACTAGTGGTAGAAACTTCATGCCCCATTGGTATTCTGGTTATACTCATCCGCGACCATCTGCTAACCGGCCGCAGGACACCCGTAACTTCACCGGGCAGCAGCACACCGGTCTTCCGGCCAAAACCAAAATCGCTCAGGTAGCCATGTAACCGCTTTTTCCCTAATTCCATCCCCACCTTAGCCACACCAATATTACTGGATTTCTCAATTACCTGCTGGAAAGTAAGCATTCCGTGCGGGTGATGATCATGCAGCACCCCGCCCGGTGTTCTAAATCGTCCGCGTTCACAAAAAATAGGGTCCCGCAGACTGAAAGCTCCTTCATTCAGGGCAGCCGCGGCAGTAAATATTTTAAAAACCGAACCGGCCTCATAGGTATCGGTAATCACTCTATTACGTCTGGAATCAGACTCTGACTCACTATACTTACCCGGATTAGGATCAAATGTCGGCCGGTTAACCAGCGCCAATATTTCCCCGCTCGCCGGAGCAACAACAATGGCCATTGCCGCCTGGGCGTTAAACTTCTGCCAGGCCTGCTCCACTTCTTGTTCCACAATATCCTGGATTACCTCATCGATCGAAAGTACCACTCGATATCCCTCTACCGGAGGAGTTTCCTGATCCCGCCAGCTTAATACCTCCCTGCCGCTGGCATCCTTCTCGGTTAAACGCACACCCGGTTTGCCGGCCAAATAACGCTCACAAACAAACTCTCTCCCAGCCAGACCTTTACTATCAATATCAACAAAGCCTAAAACATGCGCGGCCATAATCCCTTTAGGATAAAAACGCGTTGATTCATCGAGAAAACCAATCCCGCGCAAATTTAATGCCCGGATTTCTTCCTTCTGCTCCTTGGTGATTTTTCTCTTGATCCAGACAAAACGTTTCTTTCTGGCCAGTCGCTCAAAGATAAAATCTTCCGCTAGATCCAATACCGGGGCCAGAACACGGGCTGTCTCTGCCGGGTCCTTAACCGCTGCCGGATCACCATAAACAGAAGGCAAAGGAACACTAATAGCCAACAGGTTCCTGTTACGATCGCAGATCTCCCCCCGGCCCGGTTTCAGCTCCAGCTCGATCTTATGCATATCCTTGGCCTTGGGCTTCAAAAAATCAGAGTGCAGGAATTGAATACAGAAAAGCCGATAAAGCAAAAACACCAGCATTCCACCGTAACAGTAAAACAATATTCCGGATTTTCTGCGATACGTTTTGTTTAACATGTCACCCCGGTTAAATTTTTTAATTTATTTTTAGTGAACACGGACAATCTGCCTTTCCTGCGGCGGCGCCAGATCCATATCCTGATTTTCCACCTGCTGCTTGATATGCCGCGGATTAGTCAGGCTGGAGATCTTCAGCTGCAGCAGGGCATTGGCCTCACGCAGTTTGACCAGGCGTTTCTCAGTATTCCTGATCTCATAACCAATACGAAAAATCTTAATCCTTTGCCAGACATAGAGAAATGATAATCCGATAACAAGAACAACCACCAACCCCAAACGTTTAAACCGAATATTTTTAGCCATAATCTTATTTCAGTCATCAGCAACTAATCATCTACACTGTCCACTGTTCACTGTTCACTGTTCACTGTTCACTGTTCACTGATCTTCTCCGCTACACGCAGTTTGGCGCTGCGGGCACGGGGATTATCCGCCGTTTCTTTCGCCGTCGGCCTGACAGGTTTTTTTGTAATCACTTTCAGCTGCTCCGCCGAGCGAAACACATTTTTCACAATCCGGTCTTCTAACGAATGAAAAGATATGGCACAGATTCTACCCCCAGGCCGCAAATAACGAGCGGCTGTTGTCAACCCGGCTTCCACGTTCTCCAGCTCATTATTAACCGCTATCCGCAGAGCCTGAAAAGTACGAGTAGCCGGATGCACCCTAAAGTGCCGGCCTTTGTAACTGCCGGCCAGGGCCCTGACCACTATCCCAGCCAGCTGGGAAGTTGTTTGAATCTTTTCCCGCTTCCGTGCCTTTACAATCTCGCGAGCAATCTGCCTGGAACGCCGTTCTTCGCCGTATTGAAATAAAATATCCGCCAGCCTTTCCGGTGTCCACTTATTGACTATCTGTGCCGCCGTCAACCGCAACCCGGGAGAAAGGCGCATATCCAGCGGCCCTTCCCTCTGCAGGCTGAACCCCCGTTCGGCATGCAAAAAATGTTCCGTCGCCACACCAAGATCAAAAACAATTCCATCTACTGCCTGAACACCAAGTTCTGCTAAAACAACAGGCAGATTTATATAATTATCATTTATTAAAGAGTATCTTTGCGAACTATGCGGACTGTGTCCGCACTCCTCCAGTGCCGCCGCAGCAAGCTCAAACATGAAAGGATCCAATTCAATTCCGATAAGCTTACCATCCGGCGCTGACTTAGCTAATAGCCCCCGGGCATGACCCGCCCTTCCCAGGGTACAATCTATATATATACCTCCCGAGACGGGAGAAATATAATCAATAACTTCATTAAATAATACTGGTTTATGCACAAGCGTTTCTGCCTATCGACCACGAGCTTTGCTCGCCATCAAGCATTAGATTCCCTTTTCAACTAACTCTTCCGCTATCCGTTCATAATCATTTATTGAAACACTGGAAAAATCATCCCAGGTAGTAACATCCCATATCTCGATACGGTTGGATACTCCGATAATTAATACATCCTTGGAAATGTGCGCGTACTGAAGAAGGTGATTTGGAATAAGAATACGGCCCTGACGGTCACAGGTCGCCTCATAGGCTCCGGAAAAAAGAAGACGGCTAAAAGCGCGGGCGGTACCGCTGGTAAGAGGTAAAGTACGGAATTTCTGTTCTAATACATTCCAGTCATTCTCTGTAAAAACAAATAAGCAGCGTTCCAAGCCGCGGGCAATATAAAATTTATCAATATATTTATCTTTTAATACTGTCCGAAATTTGGCAGGAACAATTAACCGGCCCTTATTATCAATCGAGTGTCTAAACTCTCCGTAAAACACTGCCCCCTCCCCTCTATAGTAAAATGCCAAGTAATGTTTCTAAATGATTTATACGCATTTATTGTATAACTATCTAGTAATAAATAACTTATCCCTAAACAAGGCTAATTATCGCTAAACTTCGCCGTTTTCCCTACCACCATCCCCCACTTTCTCCCACAAACTACCAGTATTTATACCAAATAATACAGTTTAGTGTCAAGAAAAAAGATTTCTGGGGACTTATCCGAAAAACAGCTGCCGGACCACTTACCCCCAAACACTTCTCCGCAAAAGATTTTAGTTGACAAAAAATTATAATGTTATATAATGTTGTACGATAATGTAAATTGTTGTCTTATGTTGTAAGGAATAATATGATGTTACGGACCCGTGACCTAGCAACTAAAATTGGCGTACACCCGGAAACAATAAAACGCTGGATTAGACAAAAAAAGGTGCCTGCGCCAAACAGAGATAGAAATGGTTGGTTTATTTTTGATGAACAGGATGTAAAAAACATTTCTGATTACGCGAATAAAATACACATCTCAGAACATAAACAACCGGATTTTTGGACAAAATCAGAACAAAAGAATAACTAACAATAACCATAAACTGAAGAAGGAGGTGACACATGGCAGAGAAAGTCGCAAAAGTCGGCATCAAGAAACAAGCAGGTTGGCTCTATTTCGTAGACAAAAAGGGAGATATCTCCAGAGCCAAGATGGTACGCGGTGGCAAGAAGAAAAAGAAAGCAAAAAGGAAAAAGAAGAGGTAGACACTCTTCTCTCTCACAAACAAAGATCCCTGCTATGTCCGAAAAGATATCTATAGGTTATTCTGTAAAAAACTGAATGGGAACCCAACTATTGCCGGCTGCGAGGCCGGTCGCAGTGGTGCCCACCTATCCAGAATGAGTACTTACAGATACCTTACGGCATAAAAGCAGGGATTTTTGTTTCCAGGGATACTTTTAGGAAGAAAGCTTCTTCTTAATCATCTGCCGGGCAAGAAGAGAAATAAGTTTTTTACCGGGACGATAATTATAAATTTGATCCAACTCATCGGCAGGGCCGCTGTAACTGAAATCTACCACAATCACGCCATCATTACTTTCTACAATCTCAATCAGATCTTCTTCGGAAATCCCCATAAAATCAATTTCCGGCAAAGATTCAATTTCCGCCAGGACAAGACCGTTGAATCTTAAATTACAATTTAAATAGTATTTGTCCTTCTCCGGCGAATAATAACCTCTAACCGTTCCTTCAACAAAGCCATTCTTTAGGTAAGCGGTAGCCATTCCCGGGCGGATACCCTCCCAAGCCGGGGAACAAAGATCAATATCCTGAAAAAAAAGATTAATATCCCATTCCTTCCTCTTAGTAACCACCAGCTCGAAACTCTCCGGCGGAACACTAATTTTCTCCAGCAGCCCTACCCCGGTTAAATTCATCCGCAGGGGGAACAGTGACACCGTGGCTTGTGGAAAATTCACCTGCCACTGCGGCAGGGAAATCCCCCGCAACAACATCTGCAACCGCCAGGGAATAAACCTGGCCTTTTCCACTCGCACTTCCGTATCCAGTATTCGGCTGCCTAGGGCCTCCGCTAAATCACTCCCCCAAACAGCCAGCGCAAAATAGATACTCAATAAAATAATACCGGCACTGATAATGGTAATTTTAATAACTGATTTCATTTTCTCTTTCCTGCGAGCTGCGCCAGCCCCGGAAACCATAACAAAGGAATACGGAAAATTCTTTCCCGCGCGGGACCTCTACCAGCGGCAGTTTCTTCCAGGATTGAAACAGAGACGCTGTTTCCTTATCCATATCCCGATCACGGTGTTTAACATAGATGCCGTTTTGCCCCAGCGGCGGTGGATTCCATAAATCATATTGATTCATTCTCCTGCCCGTATTAGTACAGTAAACCCGGGGTTGATCAGGTAAATAAAAGGCCAATTCACCGGTTAGCTGATACCTATCGCTGAAAACAAAACAGGCACCCTGTTTAGTAAACTCTTGTTTAATCCGTCCTACCTCTTCTCCCAACCGCTTCCACCCCTCTACCCGTGAATAGGGATTTAGCCGCAGTGGGAAAAAACCGCAGAGATCAGAGGATAACGGTATTAAGAGGACCGGCAGCCACATTAACAGCCCCAGGGCAATTGCCCGTTGAAATCCCCGGGGATAACGGAGGAGGAAGATCACCGCTGCCAACAAAATACCGGTAAAATAGGCCGGGACCGGCCAATTAGGCTGGCAATGCTTGTGAAATGAAAGCAGAAGATAAAACAATAATAACGGCGCACCCAGCCAAAATAGCAATTTAAATATGTAATTATCCGTCCGTAAACCAATGATAAATCCCCAAATCACAAAAATAAATATAAGCGGAGAAATAACCGCCGCTTGGACAAAAACAAATTCCAATACAGAAGACCAGAAATCATCGGCTATTAATGCTCCTCCTCCCGCCTGGCCAAGCAAATGGCGCAAGCCCAACCAGCCATGCTGCTCGTTCCACCAAATAAGCGGCAATGAACACAGGGCCCCAATCAATAAACAAAAAAAGAATTCTTTTTTAGCTAACCACACCCGGTGCTGCCGGGAAGTCAGCAGATATAGAATTAAACAGGGCACCAAAACGATCATGGTGTATTTAGTTAAAAATCCTAACCCCAATGCTAAACCCGCCAGATACCAGGGCCAGGATCTTTTTGTGGACAGGGCCAAGGCAATTAAATAGACAAAAAGCGCCCAGAACAGCACTAAAGGATTATCAATCGTCATTAAGATCGAACCAAGGGCAAAAACAGGAACGGCCAGAAAGGCTAATACCGTATACCAGCTAAGACGATCATCCAGCCAGAGCCGCTTAGTTAACAGCCAGACAATAATCCCGAGGAACATTGAAAAGATAACCGCCGGGAAACGTACCCAAAAAGCCGGATTAGACGGCTGCCAGCCGGTCAATTCTCCCAATTTAGTCCCCAAAAAAATTGTGTAAGCGACAACCGGGCCCTTACTATAATAACTCGGCGCCAATTGACGCGACCAATCCCAATAATGCGCCTCATCCGGAGACAGATCCAGCGGACCCCAGCCGATATAGATCAGCTTGAGAACAGTAACCGTAAAAAGTAAAATCCAGAATAATCGTTTGTACATATTAAGACCACGAGCTTCGCTCGCTTCGCCCGCTTTGCTCGCTTCGCCCGCCATTCTTTTTCTTCGAAGAAAAAAAGTGTTTTTTTTGTCTTTAGCTCTCTAGTCTGTTCGTAAACAATACATAGTCACTTGCTTCCCAGACTATATTAGTAGGTATTTCTCCCTTTTCTTTTATTTCCGCAAAATCATCAACCGGGGTAAAACACCAGAAACGGCCGCCGTCATTTAATTCAGCAAGTGTATATTCAGCGGAAAGCAAACCTTCAAATTGTGTTTCCCGTCCTTCTTCTACCAGGATAACTTCCTCCTGCAGGTAAAAAGGCAATCCCTGAAAAAAACAACGGAAGTTTACTATTTTATCACCGGCCTGCCGCTCGCTAATTATCATTTGTGCCGGCCGGCGAATACTAAGATTATTACCTAAGCGTTCTTCAAACTTCGGCAGGACCATAATCACGCCCAGATAGAGAACAGCCGATATGATCGCGATGAGGGCAAACACCCGCCGGCCGGTCCTTTGTTGAATATAGCCGCCAATTAAAACGGCTAATGCCGGGTACACCGGCAGAATATATCCCGGCAGCTTGCTTCTGGATAAAGAAAAAAATACAAGCGGAACAATAATCCAGAGTAGCAGAAACAATTTTATTCTCTTATCAAATGAAAGGCTTCGCTTTATGGCCGCTGGTAAAAATACTATCCAGGGTAACCCGCCAAGCAACAGTACCGGAATAAAATAGAGCAACCCTCCCTTCCGGCCGTGAGCGGTGGTTAACAATCTCTGCACCGACTGATAAAAAACAAAATAGTTCCACAAACCGGGATTTTGCCGGCAAACATAAACAAACCAGGGAACGGCAATTAACAGAAAAATACAAAGCCCGGGAAATATTTTTAACCGTTTAAACAACCCCCATTCTCTCGTCAACACAACATAGACCAGTAACACCAAAAAAGGAATAATTACCGCCACCGGACCCTTCACTAAAAAGGCCAGACCCATACCCAGATAGAACAGATAGATCAGCCGGGATTCCTTTCCCAGTAACACTGAAGATAATCCCGCCAGGGCCAGAAAGAGAAAGAAGGAAAAAAACATATCGGAGGCCAGCACCTGGGTCCAGATAAAATACTGTAAGCTAGTAGCCAGCACTAAAGCGCTCCACCAGGCACCGGTTGCGGACAATCCCAGTCTGCGGGCAAAAAAATAACAGATTAGCACTCCGCCGATCCCCAGCAAAGCAACCGGCAGCCGGGCCGTAAATTCATTCTGGCCAAAAACATTAAAACTCGCGGCAACCAGCCAGTAGGCCAGCGGCGGTTTATGGAAATGTTTAATGTAATTAAGCCGCGGCGTAAAATAGTCACCGCTTTCTGTCATCTCCCTGGCAATCTCCGCGTACCTGCCCTCATCCGGCTCACATAATCCGCGCAGGCCAAGAAAACTGAGAAAAAGAACACCCGTTATTAATAACAAGAGAAAGATAGATTTCATTAGTTACTAATTAACACCACATCATGTTCCATGACCCGGTAACCTTTAATAATTTCAGTAATCCGGTCACTGAACTGATCGGCGTCTAATGCCTGATACCGTTTTTCCCACATAAAGATATATACCTTCCGGTCGGAATTAAGCAAGCGCCGCAGCTCCTCTTCACTGTGAATAACGTCCACATGCTGCCCGTAATAAAAACGAATGGAATTATCCCAGGACTTATAGCCATAAACCGGATGTTCAGGAATGGTTTTTACCTTAAGCAGCTCACAGAAAGGTTTAGGGGAATAATACCTGCTTTCGATAGGAATCAGGTAAAGGGTGAACATAATAAAAGACGATAGGATCATAATCACCAGCAGGCCGAATCTTTCTTTCTTCATCCCAATGACTCCCAGGACAAGCAATAAACAGCCGACAATATTTATACTTGTTTTACTGACCCGGAGATAACCGCTGATAATCCTGACCAAGAGCGGATCTACCCGGCCCGGCCAGAGATTAACAATTGAGTCAAAGAAATTCACTCCCGCTAAGATAAACACCCACAAACCGGCTAAAACACCGATCCCGGCCATCAATAAACGGCGGGGATCTTTCTGGGCGATCTCCCTGCCCACCAGTAAGGCTGCCGCCGGATAAAGCGGAAGGATATAGCGGCCCACCTTTTTGCCGGCAAAACTAAAGATAATAAAAACAACAAACAACCAGGTCCACAAAAAAGCTGTTCGCGGGTCTTTATCCTTATTCAATTTATATTGCCGCCAACAGCTGATAAAGGCTAATGGAAGGAATAAACTCCACGGAAAAAATGAAAAAAATAGGTGGAAAATATAAATATAACATTTGTGCCACTCACCGCCGCCGGTAAGCCAGGCCTTGTTTTGCTGCAGGAAGAAAAGATATGATTTTCCTGCCGGCACACGGGAATAAACCATAATATACCAGGGCAGAACCACCAGTAAAAAAACAATAATCCCCTGGATCCACCCCAACCGGCCAAGTGTTTTCCCCCGCTCGATATAAATAAGGTACAATAAAACTATCACCAGCCCCACGGCCCCGATCGGGCCCTTGCTTAAAACACCTAATCCCATAAAAAAGAACCAGCCGAGCAACCAGAGTTTGCCCCCAGGCAATTTCTGGTATCCGCGCCAAAAGCAGTAGAGAGAGGCAGTAACAAAAAACAGCAGCAAGGCATCGATCCGGGCGCAGCGCACAGACCAGAAAAACATTGGACTCGCCAATAAAATTAACCCGGAAAAAAACCCGGTGCGCTCATCCCAAAACTGCTTACCGAACAAAAACACCAGCAGCAAAACCAGCATCCCCGCTAACAATGAAGGCAGGCGCGCGGACCACTCACTAATCCCAAACATCCTATAGGAAGTAATAATCAGCCAATGAAAAAGCGGCGGCTTGGTAAGCAATATCTGCTCATTCAGGTGGGGAATAAGGAAATCATCCCGGGCCAGCATCTCCGCGGCAATCTCCGCCGCCCGGGACTCACCGCTGCTCAAAAAAGGCCGAACGCCCAAGTGAAAGGAGAGAATACATGCGGCAATAAGCATTAATAAGAAACCCGATCCAGCAGCTGCAAGACCGGGCCGGTCTAATAATTTCATCTGTCCTTGTCAAAAACAATTACTGCGCGCTCAGGCGCCGCTTGCGGGAAATAAGCACCAGGTTGCGGACATAAATAACCGCTCCCATTGATTGCCCCAGAATAAATACCGGGTCCTTGCGCCACAGAGAATAAGCCAGTAAAATAAGACTGCCGCCTAAGCTGAGATACCAGAAAGAAATAGGAATAACACTTTCCTTGCGCCGCTCGGAAGCGATCCATTGAATAAAAAAACGTAAGAAAAATAAAAGTTGTCCGCCCAGACCGATCACAATCCACCAATTCATTTTAACTCCTTTCCGCAATCTCGTAACTTAACTGACGCCGCTGCATCCAGCGCACGGCAAACAAATCATAGATACCGACAAACAGCCGGTTACCGATATTGTATTTAGATATGCCGTAGCGGCGCTGCCCATGATTTACCTTTACCTCGTAAACCTTAGCACCTTCCATTGCCAGAAGCACCGGCAAAAATCTGTGCATTCCCTTAAAAAGCTTAATCCTATCTAACAATACTTTGTTATACACCTTAAGCGAACAGCCGGTATCATGTATTGAGTCTTTCGTAATCCGTCTCCTCACCGCGTTAGCAATACGTGATGATATTTTTTTTATCCGGGTATCTTTTCTATCCGCCCGCCAGCCGCAAACAACATCATATTCCGGCAGACAGGAAAGCAACCTGGGAATATCCGCCGGATCATTCTGCAGATCGGCGTCCAGGGTCACCACAATCTCTCCGGCCACCGCCTGAAAACCCGCGGCAAAGGCCGCTGTCTGACCACCGTTGGCCTTAAAACGTAAATAACGCACTTCCATATACTTTTCACTATACCCTTTAATAATATCAAAACTGCCGTCCGTACTCCCGTCATCCACCAGGATCAGTTCAAATTTCCGCTGCAGCGGCTTCATCACCTCCACTACTTTGGGAATAAGCACGGGCAGACTATCCTTCTCGTTATATACCGGAATAACTATTGATATTTCAGGCTTCCACATAATAACAGACCCTCTCTACGTGCGCAGCACGCGACTAGCGACTAGCGACTAGCGACTAGCGACTAGCGACTAAACAAGGGTTGTGCACCGTTTTTCGATCTTGGAATATAACACATCCAGACGCGGCAGACTCC
>CAZIXI010000039.1:0-19124 GCA_964543115.1 uncultured bacterium
AAATACTAGTAATCATTTTTTTTATTTTTTTAGCTTTTTTGTTTACATTTCCTTTAATACTTAATCTGACGAGCAGTATCTATGGCTGGGAAGAGTTTCCGGATGATCCCTTAGGGACCTTATGGTGGATCTGGTGGTATGCGACGGCCTGGAGTGAAGGGGTGTCGGCTGATTATGTCCCGCTGGTGGCTTATCCCTTCGGTCTTGATTGGGCGGCGCGGCCGATTTCTCCTTTATTAGATTATCCAGTGGGCGCCTTAAATTTTCTCTTGGGCAATGAAATACTCACCTATAATATTATTACCCTAGCGGGGCTTTTTCTTTCTTTAGTAATGATGTATCTGCTGGTCCGTAAGCTAACCGGGAGTATTCCTACTGGTGTGCTAGCGGCAATTATTTTTTCCTTGGCGCCGGATCAATTATTGCATTGCGGTCAGCATCTGGGAATGGCGGTATCCTTCTTTATTCCGCTTTACCTTTTTTGCCTTTATCGTCTCTCTTTCGACTTGAACGGAAAGAATGTTTTCTTCTGTAGTTTAGTGTTTTCCCTGCTTTCTTTGAGTAATTACTATTACGGGTATTTTATGGGGATCTTTAGTGTTTTTTGGGTTATCTGGATGATTGTGGTTAAAAAAAGGGATTTCTTAAATCTGCGTAACATTAGTTTATTGATCGGTGGGGCAGTACTGGCGGTTGTGATTATTGCACCTTTTATAATCCCAAAGATGATTAAATATGCTGGTCCCCTCTATCGGCATGATTACCGGGATCTTTTTAAATATGCTGCCAGGTGGTGGGATTATTTTATCCCAACGGAATTTCATCCCCTTTGGGGCAGGGCGGGGCTTTCCCGCCATTATTTTGAGCGGAGCTTATATCTTGGTTATTTACCCCTGAGTTTGGTAGTTATTGCCGTAGTGGGCTGGTGGCGGAAGAGGATAGTAAGTCCGGTAGTACCGTTTCTGGCGCTTACTGTCTGCTTGTTTTTTGTTTTTTCCCTGGCGCCGGTATTTCGTCTGGGCCGGTTAGTCATTCCTAATCTTGGCTTTTTTGCCTATCGTTTTTTCCCGATGTTTAGGGTTTATGCCCGGATGGGGATAGTTGTTCTTGCTGCCGTCGCTATTCTGGCGGCCTTTGGCCTCAATTATCTTCTTTCCTTGATTCCTCAGGTCTGGGGAAAAAAACTACTGGCGGGCTTTTGCCTTACTGTTCTTTTGTTAGAGTATTTTAACATTCCTCCCTATCATAATATTGATCTTTCCTCCACTCCGGCTGTCTATCAGTGGCTGGCGAAGCAGCCGGCAGAAACGGTGATTGTGGAGTATCCTTTTGCCCGGGCAACAACAGGAAAGCAGAGCCATTATCTTTTCTATCAGACTAGACACAAAAAGAAAATGATTAATGGAGCGCCGGAAGGTTCATTGGGGGATGCCTGTCGTCGCCAATGTGTGCGGCCCTGGAGTAAAGATGCGGCTGCTTTACTGGCCTATCTGGGGGCGGAATATCTAGTCGTGCATAAGGATGATTATCAAGAGAGCGAGTTAACACGCATAAGGCAAAATTCCGGATTGATTTTAGCCAAAGAGTTTCCCTTTGCTTCAGTTTATCTTGTGAGAGCTAAAGCACCGGAATTGGTTACTGTTTTCTGGGAAAATTTTGGCAGTTGGGAAAAATGGGCCGGCGACAACCTGTGGCGCTGGCTGGGTAATAACGCCACTATTTGGCTTGGCGATAATAAGAAACAAAGGAAAGTTAAAGTTTCTTTTATAATAAAATCATTTATTAAGGAAAGAGAATTACAGATTTTTCTGAATAATCAACTGCTAAAGAAAATGAATATTCAGGCGGCAAAAGAAGTTATCTTAGGAGATGTTCTTCTTCCGCCCGGTGAGAATACACTTAAATTCTATTCTCCGCAGGGAGAAGATTGTATCGGCGATGTTTTGGGCAATAATGACAAACGCTGTGTCGCCTTCGCCTTGAGTGATTTTAAGATTGAGGAATCATTAAAAAGTAAGGAGATTGACTGATGAAGTTTAAGCTGTGTATCCCTAAATTAGTAGACTTTCTTGTTTTTTTTAATTTCTGGATTATTGTGCTCATGCTGCTAAGCGGGGTGTATGAATACCATCCCTTTGGTTTTGCCTTCGGGCTGATCAAGTTTCAGTCGATTGCCTGGCCGCTGGTTAGTCTGGTAATGCTACTCTTTATTAAGCGTTATTTGGACCAAAAAAGAGAGAGGCCCTTGCCGCCGGTCTTTCAGCAGCCCCAACATTATCTGATTTTGTTATTTATCCTGTTTAATCTGTTTGTTGTGCCGGTATTACTTAATAATTACTATAATTTCAATCTGATTACACCAAATGATTTTTGCAGCCGGGTGCAGGCGGTGTACAATACTTTCAATGGGAACCCGCTGCAGTCCGGTATCTGGCCCTGGACCAGAGAGGTTCCTTTTGGTGTTTTTGGCGACCATTTTTTCGGTTTGTTAGTCTTTTTCATCCCCTTTTGCTTTATTTTTCGTAATGCCGAATATCTTTTTATCTTACAGACATTTATCTTTTCTGCCAGTATCTTTCCCCTGTTTTTACTTGCCAGAGTCAGATTGAAAAATGCCTGGTTGGGGTTACTGATCAGCCTTTGTTTTTTGTTATATCCCTTAACAATAAGGCTGTTGTTTTTTGATTTCCGCCTGGAGTATTTTGCTGTTTTCTTTCTTTTTTGGGCCTTCTATTTTCTTCAGCAATCGAGATTGAAATGGGTAGTGGTTTTTCTGCTCTTGGCCGCTCTTTGTAAACAAAACATCCTGCTGGTAACGGCCTTCTTTGGTTTATACATGCTTCTGTTTACCCGGGGAAAAGGCCAGCGGCTGGCGGGTTTGTTTATCGGCCTTATTAGTGTGGGCATCCTTTTAATTTATTTAAAGGTTATCGGACCCTTCTTCTCGGTGGGGGGGGTGTACGATCCGCTGGTACATTATCTTGATTTAAAGAGCTTTCTTGGCAATAGCAGGCTTTATCTCGGCCGGATGTTCAGTGCGCCTAAGCTGGGTTTTTTCTTTGATCAGTTTAAGCTGCTTTGGTTTTTGCCCTTTCTGGCTAAAGAGATTATTTTAGTGGTGCCGGGGCTGTTTCAGAATTTGGTAAGTGATCTTTTTACTGACGATCCTATTTTTGTAACGGTAAATATCTGGCACAGCACTGTTTTACTGCCCTTTATTTTTATTGCTTTTGTTTATGGTTTGGCTAATCTTTTTTCCCGGCTAAAACTGGGACAAAGAAAGTGGTTGTCTGTTCCGCTGCTAGTGCTCATTTTTTCACTTTCTCTAAGCAGCGGCGGGGAGCTGTTTTATAAGAAGATCTTATTGCCTTTTAAGTGCGAAAAATTATGGCAGACAGGGAAGCCGGGGTATTATAAGAGAGTGGAACAGATCAAAAGTTATCTTCCCAGGGATAAGGCGATCATTGTGCAGTTACCGCTCATCCATCTTTTTTATGATCACGAACGTGTGTATCAAGGCCGTAACCGTTTCTTGACCAGGGAAGAGGATGATCAGTCGGTCAGGTATGTCCTCTATTCTGATCAGGTTAGCTATAAACATCGTTCCGGTAATGTGGATGACAGAGATTTGATTAAGGAACTGATTGCTGAAGGTAAATTCGGCCGGGTGCTAAACAGAGATGGCTTTGTGCTTTTTGAGCGGCTAGCTGAAACACCTTACAAATTCCATCTGGGAGAAGAGAATTCCGCAGAGAGATTGTTGTTTTCCGGTCATAATATTCAATCCTCGCGGCAGATTAGTGATCACGAGGGCCTGACCGTCCGGGTAGAGTTCGATGGCGGGCCGGAGGAGGATGAATATTTAAAAATAGAGTTTAAAAACCTTTATCTTAATTTACGTGATTATGGCTGGCTGAGTTTAGATTATGAAGTAGAAGATAGTGCTGTTCAGACAATAGAAATAGTTATTGGGATCGATACAAACGGTGATGGCCTGGCGGATTGCTGGGGGCGGCGCCTTTATCCCGTGCCGGCGGCAGAAGAAAGAGGTGAGTATGTGATTTCTCTTTGCCGCCTGCTGGGGGAGCAGTATCCTGATAAAGAAAATTGTAATCTCTCTGTGCTGGAAATTTACCCGCACAAGCTCTGGGGCGCCGATTGCCGCGGGCAGAAGAAAGAGTATCAATTCAAGCTGTATAAGGTGAATTTGTTTTAGCCACGGATTACACTGACGAGCTAAGCTCGAAATTATTTTTTTAATTCGTGAAACCCGCGAGCGAAGCTCGATCGGTGGCTAAAAAATATATGAAATCGATTTTGATAAAGCTCAGGCTGATTTTTACCCCCCTCATAGGATTTATTACATTTTTCTCTTTCTTCCTCTTTCTGGCGGTTTTTGTTTTTGGGGGATTTGTTTACCGGCCGCTGGGTTTGGCGGTAGATACTTTTCTGTCGCCTTTAGCGGTGTTTGTAGTCAGTGGCCTGCTTTGTTGGCGCCTGCGGTCTTTTACGAAAATCTGGACCAATCCTTGGTATTACCTGTGGGCGATCCTGATCGTATATAATGCCCTTATTATTCCGGTGGTGCTATATAAATATTATTCTTTTGGTTTCGGCAATGCCCATGACCTGGCTCTCCACCATCAGGGATTGTGGTACACCTGCCGCGGTCAATGGCTGCGCAGTGATATTATTAATTGGTATATGCCCTTTGAAAACTGGAATTTGCTTAAGGATCATTACTATTTTATTATTCTTTTGCTCGCTCCCTTTTATTATTTATTTCAGGAAGCAAGCTTTCTGTTGGTTGCCCAGGCCGCGGCAGTCAGCCTGGCCGCGGTGCCGATATTTCTTCTTGCTTCTAGGGTGTTAAAAAACAGCTGGTGGGCCCTGTTGACGGCCTTGCTGTACTTGTTTTATCCTCTGGTTCTGGGTTTGCCTTTCAGTGAATCCCGCTTTGAATATTATGCTATTCCGCTGATATTGTTTGCTTTTTATTTTAAACAAAGGGAAAGAATAATATTGGTGCTGGTGCTATTATTCCTGGCGGGTTTGTGTAAAGAAGATGTGTATCTGGCTGTTGCCAGTGTGGGTGTATATCTGCTTTTATTTCCGCGACAAGCCAGGGGTTATCGCTGGCTGGGTCTGGTGATTGCTGTAGTCAGCCTGGGTTTGTTTCTTTGCCTGGTTGTTTTTATTCCCAGGCTGCGGGGTTATGGCTACATTAATAGTAAGATCATTGAAGACGCGCAAACGTTTATTGTGAATCCGGCATTGATTCTTACGCCGGTTAAGATCAATTATTTCTTTAATCTTTTCAGGTATTTGTGGTTTGTACCTTTGTTTAGCCCGCTTATTTTACTGGCCCTACCATTTCTAGCCATTAATTTGCTAATAGATGATGTAGCCGTTATTATGCATATCTGGCACGCGGCGCTGATTGTGCCTTTTCTTTTTATTTCTTTTATTTACGGATTGCGTTATTTGCGGAAGAAATTCCCGGCGGCCCGGGCAGGGATTTGCATCTGGTTTATTTTTTGTTCCCTCTTTTATTACGGCGGCAGGGAGTTTGATGCCCGGGTGGTGAGTAAATTAATTAAACGAAATATTTTCAGTTGTCCCCAGCCGGCTTTGTATCAGGAATACAGGAAAGTTCAGTGTTTGCTCCCAGATGAAAGTTCTGTCTTTACGCAATTCCAGCTTTTGCCAAACCTTTCTAATCGCCCAAATATTTTTTGGTATAATAATATCTGTTCGGCCGGAGAAGGGGCTTTCCCGGCGGATGTGAAGGCGGACTATTTGTTTTATTCTCCGTCACTATGGCTGCGGGACAAGAAGATGCTGGATCAGGACGGGTTTCTTCGCGCAGAAAAGATACTCTGGGATGAATTACTGGCTGGTGGCCGCTATAAAGAAATCTTTCGCTCGAATAATTTTGTCTTAATGGCGAGAAAATAAACTGTATTCAAAAACCCGCACGTGACACACTAAATCGGTTCTATTCAACGCCTAGGGACGCATGCCCACCCACCATCGGGACTTCACCATAGCTGGAATTTGAGCTTGACCAGTACATGGCCCGTTCCACAATTACCGGTATGTTATTCACTGATTCGATTAAAGTGGAAAGAGAGTGATCGGGCAGATAATCGTCCACGTGGATAGTATAGCGGCTGGTGGCGCCAATATTGATATATTCCTCATGTGTGCTGCCGTCGGTCATCATAAAGGTTACCTTTATGCGGGCGTCAGTGCTGTTGGGGTTCATGATCGGGATCCACTCATCAAAGGTGCCGCTGGTACAACCTTCGGCCAGGTTCCAGCGCAGTGAAGCGTTGCTGGTACCGGGGGATACGTGCCCGCCGATCCAGGGGATACCGTTAATATCCCAGTACATTGCCCGTTCCGCGACTACGGGCACATCACTTTCTATCTGGGTCGAGATGGATTCATCAGGTACGTGGCTGTTAGCGTGAATGGTGTATCTGGCTGTTGGCCCGATGATAATGTTTTCTGTCACCGTACTGCCGTCGGGTTTCATGAACTGGACGCTGACATTTGCTTCCTGGCTGTTAGGATTCATTATCAGTATCCATTCGCTGAATCCAGCCGCCGTACAGCCTTCAGCCAGGTACCAGCTGGTTGCCGGATTGGTGATCCCCGTGGCAATATGTCCGCCGATCCAGCTATAGCCGCTGCTGTTCCAGTACATCGATCTTTCCGCGGCAATCGGCAGACTGGAGGAAATAATCGTGGATACCGATTCGTTTGGTACGTGTTCGTTTACATAAATCGTGTAACGGCTGGTTGCCGGAATGCTGAATTGTTTATCAATGGTCGAGCCGTCAGGTTTAACAAAAGAAACATAGACTGTTGCCTCCTGGCTTTGCGGATTCATTAACGGGATCCAGGTATCAAAACCGTTGGCGGTGCAGCCTTCCGCAAAGTAGAATTGTGTGCTTAGACTGCTTGTTCCCGGGGTACAGTGCCCGCCGGCCCAGCTGATATCACCGGAATTCCAGTAGAGGGCGCGTTCAGCGATAATGGTTACGTTATTTAATGATTCCACCATGGTGGAAATAGATTCATTGGGTACAGAATCATTAGCGTAAATTGTCAGCCGGCTCTTGGCGCCCACGGACAAATATTTTTCCACTACCGAACCGTCTGGTTTCATAAAGGTAACCTTGACGGAGGCCTCACTTTCATTAGGGTTCATAATCAGCACAAACTGGTCGAAGCCGTCAGTACAGCCTTCGGCCAGATACCATTTGAGTTCCGGTTGGACATTGACCGTTAACTTTAATTCGATATCAACCGCACTGCTGCTGCTGGAGTTACTGCTGATGCGGAGATTGCCGATATATTCTCCGGCCGGTACCTCTCCATTATAGTAGAGGGTTATTTCTGTTGCTTCCCCCGGGGCCAGGGTATCGATATTTGGGCTGGCACTGATCCAGTCGGGGGTGGTGATTGAACCGTAGACATTCACATCATCAATATACCAGCCTTCATAACTATTGGAAATGCCGTCAATGCTATAAAAGATGAAAATTACCCTGATTTGGTCACCGCAGTAATCAGACAGGTCAAGCAGGCCGGAATAATGCCAGCTGGCCGCTGAGGAATCGGCGGAGGATTTGTACCAGATGGTATCGGAACTATAATCGCTGTATTTATAAATATTTATATAACAAAGATCATATTGTCCTGGATAGCTCTCTACTTCGCGCCAATAATGAAAGCTCAAACCGGCGTCAGAAACTTCCGTGAGGTCAATTACCGGACTCATTAAGGTGCCGTAATTACCGGCGCCGGTATCATAGTCCCGCTGACTTTCCCGGCCGTAATAGAAACTGGTATTACTGCTTTTATAACGGTTATGGCTCAGGTGCCAGAGGGCCTCTCCGCCGTTACCGTCGGTGCCGGAAACTGTCCAGCCGTTGGTGCCGCTTTCCATATCGTCGCTGTAGATGGCCACCCCTTTAGAGGTGGTGGCGGAAACAAGATTGGATATGCCGGAGGCGTTGGCCACATTATCATTGACCTTAATCGCGAAATAATAAAGAGTATCTTCCGCCAGAGAGGTAACGGCAAAAGATTCTTTGTTACCGGCACCGCTGGGGGCCGGTGTGCTGCTGGCCTGTGTTGCCTGGCTGAAGTTAGCGCTGGTGATCGCACTGGTTGAATAGCGTACATCATAACTGGCTGCCGTTCCGCTTTTTCCGTCGTCACCGGTAGCGGTCCAGTTAAGAGTTATTGATTGGAAGCTGATTGCCGAAACTGCCAGATTATCAATGGCTGACGGGGGAGTATTATCTTCCTCCAGTTCTAGGGCATTAAGGGCATTGAGGCGTCCACCGGTGACGCATTTACCGTTTAAGGCGGAAGTAACTACTGCCCCGTTGAGGATGGCGGCCTTTAGCTGAGCGGCATTAAGACTGGAATTCTTGGCCAGTACAAGTCCGGCTACACCGCTGACATGCGGGGTTGCCATCGAGGTGCCGCTGAAACTGGAATAACTGTTGCCCGGTACCGTGCTGTAAATACTTACTCCTGGGGCGCCGATATCCACCGAGGTTGCTCCGTAGCAGGAGAAATAGGCCAGAGAAACATTATGGTCAATAGCGGCAACCGAGATAATGTTAGTAGAATCATAACTTGCCGGATATGAGGGTGATTGGTCATTATTGGTACCGGAATTTCCCGCTGCCGCCACAAAAAGCACATCTTTCGCCTTGGCGTATTCTACCGCGTCTTTCAGGGCCTGGGAATAACCGCCGCCGCCCCAGCTGTTGCTGAGGATCTTGGCGCCGTTATCGGCAGCATAGATTATTCCTTCAATCGCATCTGAGGTAGAGCCCCAGCCGCCGCCGGAGAGGAATTTAACGGCCATTACCTGTGCTGTCCAGTTAACGCCGGCTACGCCGGTACCGTTATTACCTACACCGGCGATTGTGCCGGCGCAGTGTGTGCCGTGATTGTTATCGTCATAAGGATCACCGTCATTATTGTAAAAGTCATAACCATAATAATCATCTACATAACCGTTGGCGTCATCATCAATTCCGTTACCCGCTATTTCATCGGTATTTTTCCACATATTGGCTGCAAGATCGCTGTGATTATAATCAATACCGGTATCAATAACGGCAATAATTACGGTACTGGAACCGGTGGTAAGATTCCAGGCCTCCGGGGCGTCGATGTCCGCATCGGCTTTACCGCCGCTCTGGCCGGTGTTGTGCAGACCCCAAAGCTCGGAGAATTTCGCGTCATTGGGGGTTTTTAGTGCCTGCAGTTCATAGTCCGGTTCAGCATAGGCCACGGAGTCATCTTTCATGTAGAGATTAATTGCCTCACGCAACTCTATCCCGGAATGGATTTCTACTTTATGTAGGCCGATTTCCTGATAGATATTAACCGTTTCCGCTCCCACCAGGGCATTGATTGATTCCGCCTGCAGTGAAGAGATTCCGTCTTTGTATTTTACCAACAGTCTGTTCGGGGCATGAGTTGCCTGGAAATTTGCGCCGTTTTCCGCTTCCGCGTAATCCGGATCAATTAATTGTCCTTCGGCATCCGGAACCGCCATTTGTGCTTGCGCGAAAGAATTATTATTACTATAGATATTAGTGCTCGTTTCATTTAGGGTGACACTAAAACTCAGGTCCGCTTCGCCGGTGCTTTTAATGTTCAGGGACTGAGTGGTGGTATCACCATAATTTAGAGTTACCTCTGGTATCATAGTTGGCGCCACCTCAATGCTTGCTTCCGGCGCCTGATAGGTTACGGTAATGGAGGTAGAATTGGAATTATCGGCCCGATCTTTACCCTGGGCGGTAATGGTGTTTTTCCCTGCGGAGAGATTAAGGGCGCCGAAAGAGAAGTTTGTGCCGGAGATAGCAGCCACCCGGCCGTTAACCGTTACCTCGGTTACGGTTTCATTTGCGTAGCCGTTGATGTTTATTGAGGCTGTTTTGGTTACCGCTCCGTTTTTGGGTGAACTTATTTTTATTGTCGGTGCCTTTGTATCAAGATAAACGGTGATTGAAGATTGTGAACGGTTGCCAACTTCATCAATGGCGGTGATATTGATATTGTTTTGTCCTTCGTTCAGGCTGATGCCGTCGGCATTGAAATTGTGGCTTTCCACGGAGGCCGCCAGGCCGTTAACGGTTACCGAGCCGATGTCGTTGGCGTCGCTGACCGTACCGGAAACAGTGATTTTCTTACTTTTTAGATAGGCGCCGTTTTGTGGTGAGGTTATCGAGATAGCCGGGGCGATAGTGTCCTTAATAACGGTAATGGAGGCAGTCTGGGTATTGCCCGCCTTATCTATTGATTGGGCGGTAATGGTGTTAGTGCCTTCATCCAGAGAAATATTTGCTACCAGGAAGCTGGAGCCGTTCAGTGCGGCCGCTTTACTGTTTACCGTTACCGTGGAGATTTCCAGGTTGTCGCTGGCGGTGCCGCTGGCGGTTACGGTACTGCTGCTGGTTTTTGAGCCGTCAGCCGGTGAGCTGATATTAATTGACGGTTGAGTAGTGTCCACAATCAAGGTTATGGATTTTGTCGTGGTGCCGGCAGAGTTGGTGGCCACTGCGGAAATAGTATTTGTACCTTCGCTGAGTGTAATTGTCGCGCCAAAACTGTTGTTACTGATTGCGGCAGTAGTGTTGTTTACCTTAACAACAGAATAATTGTAGTCAATGGTGCCTGAAATATCTATTTGTTTTTTATTAAGCAGTGTTCCGGTAGTGTGTGAGCTGAACTCGATTTCAGGCGGCCCGGACGGCGGGGTTGGTTCAACAATCATTGAGGCCGGTACAATAACCAGGTTGTTATCGGGATCATTAGTGCTGACGTTTATTTCCGTGGAAAAACTGCCCGGATCCAGGTCTAGAGCACTATAGGTAAAAGTAACGGTAGTGCTGGCTGCCGGGGCCACCGTGCCGCTGGTTTTGTCCGGGGTCAGCCAGCCGCAGGCGGTTGCTGAGCCCAAAACAACAATATCATCAATGTGCCAACCGTCGGTGGTAATACTGTAATCGGTGACCAAGCGGAACCTGATCTTGATCTCTTTTCCGGCATAGGCGTTTATGTCCAGCGATTCATTTACCCAACTGTTCTGCATACTGGTGTAAGATTTTATCTGCGTCCAGCTGCTGCCATTATCAGAGGAAATTTCTACATAACCATAGTCATAATTTTTCTCCAGGGCATATTTATGCCAGAATTTAATTGAGGCGCTCTTTAGTTTTGTCAGGTCCAGTGTTGAGGAAGTAAGGCTGACGTCAATATTGTTGTCGTACAAGCTCTGTGGGCTATCGCTCCAGCAGGTAATCGTGCTTTTGGCAGTTTCATCTGTTTGAGCCCAGGGTGATTGTGCTGACCAGTTGCCGGAGCCGTTTTCCATATTGTCCTGGAAGATAATGGTTGGGGTAGCGGTAACGCCGCTCTTAACATTAGAAAGCGTACTCCAGTTACCGACATTATCCTTAACTTTAAGGGCGAAATAATAAGTAGTATTATATTCCAGGCCGCTGACGATTACTGATTCCATTGTGCCGGCCGCCTTCGGGGTGGGTTCGCCGGCTACCTGGGTAGCAGAACTAAAATTATCAGCGGTAATGGTTTCGCTGGAATAACGCAGATCATAACCGGTAGCGGTTCCCGTTAGACCGTCGTCTCCGCTGGCTGTCCAGCTGAGGGTGATAGACTTAAATGTTTTTCCGGTGGTCACCAAATCGCTGATCGCGGCCGGCGGCACTTCATCATCCTCTTTTTGAATAGCGTTAAAAACGTTGAGGCAGCCCCCGGTAGTTGATTTACCGGTTAAGGCGGCAATTGGTTCTGCGGCCTCCAGGATTGTGGCCTTTACCTGGGCAGCGGTCAATGTTGGTTTTTGTCCCCAGACAAGGGCGCAGGCGCCGCTGACATGCGGTGTGGCCATGGAGGTGCCGCTGTATTTACCATAAGAATTATTAGGCAGGGTGCTCAGTATATAGACACCCGGGGCTCCCAGGTCAACGGTGGTTGCTCCATAGTTTGAGAACCAGGCCAGATTATTTTTATGATCAAGCGCGGCTACGGAAATGATATTAGTGGAATTATAGGCCGCCGGATAGAGGGGGCTGTAATCAGAATTGGCCGCACTGTTTCCGGCAGCGGCAACAAATAAACATCCTTTGTTCTTAGCGTATTCAACGGCATCTTTCAGGGCCTGGGAATAGCCGCTGCCGCCCCAGCTGTTGCTGGATAATTTTGCGCCCTGGTCGCTGGCGTAGAGGATTGCTTCTACCGCATCGGCATATGAGCCGGATCCGTAGGCGCTTAAGAATTTCAATGCCATAATCTTTACCTGCCAGTTTACGCCGGCCACACCGATATTATTATCACCCACTCCGCCGATTGTCCCGGCGCAATGCGTGCCGTGAGAATGGTCATCCCAGGGATCACCGTCATTATTATAAAAATCATAGCCATAATAATCGTCTACATACCCGTTATTATCATCATCAATGTTATTGCCCGGTATTTCACCGGCATTGTGCCACATATTAGCGGAGAGGTCCGGATGCTTATAATCTATGCCGGTATCGATTACCGCCAGAACCATTTCTTCTGAGCCGGTGAAATAGTCCCAGGCCTCCGGCGCGTCAATATCCGCGTCCGCTGTTCCTCCGGTCTGGCCGGTGTTGTGCAGGCCGTAGAGTTCAGTGAACTTAGTATCGTTGGGCAGGGCAAAGGTCTCCGCGGTATAATTATATTCGGCGTAATCAACCTCGGGATGTTCCTCGTAAAAAGATAATGTTTCAGCAAGGGACTGTGCGGAACTGATCTTTAATAAATAAACGTTTATCTGGCTGAATGTTTTAAGTACCTCAACGCCGGCCTCAGCGTTAATGGTGCTTACTGCCGCGCCGCCGCGGAATTTTACCAGTAATTCATTTTCCTTATAAGCGGCGTTGGGATTATTGATTTTGGCTTCTGTTTCTTCCGCTGCTTGGGCCGCCTCCAGCACCGGGCAGGCCAGGGAGTTTATTTTTGTGTCTGTTAACGAAAATTCCAGCGGACTGCTTCCGGTGTTACTGATTGTCAGCGTCTTGGTGGTGGTGGTGTTTGGTTCCAAAGTTACCAGCGGCATTTCTGCCGGATTGACGTTGGCAATCGGCGGTGTCAATGTCGTAGTATTAGTAACATTAGAGAGCAGTGATTCGTTGCCGGCATTATCCATGGCCTTCAAGGCGAAATAATAGCTGGTGCCCTGACTGAGTCCGCTTACCGTCAGGGATTGGGTCTGGCCGCTGGTCTCCGGACTGGGTTCACCGGTAACCTGAGTAGCGGTGGTCCAATTATCATCGTTAATTGTGCCGGTGCTGTAGCGCAGGTCATGCGAAAAGGCGATTCCTTCAGTACCGTCATCGCCGGTAGCGGTCCAGGAAAGTTTCACATACGTCGTGCCGGTAGCGGTGACGGCGAGATCGGTAATCGCTGCCGGGGCGGTATCATCCGGAGGTTCAATTCCCACTATTTCAATATCATCTATATATATGCCTTCATAATAATTGGCAATTGCGTCCCGGGTATCAAAACTAAATCTTAATTTACATTCTGTTCCCGGTTCTAATTCAATGTAATCAGAACTTACCCATTGCTTTTTGCTGGGGGTAGTGGAACTGATTGTCTTCAGGGTTTGCCAGGTGGTGCCGTTGTCCGGCGAAAATTCTATTTTCAGTACATCATAAGGATAGGAATAAGATTCAACTGAACGCCAGTAATTGAAAATCAGGTCGGCACTGGTGGCGGCAGTCAGGTTGATAGTGGGGGAAGTAATCGAGCCATAGTTGCGTTTGCCGGTATTATAATTACGAGTTGATTTTTGACCGTAGTACCAGGAGGTGGTGCTGCTCTGAAAACGGTTATGTGATTGGTGCCAGAGGGCCGCTCCGCCGCTGCCGTCTGTTCCGGAGACGGTCCAGCCGTTAGGGCCGCTTTCCACTTTTTCCTGGTAGATTACCGAGGCCGCACCGGTCCGGGTACTTACGGAATTAGAGATACTGGCGGTGTTACCCCATTCATCCAGTGCTTTGATGGCGAAATAATAGGTGGTATTAGGATTCAGGCCGGAAACAGTGAATGTTTCCGCCGCGCCGCTGGCCTTGGGTTGAGACAGGCCGGTTACCGCGCTGGCGGAATTGAAATTATCATTATCGATCGCCGATGTGGAACAGCGCAGATCATAACTTGTTGCTGTTCCGCTGGCTCCGTCGTCACCGGTAGCGGTCCAGGCCAGGCTGATCGATTTATAAGTAGGTGTGCCGGAAATTACCAAATCATTAATGGCTGCCGGAGCGTTATCGTCCGCCTGGGCGGTGACCGCTTTATAGAGATTGGCGCGGCCGCCGGTAACCATCTTACCGGACAGGGCCGGCAGGTGATCAACAGTGCTGAACAGGCGGTTTTTCACCTGCAGGTTTGTTTCCGCTGTATTTACCGCCCAGATCAGGGCGCAGATACCGGAAATATGGGGAGTGGCCATGGAGGTGCCGCTGTACTTTGCGTAGTTATTTCCTGGGGTGGTACTCATAATACTTACACCCGGGGCGGCGAGGTCAACGGATGTCGGGCCGTAACAGGAAAAATATGCCATGTTGTCGTTGTGATCAGTTGCGGCTACCGCGATTACATTGGGAACGTCATAGCTTGATGGATAATGGGGATAAGAATCATTGTCGCTCCCGCTGTTGCCCGCAGCAGCTATGAACAAGGCGCCAGCATTGTGAGCTTCCGTGATGGCGTCTTTTAGGGCTTGAGAATAACCTCCGCCGCCCCAGGAATTACTTAATATTTTCGCGCCGTTATTCACGGCGTATTGGACAGATTCAATAGCGTCAGAGGTATAACCGCTGCCCCCGTCACTAAGAAATTTTACCGGCATAATCTTTGCTTTCCAGCAGACACCGGTAATGCCGGTACTGTTATTGCCCACTGCGGCAATGGTCCCTGCGCAATGCGTGCCGTGAGAGTGGCCGTCCATGGGATTGTTGTCATTATAGGAAAAGTCCCAGCCGCGGTAATCATCTATATAGCCGTTGTTATCATCATCAATACCGTTATCGGGTATTTCATCACCGTTTACCCACATGTTTGCGGCCAGGTCACTATGGGTATAATCAACGCCGGTATCAATAACCGCAATAATAATGTCATCCGGTACTTCCGTGACTATTGACCAGGCCTCCGGCGCGTCAATATCAGCATCAACCGTGCCTCCGGTTTGGCCGGTATTGTGCAGGCCGTAGAGTTGACTGAAGTTCGTATCATTGGGGGTGGAGTTAATATCCACAACATAGTTTGGTTCGGCGTAGACTACGTTAGGGTTACTGTAGGCATCGGCAACGGCGTTTTCTACAGAACTTCCCGCGGGCAGTTTCAGCTGATAAACATCGTTAATGGCAAATTGTTTAATCTTAACGGCATTTAAACGGTTACGGAGAGAAAGCAGGGCATCATCCTGCTGGAGGATTTTAAATTTAACCAGGATTTCATTAGGAGCATATTTTTCTTTTTCTTCTTCTGCCCAGCCGGCAGCAAAGGCCAGAGCTAAGAACAGGCTTAAAATGGCAACAAAAATCCTCTTCCTATATATCTTAATAGGAAAAGAGAGAAACCATTTTATCGCCCGTTTGCCGTTCATCTCAAGCCCCCTCGAGAATTTGTCAGGTCTTTATTCAAAAATAAAGCCCATTTTCAGGGCTATCTGAAAATGGGCTGTATATTGCTTTATCGGGTCAAAAATATGTCAGGTAACTGGCTGCCATCCCCCGATATTCATCGGGGATAAGGCCCTTTAGCTTTGCGCCCTATCTTTTCAGATAGTTTGCCTTTTACTGAAACTAAATTTATAAAGATCAGTCAATATCTGCTTTCACGGTCATTTTATATACCAGCATTTTTCATGCCATAATTGCCATAAAATAATTATATAATAATAAATGTAACATTTTACGGGGAAGCATCTTGAAGTAGAAAAAAGCCGCTCCATTTTGTAGCAAAGCTAAAGTGCTCTATTTTGTCCATAATTCCTACAAAATGGGGCGTACAAAATATGGACAGATTAAATTACAAATGGTTGACAATAATTGATAAAATGCGCGATACATGCAAATTTAATGTAGGGGCCGGGCAGGCCCGGCCCCTACCCCGGGCCGGGGCAAGCCCCAGCGTTGCTGGGACTGCCCCGCTTTGCGGGGCTGCTATTATTGGAATGGATATAAACTGCCATTATAGGAATGGATATAGACTGCCCGGCCCCTACATATTTCAAATCTGTTGACACTTGACAAGGGCTGGGGTAATATATACCGAATTTTAGGGGCGCTTAGCTCAGCTGGGAGAGCGCTACCCTTACAAGGTAGATGTCAGAGGTTCAAACCCTCTAGCGCCCATTTTGAAACATTAAAAACACAGTGCAAGAGAAAGTTTTAGAAATTGAAAATAGGTTGGATGCTGATCTAGAAGATCTCCTTTATCAGATGCATTGGCCGGAAGATATGATGCATAAGGAGATTGGCAGGCTATTAGATGTCTCCCGTCCGACGATAACAAGATGGTTCCATGAGCTTAATATCCCGACACAAAGTTGCCGCCGCTTTACCGACAGAAACTTAACTAGCTGGCTATACAAAACAAGACAACTAAAGAAAAAAGAAAGATATCATGGTCCCGATAGAAGGATCCAGAGAACCAAGGGTAATCTAAATGTAGATTTTTTCAAACATTGGTCGCCGGAAATGGCCTATGTGTTGGGCTACTTTTCAGCAGATGGGAGCATAGCGATAAATTCAGGGGGATCTAAGTACATTCATTTTGATTCTACGGATAAATCTTTACTTGAAAAAGTAAAGGCGTTAATGAATTCTAGACATAGAATTGAGTCTAAGGCCAAAGGTCCTAGCAACAAAAAAGATATTTATCGATTGCAAATTGGGAGTAAAGAAATTTACGAGGATTTGTTGAAATTAGGTTTTACACGGAATAAGGCTTTGTCAATGCGGTTACCTAAAATACCGGTTAAATATCTTAGACATTTTATCCGGGGTAATTTTGATGGAGACGGCTCTGTTTCCTTTGGGTATTATTTGAGAAAAAATAAAAAATATGGGAAGACTTTTAGCTTATTAACTGTTTTTACTTCGGGCAGTAAAGATTTTCTTGAAGCATTATCAAAAGTGATTTTTCTGAATGCAAATTTAGGCCCTGGGTATTTAGGGAAAAAGGGAAAAGGGGGAAGGCTTGCTTATAGCATTAAAGACAGTATTAAGTTATTCCACTATATGTACAAAGATGTTGACGAGAAGATGTATATGGTGAGAAAATATAAGAAACTTCAAGAAGCATTTAAGTTTCGGGGGTGTAACTCAGTTGATTAGAGTGCCAGACTGTCGATCTGGATGTCGCGGGTTTGAGCCCCGTCACCCCCGCTTGAAATTTAAAGGATAGGATATGTTCCCCTATCCTTTTTTATTGGCCGAGGTTGTTTGTCAGGATAGGAGGTCTTACATGGATTGGGGAATGAAGAACAGATTGTCGCAGTTAATCAAAGAAGATGGGAAATGTTTCTTTTTACCGATCGATCACGGTTATTTTCAGGGACCGACCCGCTGTTTGGAGAAGCCGGGGGAGACGATTAAACCGTTGCTGCCGTACGCGGACGCGTTGTTTGTTACCCGGGGTGTGCTGCGTAGTTGTGTGGAGGCTGTGGGTAGTAAACCGATCATCTTACGTGTTTCTGGTGGGACAAGTATGGTTGGAGCTGATCTTGCCAATGAGGTCTTGACTACATCCATTGAGGAAATTATTAGACTTAACGCCCAGGCGGTGGGCTTAAGTGTCTTTATTGGCAGTGATTATGAAAAACAAACCTTATCAAATTTGGCTGCTTTAGTTAATCAATGTGAAAATTATGGGATTCCGGTAATGGCAGTTACCGCAGTTGGCAAGGAGATGGAAAAGCGTGATGCCCGCTATCTTGGCCTTTGCTGCCGCATATGTGCTGAGCTGGGGGCCAAGGTGGTAAAAACCTATTGGTGTGCGGATTTTGATAAGGTGGTAGAAGGATGTCCGGTACCGGTAGTTATGGCCGGCGGCCCAAAATGTAATACAGAAAAAGAGGTATTTGAGTTTGTTCATGATGGAATGCAGAAGGGTTCTATTGGCGTAAATCTTGGCCGTAATGTCTGGCAGAATCCTAATCCCGTAGCGGTGATCCGCGCCCTGAATGCCATTATTCATGAAAATGCCAGTGTGGAGCAGGCCTGGGAGTTATTCAATAAACTAAAAGGGAAAAAAGAAGCAAAGGTGTAAAGAAGGGGAAACATCAATCAATTATGAAAATAGAGATAAATCATTCCAAAACGCAAAGATCGCGAAGTAACCGCAAAGAACGCAGAGAAAAAAAATAATATCATAAAACCTCTGCGAATCTCAGCGCTCTCTGCGTTAAGAAAAATATTTGAGTTTATAACTTAGGGGTCACGAGCAAAGCGAGTTATCTTTTGTTGCTAAAAAAATGAAAGTTGCCAAGTATTACAATAATAGCGATATCCGGATTGAAGAAATGCCGGTGCCGGAAATTGGTCCGCGGGAGCTGCTGGTTAAGGTAATGGCCAGCGGAATCTGTGGCAGTGACGTTATGGAATGGTACCGGATAAAAAAGGCCCCGTTGGTTCTGGGGCATGAGATTGCCGGTGAAATTAATAAGGTTGGGAAGGAAGTAAAAAACTATAAAATTGGTGATCGGGTGTTTGCCTCCCATCATGTGCCCTGTAATACCTGCCGTTATTGTCTAGCCGGTAAGCATACGGTTTGTGATACCCTCCATAACACTAATTTTTTCCCTGGGGGGTTTGCTGAGTATTTGCGGGTGCCGGAGATTAATGTTGATCGCGGTGTTTTTCTTTTGCCGGAGGAGATATCCTATGAAGAAGGGACTTTTGTTGAGCCTCTAGGCTGTGTAGTTCGGGGCTTTCGGCAGGCCGGGTTTAGAGCGGGCCAAAGTGTGCTGGTTTTGGGCAGCGGGATATCCGGATTATTAAATATTGCCCTGGCCAAGAGTT
>CAZIXI010000040.1:0-19019 GCA_964543115.1 uncultured bacterium
CATCAACATAACGAATCACCGTAAATGTTATTTTATCTCCTATCTTTAACCAATCAAAACAGGTCGGCAACCCAGATATTTTTCTATATGGTCTTTGGTAACTCCTGCCATCTCCCCCTACTCCATAACGATTTTCATAACTTACCGTAACAGGCACAAAAAACATCCGCATATACTTAAGATATATTTCGTTACTCACCCCGGAAAAAACTACCTCATTAATTCCCTGTTCCAGGGCCAGAGAGTGGATTTTGACTAATACCTCTTTATAAATTTCATCTCTATCACTACCACTGGTAGGAATAGACATTACCCGTACTTGCAACTGTCCATCTACCAACTCATACCAGATCCAGCCTCTTTTCTCCCCTTGATAATAGATCTCGTAATATTTTTCCTTGCCCGGTTCCGCGAACCAGCGCCCCGATTCTTTCTTAAATATAATTGGCGCAGAAAAATCAGGCATACCCTCTTCCTCTGCTTCAGCCCCAAAAGGTGACTGGGGAGCCAATGCTGATGAAGCAGCACCAAACCCCACTGTCTGTGAGAATAGGGATAAGATAAGAATAGCTATTAATAGCGCCCTGATTCCTTGCTGAATTTCTTTCTTAATAATCAAAGAAAACATTCTAATCCTTTTATTAGCAATAACTAATATTACTAGAGATGATCTGTTATATAAATATAACACACAAAAGTTGATTTGTCAATATTGAAGCAAAAATGGAGAATTTCTTATACAGCCCCAAGCAGAACTTGGGACAGGAAAAACTCTACACACTAGATAGAATATCTTGCTCAACGGCCTCTCCGGCCGGTGAATCCAGTTTTTTCTCTCCGGATTTTTCTACATTTTCAGAAGTTCCCTCAGCAGGAGCATATTTAACAACTAACAAATTCGCGATAAAAAGCATGAGCAGGCCGGGAAAACCGATTAAGCAAGCTGCAATACTGGGACGGGTGGCAATAATTTTTTCTATATACTTCGCCGGATCAACTCCGCGAAAATATTTAAAATAAGTATAAACATCTTGTGCCGTTAGATTCCAGAACCAATCCCGCAGGGAAGGAAAAATTTGCACAATAGCCATTTTAGTAAAGTCATTTGAGAAGATGAATCCTCCGCCCAGCAACGAAAATATACCTTTCTTAAGCTTTTTATTCTCTATTTTTTGCGCATAGAAAAACAGCATAATCATCGGCAGAATCATAATTACATTATAATAATAGTACCAGTGGGATAGAATCATCGGCAGTAATGTAATCAAAAGTGTGAACTTCGGCAATTCTACTGAATCTCTGGCCTGGGCAATATATTTAATAGCAAAATAATATGCGGTTGCCGCACACAGCCCGGGAATTATATACTGAAAAGCAACACCTCCCGTAGAACCAAACAACCATACCGGAATCATACTAACATATCTGTGTAGGGTTGTTTTTGACGTTGTTGTTCCCAGAAGTAAATACATCTGCTGGAATTTATGAAACCAAGCCACCATGGTAGATGCCGTGCCCACCCATAAGGATGTCAGCACATAAATCAACATCACACCAGTTACAGTATTCATCACCTTCAGTTTGTCCAACCCTATATTGTTTTTAAATCGCGAAAATAATTCCGGCAGGTAACGGAAAAGTATAATCAGCGGGTACAGCTTGATTCCCCCGGCAACAGCCAGAAAAAAACTGCCGACGAAAGAAGGCCAAAGCTTTTGCCGGTGAAAGGCAAAGAGATATATGCTCAATCCCATAAAAAAGATAACCAGCGCGTCAATCTGACCCGTAACCAGAGATGAAATTACCGGAAAAAACATCGTGAAAAATATGACATTCAAAATCCCCGTATAAAACACCTTCTCTGTCCTCGTGCGTTTTTCCGTAAGCTTCAGTGAAAATAACGTTATAATCCCGGAAATCATCCCTACACTCATAGTGATAAACAGACGCAGGGCTGTTGTGAAACTGAAAAAATATGAAAGAGGATAGAACAGGAGTTGATTAAAGGGGAAGGCCACATACCCGATACCCCCGCGCTCTTTGAGAAAAGAAAAATACGCCTGTTGTTCCGACATTGATTCACCAGGAGCAGTTCCGAAAAGATTATCAGGCAAATACGGATTATCTATTTTGGAACCGGCATAATAGCACCAGAAATCTATTCCAACTAGGTCACTTGCCAGCTGTCCTTTAATTAAGGGGATGGAACAGAAACACACAATCGCAGAAACAATAAGAACAACTATTGCCATAGCGATTATGGTTTTACGATTTAAAGATGATTTTTTTGCGGCAGTTGGAATTGCTTCTTCTATTGCCGCCTGATCTTCATGATCATCATTTACAGCCACTTCTTCCTGCTGGCCAGTATCAGTACCAGGCACATAAACCTTTTGCGCACCGCCATCCTGGAACGCCGACTGAGCCGCCAAGCACCGGCCCCTATCCCGATACTCCGCCCAGGCGATATTTTGCACCAGGAGGGAAAGGACAATCAATATCGCTAACGATTTACACAAAGACCGGTAATGTTTTGTTTTTGGATATTTCATAATAAGTAATATTTTGGAAGTTATAGTAATATATGCACCATGAGAAATGGTTTGTCAAGGGAGGTGGGGATTTTTTTACAAAAAAGAGGTTGGTAAAATTACAAATCGAAATCCGGTTTAAACCATGGAGGGACCGGGATGCTGGTCATGGGCGACCAGATACTGCTATCATTAGTATCTATCCTGCATCTTTTTTTGCAGTTCTCTGGCTTTTTCTATTTGCCTGATTTGATACGGCTGGGCTGCAGGAGTACTCTGATAAGGAGCGGCATACCCGCCAAACTGACTGCCAGGCTGCATTCCTCCACTGGTTGAACTTTTTTTCTCTTCCTTTTTCTGCGACTGCTTTTCAACAGCTTTTCTATGCTGTTGCTGCCTCTTCAAGGCTTCTTTATTTAACTTCCTAACCTCGCTCTTTGTCAGTGGCTCTATTGGAGTATAATCCTTTTTCTTTACCGAAGATACTTCCCCCCTGCTAAAGGCCATTTCACCAAACCCTAATTCCACGATAATATTATTTTCATCCTCCCGCACTATTGTCCCTTCAACTGTTTTCCCATTAGTTAACGTAATAATATCCGCGGAAGAAATACTCGAAATCAGAAGAAGTAAGAGGACAAAACTGGTAAGCCTCATCTTTATATCCCTCAGGCATACAATTGTATGCTAATCGCATACAATTGTGAAGAAAAAAAATCAGGAATCACTCAAAATACACCCGGGGGACATTCAGCTTGCAGAGGACTTCGTAAGAAATTGTACCTGCCCAGGCGGCAAGTTCGGTAGCGGTAATTACCTCACCCAATTGTTCACCTATCAACACCACTTCATTACCCACTGCCACATCGGGGATATGGCCGACATCTACCATAATCTGATCCATGGTAATAATACCCACCACCGGGGCCCGCCTTCCCTTGATAATCACTTTTCCCTTACCGGAAAGACTGCGGAAATAGCCATTATTGTAACCAATGGGGATAGTGGCAATTCGCGTTCTTTTGTCCGCCACGTAAGTACAACCATAACTTATCGTGCGGCCAGGTTCCACTGTCTTTAAATAGGCCACCCGGCTTTTTAAAGAGAGAATGGGCCGCAGCGGCACGCTGCAAGACACATCCGGCTGGGGCAACAATCCATAGATACTAATTCCTGTCCGCACAAGATTAAGATTGGCATCATTAAAGGTGAGCACGGCGCCGCTATTGCCAATATGTTTAACCGCGAATGATATTCCTTCTCTTTCCGCCTGCCGGATAACACCTAAAAAACATTCCAATTGATAGCGGGTAAAGCCCATATCCATCTTGGAACTGCTGATATTAGCAAAATGCGAGCAAATCCCCTCTAATTCCAGCTGCGGAAGACCGGCCGCAAACCTGATAAACTCCCCGGCCTTTTCATGCCAGGTTCCTAACCGGCCCATACCGGTATCAATCTTTAAATGAACCTTGATCTTTCTTCCCGCTTTCCGGCCGGCCTCATTCAGAAGCTGGGCCATCTGGCGGGAACATACTATCGGGGTTAATTTATGCCTGACGATTAACCTGCTATGGGCATACATCCCGGCACTAAGAATTAGAATTCGGGCGCGGGAATGAAGTTTGCGCAGTTCCATGGCCTCGGCAATACTGGTTACCCCCAGCCACCGGACATCATTCTCAATAGCCGCCCGGCTGATCTCCCGCAGTCCATGGCCATAGGCATCGGCCTTAATCACGGCCAGGAGATCCGTCTCCGGACCAAGATGTGCGCGCAACGCAGAAATATTGGCGCGAAAAGCGCCAAGGTCGATTTCCGCCCAGGCATTGAACAGCGGATTAACCGGCTTATTGCGGGGCTGAATCTTTTCCCGTCGGAATAAATTTATGTCTCTGGTTAAAGATATTGTTTTCATTTTTTACTCTGAGTTACAATCTTATCATATATGTAGAGCGGCTCAAAAGTTTTTTGTGTGATTCCGCGTTTTATTTTGCTCTCGGCTAATAAAGCCACATCCACTGCGCGAGGATACAGTTCCCCCGCTGCTGGTTCGCCCCCCGGAAGAGAATCTTTAAATTTTCCTAGATCAGGGCCGAACAGACAGCTTTTTTCCGGCAATTCTTTAAGGAAATCGCTCAAGACCGCAGCATAGGGTTCTCTTACCTGGATAATTTCCTGATTGTCGATCCGATAACAACCGGCATAAACCTCGCCCCGTTTTGCATCAATAAAGGGAATTAAATATTCAGTATCCGCCGGACAACCAGCTGAACCGCTTTCCACAATAAACCGATGGCACAATACCTCTAAAGAACAAATTCCCCATAAAGATTTCCCACCCGGCATAGCCAATCCCTGGGCAGCAGCCATCCCCACCCTGATACCGGTAAACGACCCGGGTCCGATATCCACCGCAAACGCGTCTATCCCGGCAATATCCACCGCTAACCCGGTTAACAATCCCTCCAGGGCCTGAACCAGATTGGCCGCATGCCGCAATTTTGTATCAATAGTAATCTCTCCCAACAGCTGGCCGTCCTCCACCAAGGCCAGGCTGCCAATCCTGCTTACCGTATCTATACCTAGTATCTTCACTTATTAAACCGTCCTTTATCCGGTGCAACAATCTCCAGCCGACGTTCTTCCGGCCCGATAATATCGATATTAATCACTATACTACCCGGAGGCAACAATCCTTCAGCTTTATCCGCCCATTCCACAATAGATACACCTTTGCCGTAAAAATATTCTTCATAACCCAGTTCGGCCATCTCCCTGAGATTATTAAGCCGGTAAATATCAAAATGATATACAGGCAGCCGCCCCTGATATTCATTAATCAAGACAAAGGTGGAACTGCGTCCACTGTAATCGTCTTTAACCTCCAGTCCCTCCATCAACCCCTGAACCAGACACGTTTTTCCGGCCCCCAGCTCGCCAATCAACGCCACTACTTCTCCCGGCCGCAAAACACCTCCCCACTCCCTGCCTAATCTTTGCGTTTCCTGCGGACTTTTGCTGATAATCTTCATCTTAACTAAAATGCCCTGTAACCTTTTGGCACAAGCTTTCTCTCTCTGCCTTGCCTGTCCACAATGACCAAATTATGGCGAACCGGCACAATCTCACCAATCACCGTCAGGGGAACTCCCCTAAAATTCCATTTGTTTACTAACTTCGGCGCGGCTGTAGAAGAAACCGTAAACAGCAATTCAAAATCTTCGCCGTCTTCCAGTGCCGCGGCCACCGACCCCCTTCCGGACTTAAGCGCCGCCCAGGAAAGAGGCAATGCCTGCTCAAATAATTTCGCGCCGACTTTACTGGCCTTGATTATCCGAAAGAGATCCAGGGCTAAACCATCAGTAACATCAATCATACTATGAATTCTTGCCCGCTTAACAAGCCATTGCGCTTCTTTAAGCCGCGGCTGAAACTTATATTGTTTTCTTGCCCGGCTGCCCCCTAACCGGCCGGTAACCAAAATCCTGTCACCTATCCGGGCCCCGCCGCGCCGGCAGGATTTAGTTTGAACGGTCTCCCCTAAAATCGTAACAGAAATAAAAATCCTGCCGGGGGACCGGACAGTATCCCCGCCAACGATATCCAGATTAAAACAGCGGGCGATTTTTTCCATCCCCCTGGTTAGCCCTTTAACAAAAGCTACTGAAATATCTGCCGGTAAACCAAGAGAAATAACCGCCGCCCGGGGTAACGCCGCCATTGCCGCCAGATCACTAAGGCTAGAGCCAATGGCCTTCCAACCTATCTCGCTCGGGCTGGCTTCCCTACACGTAAAATGAACTCCTTCAATCAGACAATCAGTAGTCAGCACCTGGAGTTTATTTTTGGCAACTTTAAGGAGAGCGGCATCGTCACCTATACCCAAGAGTGTGCGGGAGGAAATACGATAATGGCGGGAGAATTCCTTGATTAATTCTAATTCTCCTAGATCCCTGACCTTACTCATTTATTCATAACATATTCAGCCCCGCGGACAGCCCGGGAGGCTATTTTGTTGTAGGCTTTAATATTTCCGGCAGTCAATACTTGTAGAAACTGTTCCTGGCGTTCCAGAGCAGAAGGAATAAAATTACTTCCCGGCGCCGGAGAATAGGAAATAAGCTGAACCACCACCGGCAATCCCAGTAACTTTTTTGTCATTAACCGGGCATCACCGAGAGAATCATTAAGACCTTCAATCAGTGTATATTGCAAATCCACGGTACGGCCCGTTTTTCTCCCGTAATATTTAATTGTTTCCAGCAAATCTTCAAGCGGATACTCTTCGTTTATCGGAATGAGAAATGTCCTGATCTCATCATTAACCGCGTGCAAACGAATAGATAAATTAACCGGCAGATGGTTATTCGCCAGATTCTGTATCTGGGGAATCAAACCGCAGGTAGTTAGAAGAATATTGCGCATATAAAACCGCAAACCCCAACGGCTGTTGATAATCTGTATGGCCTTAGCTACTGCTTCATAATTAGCAAGAGGCTCCCCCATCCCGCTGAAGGAGATCTTATTAACGGCGGAACTTGCTTGGGTAAGCGCCTGAACCTTAACTATCTGATCAATCATCTCTCCGATAGTCAGATCACGCACAAAAGGCTTTAATTCATAGTCCAACCGGCTAAGATAACCGTTGCCGATCTGACTGGCAAGAACGAGGGTCTCCCCGACAAGTTCCGCGGGAAAACCCTGAAAATCTTCCGTAGTAAAATAATAACTTTGTTTATCTGAAGAAATGTTCTTTTTCTGCAGCAATAATGAAGAAGTTTTGGTTAAGGGAAGGAGTTTTTCGATAAAGGCCTTGGGGATATTGGCCATTTTTGTAAGATCAGCAACACGATGATTGATTCGCCTGTTATAGAGCCAATCCAGAATCTGCGCGGCGCGAAAACGGGGCTGCCCCAGTTCTTCTACGAAAACACGCAATTCATCTAAGGTTAAGCCTTTTAGATCGAGACTATCCATACTACAAACCCGCAAGATGGTCCTTTTTTAGAAACAGTTTCTGTTTGTAGCGGCGGGCTATGGCCGCCGTGCTAGCAATTGCTAGTCAATACGTTAGGGTTAGCATTATCTAATACCCTTTTTGGTTGAAACTGTATCTCGCTGTGTTAATCTCCAGTCAAGCGATATTATAGCATATTACTTTACAAATGCAAGTATTTTCTTCTATAATACGATAAAAATCATATGCAACCTTCCAAATATATTAATCTCTTTAAAAACAAAAACTTTCTCGCCCTCTGGCTGGGCCAAATCATCTCGGAATTTGGCGACCGCTTTGCCCAAATGGCCCTATTAGCCAGCGTCTATTACGGCCTCCAGCGTGACACCCCTCAATCAGGCGGAATGCTCCAGCTGGCCATCCTGCTTACTTTCATGGTTGTTCCCGTATTTCTAGTCGGCCCTGTCGCCGGGGTTTATGTAGACCGCTGGAACAGAAAGCACACCATGATCTGTTCTGATATCCTGCGGGGAATACTGATCCTCTTGATCCCCTTTCTACTCATCAAAATGAAAATGCTTTTTCTCATTTATATTATTGTCTTTCTGATCTTTTCTGTAACCAGATTCTTCCTGCCGGCAAAACTTGGCATTATTCCGGATATCGTTCCCGAAAAAGACCTCCTGCTTGCTAACTCCCTGATCGTCACCTCCGGTTTGATCGCCATGGTAGTCGGCTTGGGAGCAGGTGGCATCATCATTGATCTGGTGGGGATAAGAGCGGGTTTATATATCGACTGCGCTACTTACTTTATCTCCGCACTGGCCATCATGCTGATCAGGATGCCCAAAAGAAAAAAAGCGGCTAAAGAAAGTATCCTGGCGCATGAAAAAAGAATCAAAGAAATAGAAAAGAATGTCTTTCATGATATCGCCCACAGTATCAGTTACATATTCCGGCATTCAGATATTCCCTTTGTGCTGCGCACCTTCTTCATCCTAATGAGCGGGATCGGCGCTATCTACCTCGTTTTTATCGATTTTGTTTTAAAAAATCTGACCGTTCCCACAGAAGTCGGCCGCATCATCGGTTTCGGCCAATTTGGCTTTATTATCTTTTCTTTCGGTCTGGGCGCCTTTATCGGCACAACCATCTTCGGGCGCTATGGACAACGCCTCTCCCGGGAAAGGGCCATCCTGACGGGATTTTCCTTTAGCGGCATCGCCCTGACTACATTTGCTTACGCGACCTGGCTCCTGAAGAACTTCTGGTTAACCAATTCCCTGGCCGTCCTAATGGGTGTCGCCGCCGCCCCGATAATCGTACTATCCTACACCATGCTCCATGAAGTAACCACAGATGAAATGCGCGGCCGCGTATTCACAACAGTGGAAATCGTTATTCACATCGCCTTCCTCTCATTTATGTACTTTTCCATGGTGCTGGTAAACATCCTTAAATTCTCCACGGTTCATATTCTGGGCCTCTCCGGGCTGCTTGCCTGCCTGTACGGCCTGATCAGCCTGCTGCGGCACAAACACGATTGAGAATTGACCCTAGCTGCTAATTTGTTATAATACTGCGAAATAAAAACAAATATCCATTGGTGAGACATAAGGAGGAAGAATAAAATGGGAGCGATGAAAAAATCAAGCTACGAGGGATTACAGAAAAAAGTACGGACAATGAAAACCCCGGAAATCGAGGTCTGGAAAAATCAATACTCTGATAAAAATTATATTATCAATCTTAATATACCGGAGTTTACCTGTATCTGCCCCAAAACCGGGCTGCCGGATTTCGCCGTTATTCTTATTAATTACACCCCCGATAAGCACTGCCTGGAATTAAAAAGCCTGAAACTTTATCTCAATCATTACCGCAACCTGGGAATTTTCCACGAGCACCTCATTAACAGGATAGGAGAGGATATTGTAAAATCCTGCCGGCCGCGCTGGCTGGAAATAACCGGGGAATTTAATGTGCGCGGCGGAATAAAGACAACGGTGAGGACTGAATATGGAAGAAAAAAGTAATTACAAATCCGGTTACATTGCCGTTATCGGTAAACCAAACGTGGGCAAATCCACCATCGTTAACCGGCTGCTCGGGGAACGGCTGAACATTGTCACTCCCCGGCCGCAAACAACCAGGGACAATATCCTCGGCATTCTGACAACCGGCGATTACCAGATGATCTTTATTGATACTCCCGGCATTCACCAGCCCAAAACACTTTTGGGAAAACATATGCTCACTCAAGCGCGCAATTCCCTCCGGGACGCGGATCTGGTCATTTTTGTGCTCGAGAGCTTGGGGATCAAAGACGAAGACAAACTGGTTGCCGAATTAATAAAAGGATTCAAAAAACCGGTATTCCTGCTCATTAACAAAGTAGATCTGGTGGATAAAGCCGCTATATTACCCATAATCGACCAGGCCCAACACCTGCATGAATTCCGGGAAATTATCCCTGCTTCGGCAAACAAGGGCGATAACCTGGACCGGATAAAAGAAAAACTTATTACTGCCCTCCCCGCCGGCCCACAGTACTATCCGGAAGACCAGCTTTCCGACAAGCAGGAAAGATTCTTTGTCACCGAAATGATCAGGGAACAAACCCTGCGGCAATTGCGTGAGGAGATCCCCCATTCAGTGGCGGTTAAACTGGAAGAGATGAAGGACCGCTCCAAGGGTCTCAGTTATATTAAGGCCACCATTTATGTAGAGCGTGACAGCCAGAAAATGATTATTGTCGGTAAAAACGGCCAGCAGCTAAAAACAATCGGCAGCCAGAGCAGAAAGCACCTGGAAAAGTTCTTAAACAGAAAGGTATACCTGGATCTCTGGGTAAAGGTATTCAAAAACTGGCGCAAAGACCCCAAGGCCGTAAAAATGCTCGGCTACGGTTAATGCCGTTAAAGAAATTGCGATGAAGATTATTTTAATCAAAACATTTTTGTTAATCATCTTTATAGCCGCTCTTAACAGCCCGCGATACGCGGGCGCAAGGAACTGGGGTGAACGAAAAAGCCCCTATAAACGCTACGACGCACGCCATCCCCGGCCGCCAAAGCCAAAGATAAAACACGTGCGCATGCCTGTTGGGGTTATTCACAGACACCCCGGAGATATTAATCAGGATGGCGTAGTAGATCAGAAAGATAAAGCCATCCACGCCCGTATTCGGCAGGAGAAAAAATATACAGCCAGCCACGATCTGAATAAAGACGGTAAAGTCGATTACCAGGATAAAATTATCTGGGTAAACAACCACTCCGGCTCTGGAAAGATAATCGTGGTTAAACAAGAAGAAGAGGATATGCTGGCAGACATTGACGTGAACAATGACGGAGTTATCGATCAAACCGACCTCAACGCCTGGCTGTCCGCTTATGATCTGGATGAGAACGGCGAGATAACCGCGGAAGAATTGATTGAACAAAAGCAATAAAGTGTTTGTTCTGGAACTATAATGTCAAGCGGCACTAACGGCATAAAAACCTCTACGGTTATCATCAAATAAATATTGCCCCTAAACTGATAGCTCTATTGCCTCTAATTCTGGATTTGCTACTGGTAAGCGAAATACATCTAAAATTAAACCATGCTGAACTGGATCTATACTTGGATGACTTACCTGGTCACGGAGAGCAACTAACTCAGCCAGAGAAAGACTTCTGTTAAATGCGCCGATAGCAACTAATAATTCATTTGTTTCAGCAGTTCTCGCACGCACCTCTCCGCAAGAATCACTTGAACCAGAAACCAATTGATCCAGCGCTGCACCTTCTTCAAAATTTTCTATAAATGTCCCTTCAACTAAAAGCTTAATCGCTTCCGCACTACCAGCCCGTACATGGCCTTCTGGTGAAGACAGACCTTGAATAAGAATATCTAGAGGAATACCTTCTTTTATTCTATCTATATCATCGTAATCAATAATCATCTCAAATGCCGCTGGAAACTGTCCAAGCGCCTCAGCACATCTGGCACGCATTTCACCCTCTGAATCACTTAGTCCCCTAATCAAATCAGCTAAAATAGAAGTATTCTCGATTTCTTCTCTAGTAATAACCTCCATCTTGATTGCTGAAGCAATTGCCTCAGCACATTTTATACGTATGGCTCCAACTGGATCAGTTAAACCTTTGATTAGTTCACCTAAAAGTTCCCTGCTTTCTGAATGCCTACAAGTAATAAGATATACCTTTATTAATGAATTAATTGCCTCAATGCTGCCCTGCTTAAAATCCCCAGTAGAAGTAAAAGCAGAAACCAATTCAGCTAAAGGAATCCTTTCCTCAACGTCTCCTCTATCAATAAGAGACGCCTCAACTAGTAACTCAATTACTCTAGCATTACCAGCACGAAGACTACCTTCCGTGCTGCATAACCCTTGAATAACTTCTTCTTGTGGTATTTTCCCTTTTAGCTCTTCTCCAGTAAAAACTCCGGCCTTAACTAACGAGACAATTCCTTCCGCACTTTGGGCACGTATCTTTCCGTCTTCATCTCTTAAGCCAGAAATACATCCATCTAAAACAGTTAAACAATCTAGGGCCATTTTAAGGTTTTCCGGTGTTGCCTTAACTAAGGCAGCAAGTTTTAAGTTACAAAAAGGCAGATTGCCTAATCCAGCTAAAAAGGCAAGCTTCCTGACAGACTTCAGCCCCGGCTTAACATCTCTTTTAAGATCCTTCAAATCATATTCTATGCCTTTATCTTCAACCTTTTCTGCTAATTCAATATATAATTTCAATAAATCCTGCAGTTTTTTAGACGTAACTACTGTCTCCAGCCAATTTCCTACATCCATGCCTTGTTTTGTTAATTCACCAATAATAGATTTAAGATTACGTAAGATTTGTTCCCTAACCCCAGGACAAGGCCAACTACCGCAGGGTCTTGATTCATGCAGCACACATCTTGTTTGTGTTAGATAATTAGTTGACGGTGTTTGGACATCAATCACTTTACAACCATGCACAGTTTCTTCTTTCACATGGAAACGTGAAGTTCTTAGTTCATTCCCATAAGGGGATATTCGCTCAAATACAATTTCAGGCATACCAATAAGATCTCTGCCTATTTCTTTAATAGTTAAAGGAAAAGGCAATCTTTTTCCATCTTCAGTCTCATAATAAACCTTTTCTCCCGCCTCAGGCATATTTGCCGGCATTTCTAGATCCAGCACCTCAATATCATCGCGAGAAACCATAAACGGACATTTGGCCCATTTAGCTTCATTAGAAAACCAAAGAGGCGGGTCTTCTCTATCATCAAACAACTTATAGTTAGCCATGTAATCAACTATCTCCACTCTAAACATCTCTCCATAGATAGGATCATTAACAACCTCAACAATTCTCCCTCTAAACACTATTCCCCGCTTATGTTTTATCGTAAATAAATTCTCGGGATTTCCAGCAGATATATCCAGCACTACTGCTTTCGATTTTACCTCTGGCCTGTCAGGCACTAAATCTAATTCTAATTTTTCACCATTAATGCTAAATGGAATTTCAACACCATTAACAACAATTGCGTCTTCCCTCAATTCAAAATGCTCTGTATTTTTGCCTTCTAAACCAAATTCAAGTATTTCATCGGCAGCTAATTCATAGAGGAATTCCCTCAATTCTCTAACTATAGTTAACCTATCGGCATGTAAAAATCTTATTGATGCAAATTCCCTGCCCAGCCGATACCATAAAGCCATACTTAAATATATAAAATTTATAAATTCTTCTTGCCTTTGAAATTCTTCCATAAACGAATGCCCATTCTCAAAACTTACCATTTCAGTAAAATCACAAATACGGTCTAAGATACCTTCATCTTGTGGAATCCCCTCATGGTCCCTAATGGATGTAACAACTTCATTAGCTTGAGGTGGTTCGAAACTTTTCAGGTAAAAGAATACACGTTTCCAGGCAGATTCTCGTTTTTCTTTTGTTAAACCCTCTTGTGCCCGGCAAATCATATCAGCAATAACATACTTTAAAATCTTCGCTTTAGATCTAGGCTCTAGGAACACATCGCACACAAGTTCATCATCTGGATCTACACCTACAATAGAGTCAATAACATCCTTTTCCATAGATGCACGCACCGCTGTGCTTGTATCAATATCATTCATAAAGCCAAAAGCTGCTTCTATTTCTTTATTTGTCATATCATCTGTTTCAGTAACTGCTTTTGGAAATAGTTTTTTCCCTTCATTGGGGAATCTCAACCATTGTCCATGAACAGGAGGATAATTATCTCCTGGTTTTGTAATCCTAACTAAATTTCCGCGATCAAGCTTCGAGCCTGGATACGGTATGGCAACAAACCTAATAATCCTTAGTTCCGCATAAGGATACTTTTTATGGAGCCTTTCTACCCAGCGTACTGTCTTTAATACATCAACCCAATTTTGTCCCGGTAAACCAACCATAAGGTTAATATCTGTCTGCAGCCCAAGCCTAAGGGCTGTCTCTATCCCTGTAGTCGCTTCATCTGGACGTAATCTCTTACCCAAATCTTTGGATAATTTTCGGCCTATTGTTTCAATACCCATACTAATTGATATTAAGCCTGCATCCTTCATTCGACTCAACAATTCTTCATCAATAGTATCAGCTCTGGTTTGCACCATCCATTCAAATTCAACTCCCTCCTCAGTTTTTAATTTTTCTAATAATTCCACAAACCGTTCCACCCTTCTTCTATTTGCAATAAAGGTTTCATCTTCAAATCTAAACTGTTCGATTTTATATTCTCTATAAAGGTATAGCATTTCGGCCACTACATCTTCAGCACTTCGAACCCTCATTTTTGGCACCATTGACTTTGAAGCACAAAAAACACAGTTAAATGGACACCCGCGTACAATGGAAATACGAGCCCATCTTTTTCTTGGAAGAGGCTTTGCTTGCCCCCCTAACATACGTCCTGTCGGCATTGTATATGTAATATGTAGTTTACCATCTATTACTTTTTCGGTTTTAACTCGTCCATCAACCAGACATTCTCCCTCCGCATCTTCATCATCCTCTACTGCTGGTTGATCCTGATATTTTTCTACATCAAATAAATCCCAGCTATCTGCTGACCACGGATAATCATCCAGATCAACTACAAATTTTCTTCGATCGTTCATTTGAAACTGCCCAAGCCCATTTTTGTAAGCACAGCCTTCTACATCCGTTAAATTAAGATCTCGTTTCTTGCGATCACAAAGAGAATATAATAAGGCAATTTCAGATACTGTTTCCTCGCCTTCACCAATAACCGACACTTCAGCCCCCAAATCCTCTATAGTCTTATGCGGTTCAACACTAGGATGAACACCACCAGCTAACCTTAAAGCATCAGGAACTACATCTTGGGATATTGCAAACACATCTCTCGCCTGTTCAATAGTTGTGGAAAAAATATTAACACCAATCATTTGAATACCACCTGTAGTTTCCCACTCAGAATTTAAATCTTTTAGATATCCTTCTAAATCAAATCCTTCATCTTCAACATTCATATCCAAAATCTTAACATTGTGACCAGAAAACTCTACTGCTGTTTCATATTGAGGTTTTTGGGCTGATATAGCCCTTAAAAATTTCCTTTGAAAATCCTTTTTCCCCCTTAAGGCACTAGCCAGATAAGGTATTCCCAGGGGTAATGTTGTTGTTGTATACATATGCCCCTGTGCTGGCGGTATTACTAACAGAATATTTAGAGGTTGAGGTTTAACAGCAGGCTTCGCAACCAGTTCAGTGGGCAATGATGTCGGTGGAGCAAGACAATCCCTGTTTACTTCTGAAGATACAACATCACGGTAAAGCGAAGTAATAAGCAGTATAGAACTAATAATAATATTTAATGCTTTAATTTTAATATGTTTATTCATTATGATTTTTAGTTTCCCTTCAGATTTCCACTGTAACTATTGAAAAACCGTTCCTAATATAAATGCAAGTATCATGCCAGACACGGAAAAGGCCCGTAAGTCTTTTGTTTGCAAAACATAGTGCCCTTAACAGCACTTTCTTTCACTCTAGGCAACGTTGACAAATCATCATATTTTTATGCTCTGACCATTGTCCTCCTGGACCCTTGCTCTACCTGTAACAGCTCGATCCAGCCTGCTCTATTCTTGACCTTATTTATTTATAAATAGGGTCGTGCCAAGCTAAGCATTTGTTAATTAAAGCATTAAGTGAATATAAAGACGTAAAAATGGTCTTAGGATGTTTTTTAGGACCAGAAAAGGATGCTTAAGAACTAAAAGGCTTATTCTATGGAAAGTTAGTGATTGCAGATCAATAGCTTAGACTAGTAAGACCACATTTATATCTCTCAGTAAAAGCTTACAATTACATTGCTGCGTATGAAAAATTCCGCTTGGTATTGATTTATTCTATATTTCAGTTATATTGAAGATATAAGCTATAGGAGATACATGAATTGTATATTCAAAAACCATACTAAATTACGAATAAATATTGTTGCCTTAATCTTGGTAATAAGTTTATTTTATCAGAATATCCTTTTTGCAAATACGTGTCTTATTTATCAATCCGCACTTGCCAGAGACACCCAACTAGACGAAGATGAGTTTAGAAGAGAATGGGGTAAGAGAGCCGGAGAAGATGAAACAGGTAAAAATGAATATAAGAGAGATTTGCAGGAGATTTTGTTTATTCATACATCTGACATAGCCCGGAGTGAAGTGCAGCCGCCTTTAGCTACTGCTTATTTAACGGCAGCAGTCAGAAACCGTTTTGGTCCTCGTCTTGGCATAAATGTTATTGATATGGGTTTAGAGCCGCCGGAATATGATGTCCGAGATTCACTGCTGTTGCAAAAACCTCAAGTAGTTTGTATTTCTATCCCCAGTTCTTTTGTGCTTCGTGATGCTGTCGCTTTAGCTTCGCGGACAAAGGAGCTGGCGCCAGAAACAATTATAATTGTCGGTGGGGTTTGTGCCTCGGTTGATCCAGAAGCAGTTATGGCCTATAAGTGTTTTGATATTTTAGTAAAAGGTGAAGGGGAAGTTCCCCTGGTGTCTCTTTTGGAAGCATTCTCTGCTGAGGGAAAGATTGACAATGTTAAAGGCATCTATTATCGGGAGCAAGGAGAATTGATTTTTACGGGGCCGGGGGAGAGAATGTCGCTTGATGAGCTACCAGCTAATACCCTAGCTGAGTTGCCAATAGCGAATTATGATCTTGCCAGCAGGCAAATGGTACCCGGAACAACTGAATTAGCCACACAACAGTTCTCCGGCGAACCATCGCTGCCAATTCTTGCCTCTCAAGGATGTCCCTACAAGTGCCGTTTCTGTTCCTACCCGCAAACTGTTTCATCAGGAAAAGTCAGGTTCAAAAGCCCGGAAAATGTTGTTGCCGAGTTAGAGGCCAATATCAAGGCATATGGTATCTATAATTTTACCTTTTATGATGATACATTTACGTTAAACAGGAAACGGGCGGAAAAAATATGCCGGCTGATAATAGAGAGAAGATTGCCTATTCGCTGGCGCTGTATGACTAGAGCCGATAAATTGGATGCTAAGCTATTACAGTTAATGCGGCGGGCTGGCTGTGTTTATATCTCTATGGGCCTGGAATGTGCCGATCCCGATGTTTTGACTGCGGCGAATAAGCGGATGAATCTGGATAGTTATCGGAGAATTTGGCAAGATGCCAAAAAGGCTGGTATTAGAATAAGAGTTTTCATCATGATCGGCTTACCATATCAAACCATGGAGAGTATTGAAAAGATAATTGAATTCTTGCGCGAAATACAACCAGATGAAATAGATGTAGAGTATTTTGTCCCCTATATGGGCTCTGAATTCTGTCAGCATCCGGATAGCTGGGGCTTGGAAATATTGGAACCTGACCGAACAAGGTATAGGCATCGAGATCCCCGAGGGCGAACGGGCGAGGTGCGGCCCGTTATCCAGACTAAGTGGATGACAAAAGACGAGATAATAGAAGCAAAAAGAATGATAACAAGTTACTATGAAGAATTAGTTCAGCAAGGTGGTCTTTGGTCTCCACGCGGAGAAGGTATGGTAACAGTACTTGAAACAAACTCTCTAGCGACAACAATGGTGATAAGAAGACAGGGTGATCAATATTATCTGAGAAGAGAGGCTTCGCCAAGGGGAGAGGAGGCTATGCGAGGTGAGATTAATTGGCTAATGCATCATGGCGGATATGATGGCACCTTGGGCACCTGGGTAACGAATTATTCGTTAGAGCCCGGAAACGTATTTTATGAAACAGGGCATCGTGAACCACAAATTATGGCTTTTAGAGAACGAATTGAAATAAGATCACGAACAGAAAGAGTACTTTCCCGGTATCTTGCAGCTAAAGAACTGAATGCTGAAGATACCGAATTTCTTATATCTCATTACATTTCCAATACTAAAAATATGCTTGCCGATGGTGCTAGCGAAAGAAGTCCTAATGATATTTTACAAACAAGATTAATGCAATTGCGGCAAGCAGATCCTAAGATCAGGAAATTGATTGCCGAGGGGATTCTATTTAGCGAGCAGCCGCTTCATTATATCTGGGAAGTTGTCCTTCCTTATTCTGAATGGATTGCCGGAGAAATAGAATTACGAAGAACTGGTCAAGACGAGGGAGCTTTGGTCTTGGGTCTTACAGGTGAACAGGGATTGGGCAAAACCACATTGAGTTTAGCGGCTAGTGTATTCCTTGAGCAAAACGGCTATTGCTCTGCCAGCGTTTCAATTGATGATTTTTATAAAACACATGATGAAAGAGAAGCATTGCGGGCAGAAGAACCGAGATATAAATATCGAGGGGGAGCCTTTGGCGCCCATGATACTTTATTAGCTGAAACAACTCTATTGTTGTTGAAACATAAAGATGAAAGAGAAGCGGTCAGCATCCCTAAATTTGATAAGTCATTGAAAGAGGGTAGCGGGGACCGCTTGCCCCGCGGGCAGTGGCCAATCGTTGAAGGGAAAATAGATGTGATTTTCTTTGAAGGTTGTGGTATCGGGTCAGAACCTGTTGCTGCAGATGAATTATCTAGACCAATAAATCATCTTGAACGGTCTGCTGGCAGCGATGAGGAAGAAATCAGGTTTCGTCAACGCTCAAACAGTGAACTTGGCTCTTACCAGCAGTTATTTTCTCTGGTTGATAAATTAGTAGTTATGCATACCCCTAACTTAGGGAATAGTTATCGCTGGCGGCAGATGCAGGAAGACCGTTTGCTTGCTCGTTCTGGTACAGCAATGAGTCCGGCCACGGTAAGAGATTATGTGGATTATTGTCTGCCGACTGTACAGCGCTATGTCTACCCGCTTGGAGAAAGGTCTATTGATAAAGCAGATTTAGTTTTTACTTTTGGGAACGATCATAGATTAGCTTCTGTATTTTTAAAAGACAATAGCAAAAATGAACCTGCCAGAAATCCAAGAGCAGCGATTGGCTCTTCAGTTTAATTTAACTATATAAATCATATATATTTACGCCGATTCTAAGCTGATAGAA
>CAZIXI010000041.1:0-18937 GCA_964543115.1 uncultured bacterium
AAGCAATCATTATTTTACGGCCCATTAACTGGGAGAGGGCAATCGCCGCGTGCCCGGACCCGATATTCCCCGCCTCTAACAACGCGCTCTTCTGCATTTCCGTCATCTCCATATTCATTAAAGCCTCCTCTTTTAGTTCGGAGTATTTTTCTCCCAACGCCCAACTCCGAACTATTAAATGGGTAATGTAAAATTAAATACAGTCCCCTTACCAACCTCGCTCTCTACCCGGATCCGGCCGCCGTGCAGTTCTACCAGTTCCTTGCAGATGGCCAGCCCCAGCCCGGTACCGCCATCAGTCCGGGTAAGTGATCCATCCAGCTGGCCGAACCGGGTAAAAAGTTTCGCGAAATCTTCTTTGCTGATCCCCACACCCGTATCCCTAACAGAAACCACTATTAACTTCTTGACCGCCTTGCGTTCTTTATCCGGCACAATCTGCATCCGGCAGGAAACAGTGATTATCCCGCCCGCCGGAGTAAACTTAACGGCGTTACCAATGAGATTAACCAATACCTGGGTAATTCTGTCCGGATCACATTCTACCGGCGGCAGTTTCTCGCCTAATTGATATTCCAGAGAAAGCTTATTATCTTCAACGATAAACCTCATCGGTTCCAGGGACCTTTTGATTAAATCCGCGATATCACAGCTGGCCCGGCGCAGCTGCAGCTTACCCATTTCTATCTTCGAAAGGTCCAGCAGATCATTAATGAGATTGGCTAAACGATCTATGTTCCGTTTAGCAATTCCGAGAAAACGGTTATGTTCCGGAGTTAATTCACCAGTGGTTCCGGCCAGCATCAGCATAACCGATTCTTTAATCGCGGTCAGCGGGGTGCGTAATTCATGGGAGGTGGTAGAAATAAACTCGCTTTTCATCCGGTCGACTTCCTTCTCCTTGGTAATATCGGTAAGCAGCATGATCCAGCCGCTTTCCCGGGCCAGGCTGTCACTGGTCCGGGAAACATAAAATTTAATTGTTTTTTTCTCTTTCCCCCAGACAAACTTCAGTTCTCTGGTAAGATATTTTTCTTTGGTTACGGCGATCTCTTTTAATAAACTGATTAGATCACGGTTTGTTAATGATCCCCAGAGGGTCTTCCCCAGCCTTATTTCTTTCAGGCCGAGGAGCAGCTTAGCTGCCGGATTGATCAGGGCTACCTCCTGTTTTTTATTCAGGGCAATGACCCCTTCGGACATACTGTGGATCATTGATTCCAGCCGGCTCCGGGCATCAGCCAGGGCCCGTTTTATCCGTTCGTTTTCAATAAAAAGCGCCAGCTCATCAGCGAGGATATTTAAAATGATTATATCCTCCGGGCCGAAGGCATCTTCTTTACTGCTGGCCAATACCAGCAACCCTTCCTTTTTTGTGCCGGTTAAAAGCGGAATGGAAACAAAAGACCGCAGCCGGGGAGATTCGGAACCATCCCTCAGTGTTTGCTGCGCGTAGACGCGCAGTTCTTTTTCGTTGACATCCTCACCTATTTTTAATTTTGCCTCCTTTACCAGATAGTCGACAATCTGTTTACTGACACCGTTTCCCACATTATAATCGGAAGTAATTATCAGTTCATCCTGCGGCTGATAAAGAACCAGTAACGCTTCCGCTTCAACGGCAAACGCTTTTTTCAGCACCTCGAATATCGGCCTGACAATATTATGGGTATCATACTCGGCGGCAAATATCCGGCTCAGTTTATCCACCAGATACAACTGACCGTGCCGCTTTAGTTTTTCCTTTTCTTCGGTGATATTTAACAACAATTCCGCCGCCTTGGCGTCAACTATCTTTATATTGCCTTCTGTTATTTGGTGAAGCACCTTTTGATATTCTCTGGACCCGGATACCTCAATGATTATATCCAACTCCCTCTCGATAAAATCCGCCAGATTAGAAGAAGTCTCCAGCGCCATTTTCCGGGCACACCGGATCCCGGGAGAACTCTTATCCACGTCACAGACCCCAACCACACTGACGCCTTCCAGCCCCCGCAGGACATTCAGCAGAGCAATCACCCGCTCATCACCGCCGAGTATCAATATTTTTGTTTTCATAATACATCACCATTAGATTTTTTTCTAATCACTGATTAAATACGCCTCCTAATCTCCGTCAGCAGCGCTTCCGGCTCGAACGGTTTAGCGACAAAGGCATCCGCGCCGGCATTTTTTGCCTCATCCACATCCCGGCCCTGGGTATGGGCAGTCAGGATAATGATCGGGATACCTTTAGTCTCCTCATTTTCCTTAGCCAGCCGGCAGACATCATAACCGTGCATCCCGGGCATCCGGATATCCAGAATCGCCAGATCCGGTTTTAACTGCATAATCTTTGTCAGCCCCTCCTGCCCGTCATAAGCGCAAACTACTTCATAGCCATTGGCTTCCAACCGAAACATTAATAGTTCCACCAACTGTTTCTCATCCTCGATTAATAAAATTTTCTTACCCATAAAAACCTCCTGTTTGAGTTCGGAGTGTCAGAGCATCAGAGCATCGAGTATTGAGCATCCCTTGACCCTTGACCCTATCCTTTCAAAACTCGTTCAATCTCCTGAATCAGCACCTCCCGCTTGATGGGCTTGGTAACGATCCCCTGGGCCCCGGCACGTACCGCTTCGACAACCTCCGCTTCCTGCTCGTTAAGAACACTAACCACAACTACCTTCGCCTTTGAATCAAGCGCCATGATTCTTTTGATAGCATCAGTGCCGGGAGTCTTCATCAACAAATCCATGGTCACCAGATCCGGTTTCTTCTCTCTATACATGGTCACTGCCTGATCAGCATCTTCCGCCTCACCGGCAATAGTATGACCAGCATGCTCCAGAGCCTCCCGAATTGTCATCCGCATAAAAACCGCATCATCACAAACAAGTATTTTCGCCATAATAACCCTCCCGTCCTTTATCTGTTCGGCCTTCTGCAACCATATCCGCTAGGAAAACGAAGTACGAACTACGAATTTAGTACTCTATTTATCTCCCCCAGCAACACATCCCTTTTAATCGGTTTACTCACATAACCCTGGGCGCCATTCCTGATCCCCGCAATTATTTCTTTCTGTGAACCTTCCAATACGCTAACGATAATGATCTTCGCCTTTGAATCAATATCCTTAATCCTCTTTATCGCCCCTACCCCATCGGGCCTCATTATAATATCCATCAGCACCAGTTCCGGGTTTTTTGATTCATATTTAAGCACCGCTTCTTCACCATCCTTAGCCGTGTCAATAATTTCATGATTACCTGACTTTACGACACTAATGATTCTTTCCCTCATAAAATCCGAATCTTCACAGATCAATATCTCCGCCATGATAAACCTCCGGTTTAGTGTCAGAGCATCAAGAATTCCTTGACCCTTGACCCTTGACCCTATCCTTTTAGTACTCTATCTATCTCCCCCAGCAACACCTCTTTTTTTATCGGCTTTCCCCCATAACCCTGGGCGCCGGCCCTGATCGCCTCAATAATTTCCGCTTGATTCTCTTCCATTATACTAATAACAATAATCTTCGCTTGCGGATCTTTCTCCTTAATCCTCTTTATTGCCAACACCCCGCCCGGCCGCATAATCATATCCATGGTTACCAGGTCCGGTTTTAGTGAAACATATTTTTCTACGGCAATATCGCCATTTTCAGCGATACCCGCCACTTCATGCCCCGCTTCCTCCAGCTGTTCCCTAAGCCGCCTCCGGGCAAAATCCGAATCATCACAAATTAATATTCGTGCCATACGTTACCTCCTGTTTCGATAGTCAACAATCTTTGACCCCGAGCTCCGCTCGCCCTTGACCCTAAATAAGCGATGCTACATCCAGGACCAAGGCCACCGTACCGTCTCCCAGTATCGTCGCGCCGGCAAAACCCCGGATTCCTTTCAGTTCCTTGGTTAACTGTTTAATAACAATATCCTGCTGCATCAGCAGTTCATCAACAACAATCCCGCACTGCCTGACGCCAAATTCCACAACAACAATATTTAGTCGATGGCGAGCTTCGCTCGTAGTCGATAGCAGGCTTTTCGCAGCCCTCGTAGAGGGTCGATAGTCAGCTGTTGCTGACCGATTAGCGTCGGGCGACGAAAACAGTTTGTCCAATCTCATTATTGGCAGTACCTTATTCCGGTGCAGGATTGTCTCCTGGTGCTCCATTTTCTTAATCACCTTTTCTTCAATTACAATAATCTCCGTCACACTAGAAATAGGCAGTGCAAACGTCCGGGCAGAGAGTTTTTCCAGCAGCGCCTTGACTACCGCTGTGGTTACCGGCAGACGCATACTTATCTTGGTCCCTTTACCCGCGGTTGATTCAATGGCGATACCGCCGCCGAGACTTTCGGCCCGTTCCCTGACGACATCCAGGCCCACACCGCGGCCGGAAACCTCGGTAACCTCCTTTTTCGTACTGAATCCCGGATGAGCGGTAAGCAGGAATATTTCTTCCTTACTCATAGAACTAATATCCGCTTCGGATACCAATCCCCGGTCCCGGGCGGTTTTCTTGATCATCTCCAGATCCATTCCCTTGCCGTCATCCTCAACCTCAATAAAAACATGGCTTTTTTCCCGGCGGGCAATCAGCATGATCCGGCCTTCCGCTGACTTACCGGATTTTTGCCGTTGGGCCGTTGGTTCCAGGCCATGATCAATGGCGTTACGTAACAGATGGATTAACGGATCACCGATTTCATCCAGTACCGTCCGGTCCAGTTCAATATCCCCGCCAATAACATCAAATTTAACCTCTTTCCCTTCGTTCTTGGCCAGGTCGCGTACCAGACGGGGAAACCGGTCGAAAATATGGCTTACCGGCACCAGCCGCGCCTGCATCACCTCGTTTTGCAGGTCATCAGTCAACCGGCCCAGTTCTTCAATCACTGTCTTCAAATCAGGATCAGGCAGTTTCAAACCCACTTCGCTTAACCGCAGTTTACTGATTGCCAGTTCCTCAACCAGATTCATCAACTTATCTAACCGGTTAATATCCACCCGCACACTCTGTATCTTGCGCAGCCCGGTGCCGGCTGCCGCCGCTTCCAGCGCCTCTTCCTCCTCCGCTGCCTGTTCTACTTCTATCCGGGACCAGGCCTCATCAATCTCAATCGCGGTAACCGTGACCTTTTCCACATCCAGAATCTCCTGCACCTTCTCCTTAACCTGCCGCGGGCCGGCCCTTGTTATAAAAATACATTCAAACCTCCGGTCAAATCTTTCTTCTTCCAGTTTACTACTATCGGGATAGGACTTAATCACTTCACCAATAGTATGCAGGTTCCTAAAAATCATAAACGCGCGCACACTCTTAAGCACACAATTAGCAGCCAGAATAACCTTGATTAAATAACTGGAATAGCCGTCTTTTTTTACCCTGGCCATAGTCTTTTTCTCAAATTCATTCAGGGAAATCCCTTCCGCGACCCTTTCTTCGACTATTGACGGCGCTTTAACAAGCTGTTTATCCAGGAGATTAAGCAGCGCCGGCAGATTAATCTTAATCTGTTTATCTTCCTGAACCGCGTTCACCATCCGTTCCAAACCGTCAAATGACCTGAACAATAAATTAACCACCTCAACAGTAACCGCGATGGTTTTATTACGTAACTGGTCCAGCACATCTTCCATTTTATGGGCCAGATCCGCGATAGAATAGTAGCCCATACTGGCCGACATACTCTTTAGGGTATGGGCCGAACGAAAGATCGCCTCCAGCGCCTTCTTATTCTCCGGCTCCTTCTCCAGGCAGAGCAGGTTACTGTTTAACTGCTGCAGCAGCTCATCGCTTTCCTGTATATAGATTTTCTTGTATTCGTTGTTCTTATCCATAACCATTCCCTTCGATTTTCTATTTATTTCTATTTATTTTTATTTATTTCAGACAAATCGCATAATTTCAGTCGCCAGCCGGTGCAGGGGCACAACCTTATTGGCCAGCCCGGCTTCAATCACTGATTTTGGCATGCCGTAAACAACACAGGAATCCTTATGCTCGGCCAGCACCATCCCGCCGGCGGACCTTATCGCCTGCGCCCCCAGCGTACCGTCAGAACCCATACCGGTAAGCACCACCCCCACCGTTTTCTGCCGAAATATCTTTGCCGCTGATTCCATCATAATATTGGCGCTGGGTTTTACACCCATCTGCGCCGGCTTATCGCAGATTATTATCCGCGGATCATCTTCCTCGCCGGCCACCTCCATATGTTTACCTCCCCGGGCAATAATTACCGTTGCCGGTTTAATCGGCAGCTGGTCCTCGGCCTCAACAATATTTATCTTTGACTGCCAGTTTAATCTCTCCGCCAAGGTCTTGGTAAACCCTTCCGGCATATGCTGAACAACCAGCACCCCGGCGGGCAGATTACCGCTTAATTTTGGCAGGATCGTGGCCAGGGCCTGGGTGCCGCCGGTAGAGGAAGCGATAGCAAACACCCGTTTCATCGCCGGCGGTTTTTTTAGAATTTTCTCTTTCTCAACCGCCTTCTGCGCCCAGATCAACCGTAAGCGCTCTACCGGAACCCGCGCCGCCATTTTTACTTTAGCGATTATTTCTTTCCCGATAGCGGCGATATCCGGTGAAATCACGCCGCCGGGTTTAGCGATAAAACCAACCGCGCCGAATTCCAGCGCGTGAATCGTTTCTCGTGTCCCTTCCTTGGTAAAGGCGCTGATCATTACACAGGGCGTGGGCACTTCACTCATGATATATCCCAGTGTCTGGATCCCGTCAAGAACCGGCATTTCCACATCCAGGGTAACCACATCCGGCTTGAAACTGTACACCGCCTCCAGCGCCTCCTGCCCGTTACGGGCGATCGCCACCACCTCAATATCCGGATCACTGTTTAATATTTCATTTATCCGCTTACGCATCAAAGCGCTATCATCAGCAATAATTACTCTAATTTTCTCACTCATAAAAACTCCATTCATGTATTCACGAGATCTAAATTCCAATAATTCCTTGACCCTTGCTACTTGACCCTTGACCCTTTTTTTTACCCCACGATCCTTTTAACCTCCTCCAACAACACCTCCGGCTTAAACGGTTTAATCACAAACCCCTTGGCTCCGGCCTGGATCGCCTCCACCACCATCGCCTGCTGACCCATAGCGCTGATCATCAGGATCCGGGCATCCGGATCAACTTTGGTAACTTCCCTAACCCCGTCAATCCCGCTCTGCTCACGCATAACAATATCCATTGTTATCAGATCCGGTTTCAAGGCCGGGTACTTGGCCACCGCGTCCATTACATTCTCACTCTCACCGACAATCTCGTATCCATAGTTGGAAAGAATATCCTTAATCATTTCCCGCATGTAACTGGCATCATCCACTATCAGCACCTTCTTGCCCATTGTTCACCTCCATGTTTTAGTCGCTGGTCGCTAGTCGCTGGTCGCTAGTTGATTGATATCTTTTTAATAAGGTTTGTTGTCATTTTAGCGACATAAATAATTTTTCCTAATAAATTTTCAACCTCTCGCTTTCCTGGAAAACCTAAATCTGAAGTAAGAATCAATTGTGTTTCTAATTCTGCACAAGACCCTAAACTAATATATAAAAAATGTTTATATTCCTTATTATAGTTTCTAGCAAAACCCTCGGCTATATTTGAAGGAATAGAAACAGCTGATCTTCTTATTTGTGCTGTTAAACCATACAGCTCTTCTTTAGGAAATTTCTTAGACACTAAATACACATCTTTCACAATTTCTCTTCCTAATTGCCATATCTTTAAATCTTTATAATCCTTTATCTTCTCGACCATCTTGTCTCCCCTTTACTCCAACCACCATCAACTAGCGACTAGCGACTAGCGACTAGATTTCTTTCTCGCCATAATGTATCGTCCTCACTTTCAATTTCCCGGTCACTGTATTCAGGGTAATCGTCCGGCCGACAGAACCGCCAATCTCCTCGGCGGTAATCGGAATCTTAAAGGATCTCAGATACTGCCGCGCCGCGTCCGTATTGCGTTTCCCGATATGAACACTTTCTCTGGTAGGGATATCCGGGAACATATTGGCCCCGCCGGCAAGTCTGGCCTTAATATGTTTTCTTTGCGCTCCCAGCTCCAGCATCCGGCTCAACAACTGTTCCAGGGCCGTATTCACGAACTTTGCCAGGTTGCTCCGGGAACTGCTCTTGGCGTAATTTACGTCCGGCAGCATCGCGTGGGCGATACCGCCCACCCGGGCATAATGATCATAAAGAACAACCCCGACACAAGATCCCAAGGCCTGGGTCTCCAGGGCCTCCGGACTCCGGGCCGCCGCTAACTGTGCCATCCCCACTCGTATAGTCGTCACTTCGTTCCTCCTTTTTAGTCTCTCGTCACTCGTCGCTCGTATTTTTTACGAACAACCAGCAACTAGCGACTAGCGACCAGCGGCTAGCGACTATTTCAGGATACGTTCTAATGCGCTAAGCACGCGTGAGGACTCAAACGGCTTCACGATAAAATCCTTGGCCCCGGCCTGGATCGCCTCCACCACCAGCTGCTGCTGACCCATAGCGCTGACCATGAGGATCCTGGCTTTCTTATCATGCCCGACAATCTCTTTAACCGCGTCAATCCCGCCCATTTCCGGCATAATAATATCCATGGTCACGATATCCGGCTTTGTCTTCTTATACTGATCCACGCTTTCCTTACCGTTAGCCGCCTCCGCCACAACTTCATAGCCGCCGCTTTTCAGGATATCGCTCAGCATCCGGCGCATGAAAATGGCATCATCGGTTACCAGCACCTTGGCTCCTTTCTTTGCCATAAACTCCTCCTTTTTCTCGTCGCTCGTCTCTCGTCGCTTGTCGCTAGTGTTTTTCTTACGAGCGACTAGCGACTAGCGACTAGCGGCTATCTTCTTTAGCCACCTCAGTTACCTGTTTTAACTCCTCATGAGAGAGTATCTTCTCGGCATTAAGCAGAATAATCAGCCTGTCTTCCAGCTTACCGACACCCTTAATAAAATCCGCGTGTACCTGGCTCTCGATCATTTCCGGGGTGGGATCAATATTAATGGAAGAAATACGCAATACCTCCGGCACCTCATCAACAATCAGCCCGACCGTATTCTCTTTCACCTCCACAACCACGATCCTGGTCTTTTCCGAGCGCTCCGTCACCGGCAGTTCAAACCGCCGCGCAAGCTCCATTACCGCCACTATCTGGCCGCGCAGATTAATCACCCCTTCGATGAATTCCGGCGCCTTGGGCATCGGGGTCACATCCTGCATCCGCATCATCTCCCGCACTTGGGAAATCTCCAGCCCGAACTCTTCGCCGGCCAGCCGGAAAATCACCAGCTGGACCTCTTCCATCCCCGCCTGTCCTTCCTTCTTCACCTCTGCCATACGCCACCTCCTTTTAAATCGCTGAACTATGCGGAACCCTACGCGTAGATTCCGCGTTATGTTTTCTTCCGCGCGGTTCCGCGTTTCTTAAATTCCGCCATCTGCTTGCGCATCGCCTCCGTCTGCTGACGAAGTTTTTCTACGCGGCTGCTTCTTCCTTTTTCTTTTCCACGGCTATTCTATCTGTCTCTTCCTTACCGATCTTAAACTTACCGACAAGATCCCGCAGCTGCATGCCCATCTCCGCCAGTTCCTGGGCAGAGGCCGCCATCTGTTCCATGGAGGCGGTCATCTCTTCGGTGGAAGCGCTGGCCTCCTGGGTGGCGCTGGCTGTTTGCTCGGCTACAGAAGCAATATCAGCAATAGATTTACTCACCTGCTTTGTCCCGGCCGCCTGCTGCTGGCTGGCCGCGCTTACCTGTTCAATGACCGTAGCCACACTCTCGGCATTCCTGATTATATCCACTAAACTCTGCCCCTTACCGGCAATATCCTTTACCGCGGTAGATTCTTTTGAAGCGCCTTCTATATTTGATACTGCCTGTGTTGTTTCTTTCTGGACGTCCTTAATTAATTTACCTATTTCTTCCGCTGCCTTGGCGCTCCCCTCGGCCAGTTTGCGCACCTCTTCGGCCACTACCGCAAATCCGCGTCCGTATTCACCCGCCCGGGCCGCTTCAATTGCCGCGTTCAGCGCCAAAAGATTAGTCTGGTCGGCGATATTGGTGATTACGCTGACTATTTCACCTATCTGATCACTGCGTTCCCCGAGTTTCTTTACTCCGACAGTAGAACTGGTAACCACCTCTGATATCTGCACCATCTTTCCCTGCGCCTCACTTGCTGACTGACCACCGCGTTGTGCTGTTTCCGTCGCCGTCGTTGCCTGGTTAGCCGCGTCCTGGGCGCTTTTAGTAACCTGCAGCACTGAAGCATTCATCTGCTCCATTACCTTTTTTGTTTCTTCAACACGCTGGGCCTGGGTTTCCGTGCCTTTAGCGATCTGCTGGACCGTAGAAGAAACCTCTTCCGTAGTGGCATTCATCTCCTGGGCGCTGGAAGATAATTGCTGGCTAGAGGCGGACACCCGTTCGGCTGTGCTTAAGACCTGTGAAATAATTTGTTTTAAGCTGTTAACCATGGACTTTACGGCGCCTGCGAGCTGCCCTATTTCATCTTTCGTCTTTACCTCAACAGCGGCAGTCAAATCACCTTTAGCAACTGTTTCCGCCACTGAGACCAATGACCTTAAAGGATTACTAATCGCCCGACTGACCCCGAAACCAATAACAGTACCTAATATTATTCCAAAAATACTAAATATAATAAGCGCTCTCCTGCTGGCAGTTACTGTCTTATTGGCCTCTTCTCCCAGATTTTCCATTATAAGGTCATTATCCGCTTCAAGTTTAGTCAGCGCGTCACTTACCACATTAATATCAGTCTCTATCCTGTGCATAAACTCCTGCTGGGTGTCGTGGATGGCAAAGGCCTTTTTTTCATCCGCATCCAACTTTTCATCAGCCTCCCTGATAGCGGTTATCTCCGCCTGGTCAATCAATCCATGCTTTCCTAAGTTATCAAATTCTTCTAGCATCATATCTTCTGCTGCCTTAAAATCCTTTTTGCACTCTACTGGATCTTCTCCCAGAAGATAACCATGAACTGCCACTTGCTTTTGGAGAAAGGCAATCTTTGCTTCCATAGCGGCATCTGCCGTTTCCCAGGCATTTTTAATGTTTGCTGGATCGCCGCTGCTTATTGCCTTATCCATTTCCGCAAGTACCTCTGCTTCAAGTTTACTCAACTTCTCACTGACATCATTAACATGGCTCTCCATTTTCTCCATGATAACTTTTTGCTTATCAGAAAGCTTTATAGTCTTTTTTTCGTCCTCATCGAGCCTTTCATCTGCTGCCATTACAGCGGAGATATCTGTTTTACTGGCCAAACCAAACTTCTCCAGATTTTTAAACTCTTCCTCCATTTTGCCTTCTGCTGCCTCAATGTCCTTTTTACACTCTACCGGATCTTCACCCAGAAGATAACCATGGACTGCCAGGCTTTTTTCCAGAAAGGCAATTTTTGTCTCCATCGTAGCATCCGCGGTCTCCCAACCCGCTCCGGTAACCTGATTCATAGCCTTGTTGATACTGACCATACCCCTATTGCCTATCAGGGCTATAATCAAAGCTATCCCAATTAACACGGCAAACCCAAATCCCAACTTCTTACCTATGGTCACCTGCATAACCTCACCTCCCCCCCTCTATAGGGTGGTATGGCACCGGTTTTACCTGACTGGCAGTATTTCCCTTTGCTAATTCGTGTTCCTTTAATTGTAACCGGGATTTCTCTGCCTCTTCACTAGCCGGTGCAATTTCTATTATCTTTCTCCATTCCCTCACCGCTTCATCATTCATTTCCAATTGATGAGCACTCATTGCCTTAAAGTATCTGGCCTGTACAAAACCAGGGTCTATCTCAATACAGTCGCCGAATTCTTCTATCGCCATAAGATATTTGCCGCGGTAAAAATAGGCCACGGCCATCTTGAAATGAAGCTCCAATACACCTCCTTTTAACATTTCAAAATTATACAGGGGCGGAAAACCACAACCCGCACCTTCTTTCATAGTATTAATAACTTCCACCTCTACCTCACTATAAAGATCTTTAGGGGCATTGAACTCTATTATCGGCTGGTTGTCCGTATTAACAGCGTGATAGGCAAGTCTACGATAAAGCTCATTTCCTCCCATTAAATAACAGCTTAATATATCAAAAGGACCGTTTATATTAATATATGCCATATCCTCCCTTATAGTTACATCATGGAACCTTTCATTTAACAACTTAAAATCTATGGTAAAGTCTTCTTTAGAGCCAACCATCAAAATATCGGCCATCGGTTCCCTGCCCATCGTCGGAGACCATACGGTTACATTAGGAAACACCGATAAAAATGTATTTATTTCAGTTTTTACATCTTCAGGAGACATATGATATACCTGAAACCATTGGCAGATAAGCCCGCCCTTGTTTAGCTTTTCCGCGCATAATTTATAAAACTCCTGAGTAAAGAGGTTAGAAACGCCTGATATCCAGGGATTGGAAGGTTCTGAGATAATAACGTCATATTTTTTATCTGTGGCCATTACAAAATTCCTGCCGTCCACAATATGGAGGTTTACCCGGGGATCCGCCAGGGCATTATGATTTGCCTCGTTAAAAAAACTTGAGGCCTCCACCACCTCAGGCGATATCTCCGCGCAATCTACCTCTGTTAATGGGTACTTCAGCGCCGAACCTAAAGATGTGCCGCTGGCCAAACCAATTACCAGCGCCGTCTTGGGATTTTTATGAAACAGAAGCGGTAAGTGAGCCACCAGATGCTGAGTCATCATATCAGGCGAGGTAGAGGCATCGGTCTTACCGCTTATCCGCATAAACAGGTATTTCCCTTTATAAACGGAAACCGTGGCGTAGACGCCTTCCTTGTAAAAAAGCAGTTCCTTATCATGCATATGCATTACTTCCAGGGGATTACGGGCCAGCGGATCATTGAGCAGGTTCTGGGCATAGACATAAACGCCGCTGTCCATTACCCCCCGGTCCCAGGCAGGCATAGTTAAGGCGAGGGGAAAAATAACCAGTCCGGTCAACGGAATCGAGGCCCATCTCAGTTTTAACCTGAGATTTTTGTTTATTCCCACCATTACCAATCCCACAATAACATTTATGAAGCAAACAGCCACAATGGTCTTCTGTATTCCCAACCAGGGAATAAATATAAACCCGGCCGCGAACGAACCGCCGATAGCGCCCAGGGTATTTACCGCGTAGACATTGCCGATACTGCGTCCCAATTTTTCCATCCGCCGGGTATAGATCTTACTTACAATCGGAAACGTCGCGCCAAAAAGGATTGTCGGGATAATCATCACCAGCGCTGAAATAAAGAATTGCATAAACACGATTCCGCTCCAGGCGCCGCCGAACAACTGAAACATCTTCAGAAACACAAACGGTAATTTTCCAAGCAGAGGGGTAAGCAAGATAACAGAGATACCGATGGCCACCTCAACAACGGCAAATAACATTAACAGATCCTTCCGTTTATCAATAATCCGGGCAAACAGATAACTCCCTAAGGCTATGCCAAAGAGGAACGTTGTCAGCATTGTGGAAAAGGCATAAACAGAAGTACCCAGAACCATCACCAGCACCCTGGACCAGAGAACCTCAAAGCTCCATCCGGTAAAACCCGAAAACGCGAAAGCGATCAGAACCACTGTTAAAATCAGCCGCCCATCCCTCATCCCTCGTCCTTCGCCCCTCGTCCTTCGCCCCTCGTCCTTCGTCTCTCGTCTTTTCTGGCCCGATTGATTAATAGGTAGATTTTTGTTAAAGATTAATGCGGTTACTCCTACTCCAATACTGGCAATAGCCGCGGAGACAATTGTTGCCTTAACGCCAATTCCGGGAATAAGCAAAAACCGCCGGTTAAAAAACCGCAGAAAAAGCGTACCCGGCCAATCTCCCAGCCCAATTCCTCCCGCCAGCGTACAAAAAACTTACTGATTACCGGAAAAGTGGCCCCCATCAAGGTTGTCGGAATAACTAATACCACAAAAGCCAAAATAAACCTTATCAGGCCAAAAGTATAACTGGAGGGAGAGACTAATTGATAAATTCCAATATAGCCTTGTGTCAGCACCTTAAATAATAGAGGTATTAGGAGACAATAAATCCCTATTCCTATCTGTAATCTGCCATAGACGGCTAAAGGATCTTTTCTTTTATCAATAACCCTGCCGAACCAGAAACTCCCCAGGCCCAGACCGGCCATAAAAGAGGTTAACACCGTGCTTACCGCATAAACCGTGGTACCAAAAATAAGCCCCAGCATCCGCACCCAAACCACTTCATAAACCAACCCGCTTACGCCGGAAAGAAAAAACAACAGCAGCACCACACTTCTCGTTTTCTTCACATATCCTTCCTGAATAAACTCTCTATTCATTATCTATTCTCCTGATCTTCTTACTTTAAGACGCCTCGCTAGTTTCCCGTAGCTTCGCTGCCTGAGACAACTTTTCTCTTACTTGACCCTTGACCCTTGACCCTTGACCCTATAGTTCACCTTTAATGGAAGATCCAACCGCGCGGTCTTGCGCTTCTCTTCAAAATCATCGCTCCTGGTCACCTGCCGCAGCACACTTGTTTGTTTTTTCCCCTTAGCCATAATAACCCCCTTGTTAGTATTTCGTCATTCGTACATCGTACTTCGTATTCTGTGCTAATACCCGGCTTTAGCGTTTAACGTAAATTCTTGCCTTCCGGTCATACTCAATAAACTTTTCCTTCCATTCGCCCCATAATGATTCCACGCCGCCCATGACATAAAAACCGCCGCTGTTCAGACTGCCCCAGAACCGTTTGATAATCTGTTCCTGCAGGCTGCGGCCGAGATAGATAAAAAGGTTGCGGCACAATATTATGTCCATATGATCCAGCGGGATATCAGCAATCACGTCATGGTACTGAAAATTCATATAGGCCGGCCATTCCTCCCGGATCCAGTAGCGTTTATTGCCGACATCATAGAAGTATTTCTCAATTAATGCCCTTCTGGCCACAGATAATCTCTTGAACTGGGTCTCCTCATAAACTCCTTCCCGGGCCTTGGCCAGGGCCTGGCCGTCAATATCAGTCGCGTAAATACTTAATTTATAATCGGCCAGTTTCGATTTCAAATATTCCGTAATCAGCATTAATATTGAATAGGGCTCCTCACCGGAAGAACAGGCACAGCTCCAGATCCTGACGATGTTAGAGTTCAGCCTTCTCTTCTTCGCGAAAAGATCCGGGATCACCTTTTCTTCAATAACATCGAATACGTATGAATCACGGAAAAATTCCGTCACGTTTATGGTCAGGGCATCCATTAAATAATCAAGTTCCCGGGAATGGATCCTCAGATAGGCATAATACTGTTCAAAGTTGTCCCGCTTAGTTATCCGCACCCGGGTCATCACCCGCCGCGCCAGCACCTTCTCCCGGTACTGGGAAAAGTCCAGGTTACGCTCTTCCTTAACCTTTTCAAGTATCTTCAATAAATAGGTATCTGTTTTCGTTTCCATAATTATTAGTCGCTAGTCGCTAGTTGCTAGTCGCTAACAACTTATCTTTTTTTTACTAGCGACTAGCGACTAGCGACCAGCGACTATTTAATGTCTCGGTTTCCCCCGCACCACCTTGGCCGCTTCCAGTAACCTCACAAGAATATCCGCCCGCGTCTGGGTCTTTAGCTGGTTCATTTTGGTATAGATGTGCCCTAAACTGGTAACTACATACTTTGCCGGCAAGCGGTTAAGGGACCAGGCCACCATATCCTGCCGGCAAACCTCACATTTACAAACATTATCCAACTGGTCAATAACGCCATTAAGCTCATCAACAACCGCTTCTTCCATGTAGTTTTTATAAGCCATGTAACCTCCTGTTAGTTCGGAGTTCGGAGAATTTTTTTCCAACTTCGATCGGAGATCGCTCCGATCGAAGATCGCTCGGAACTATTCATATGAGCGATTTAGCCTCTCCGCCGCGCCCTTAAGAGTATATCCTCCCTCTTCAACCAGCTTCTTCAGCTCCCGGGCAATATCAATATCGTTCTTGGAATACCGCCTTACCCGTTTGCCTCCATTCCAGACATACTCCGGCACAATCACGCCCTTTTTCTCCCAATACCTGAGCCGTTCGGCAGATACCCCTATTCTCCTGGTTGCCTCTGTGATCCCAATACTCTTTAATTTACGCCAAGCCATATTAACTCCTTGTGCTATAACAATATACTGCAACAATTTACTGTAAACTTTTGCTTTAACACTTTTAAGGTCGTGTCTTAAATTAAAACCCGCCTAACTTTCCTCTAGAAAGCCAGGTCGGGATGTCCAACAACTTCGCACTATACAGTGCAATTTATGTGCCAGCTTTAAAACAATCTTTCAGATAACTCAATCCATTGCTACACAAATAGATAAAAAATACTAGTTTGGTCTAGTTAGCAATATTTAGCAAGAATGTCGCAAAAATATACTTTTACAATGTCCAGATTGGATACATCCTAATAATTTGACACTGGAGTTTCCTGTTTTAATCCTGTTTTATATTGAGAGCTTTGTTGATTACTTGATATAACTCTTCGTTAGAAATGGGTTTAGTGATAATACCATCAATGTTTTTGCGGAAAGATCTATCTATTGTAACAAAATCATCATGGTAGATTGAAAATAATATCACCGGCACGTTGGTCTTGGCCTGCTTCAGTCCGGCTACCACTTCCTGCCCGCTAATTCCCGGCAGTTTAAAATCCGTAATCACCAGGTCAAACTTTTTTTCTTTAACCAGTTCCAGGCCTTCCTCTCCCGTATAGGCGGTGGTTACCGTAAATTCTCTGCTGCTCTCCAGGTTCATTTTTAAAAGCTTACAGAGATTTTTTTCATCATCAATAATCAGGATCTGTTTTTTCACTCCTCTACCCCTCCTGCACTCTTCCTGCCGCCAGATCAGCGTCTATACCTGATAAAAGATTCTACCGTATACAATAATGACTCATGATTGAAAGGTTTTACCAGATAACCATTGGCCCCCAGATTCACCGCCTTTCTTGCCGTTTCCTCATCTTCATAACTAGTTAAAAATACCAGCGGGATTTTTGTTGTCTGTTTATCTTGTTTCAAAACATTACATACCTCGAAACCGTCTTTTCCCGGCATTTTAATATCCAGAATAATCAGGTCCGGAAAAACCGCCCTGGCCTGCGCCACTCCCTCATCTCCGGTATAGGCAGTCACCACTTCATATTTTCCGGTACTTTCCAGATTCGATTTTACCAATTTACAGAGATCTTTCTCATCATCAATAATTAATACTGTATTCATAGTGAATTCTCCACTCTCTCTTCAGGATCCGGCCCTTAAACGTTTTATCGGTAAACTAATAGTGATCTTCGATCCTTTTCCCAAATCACTCTTCATATTTATTAGTCCCCGATGATTATCAATTATGGACCTGCTGATTGCCAGCCCCAGTCCAGTTCCCTCACCGGGCGCCCTGGTGGTATAAAACGGATCAAATACCCGCTTCATATGTTCCGGCGATACCCCCGGGCCGTTATCTTCTATTTCACAAACAACCAGCTGATCACCGATCTTAAAAAAATCCTCCGCCTTTCTACCAATTCCGTCCCTTAATTCCCGCAACTCTTTAGTATATGTCCGCAAGAATAAACTACCGCCAACCGGCAGGGCCTGGACGGCATTAATGATTAGATTTACCAGGACCTGTTCGATTTGGTTACTATCAACGCAGGCCTGCGGCAAACCGGCGGCCAGTTCCCTTTCTACCCGGATTTCCTTTTCCCTCAGTTCTCTGGCTACCAGGTCCAGGGACACCTGGATAAGGTTATTAATATCGTGGGCAGTTAATTCCTGGGGATTTGTGCGGGAAAAATTCAGCACCCCGCGCACGATTTTATCCGCCCGGGCAGTTGCCTCCCTGATCATCTCGAGTACGGCGGCCTGATCGGTTTTCCCCGCCGCTAACTCTCTTTCCAGACAATCTATTGCCTGGATAATGATCCCCAGCGGATTTTTTATTTCGTGGGCAATACCACTGGCCAGCACCCCCACCGCCGCCATCTTTTCTGACTGGACCAACAGTTCCTGCTTGGCCTTAAGTTCACTAAACAAACGGGCGTTTTCAATACAAACCGCTATCTGATTGGCAAGTGAGATCAATAATGACAGGTCCTCATCCTTAAAACTGGCGCGGGGGCCCAGGGCATCCAGATACATTAGGCCGAGGGTTCTCTCCTTCACCTTGAGGGGAACACAGAGGGCGGATTTAATCCCGTGACTGATAATACTTGCCTTGGCGCTGAATTTTTCACTCAGCCCGGTATCCCTGACGAAGAGGGCTGACTCCGTATTCATTACCTCGTCAAGCACACTACTGCTGATATCGCCAACAGTAAGTTCTTTCTGCCCTTTTCTGCTGCGTGTTATTCTGGGGATCAGTTTACCGGTATCGTGCTCTAATAACATTATCAGTATCCGGTCGGCGCGCAAAACAGGCATAACCAGATTAACAACCTCTTCGAGTAAAACCGATAAATCGTTGATTAAGGTGAGATCCCTGCTGACTTTATTAACAATGGAGAATTTTGAGTAGGCTCTACTGAGAGCACTGGCCTCAGGCTTTCTGCCCTCCGGCTCTTCCGCCTTGATGCTTTTTTTTAAGATTACCTGTGAATCTTTTTCGGTTTTTTTAGCGGATCTTTTCCACATAATATCACCGAAATTATTGAATCTAATTAATCTTGAGTAAAAATCAATCTGGCCAATCCCGGGGCAGTCCCAAGCTAAGCTTGGGGCAGTCTATATCCATTCCTCTAATAGCAGTCCCAAGCTAAGCTTGGGGCAGTCTATATCCATTCCTCTAATAGCAGTCCCAAGCTAAGCTTGGGGCAGTCTATATCCATTCCTCTAATAGCAGTCCC
>CAZIXI010000042.1:0-18591 GCA_964543115.1 uncultured bacterium
AATCCGGCTTTTTTTATTTGCAGAAAGCCGTAATTGGGGGAGTATTCAGGGGGGGCCTGACTATTACCGTTTTTTAATAGAATAGATATCTTTTTATTAAGAAAGAAATCGGCTGAAATACTAATCCCTAAAAGGAGGTGAAAAGGGCAAACAACGGGATTAAGGCTGTGGTGTATAAATAAAAAACTTAAACTGTAGTTTAGTAGAGGAGGCTAATGTATGAGTAAGTTGACTAAGTTGTTTTCACTTGCCGTTGCTATCGCTTTTGTGTTTGGCGGTATTCCTTACGCGGCAGCGGATACGGTTGATCAGACCTTAACGATCACTGTTACCACAACCACGATTACCGGTTATGCTAACTGGACGGCGAATCTGCGTGATGTTGCTACAGGTAATCTTTCCAGTCCGCAGAGTCTTAGCTTCAGTAGTGTTACTGCCGCTACCTGGACGGTAGCAGATCAGTATGTGCATGTATTACCCAGTTCCAATTACGCGCTTTGGGGCGTTATAGTTTCTTCCGATAACAATAATGCCGCGAGTTCTTATTTTGGCATGGCGGCGAAATTGTTAGCGCGCGGTCCCAGTAATCTCTGGGGTAATGCTGATAATTCCGTATCCTATGGTGGGTTGATTGACGCTACCACTATGAATAATCCTAACAACAGGGCCACTCTGGCCTGGGCTGTTTATGAAGACAGAGAAACCACCTTGCCGACGATTAATGATTCTTCGCTCTATGGTAAGGTAGCTTCCGGCGGAAGCATGGTTCCCAGCGCGTCAGCAGATCCCTGGAACGCGGATTGGGCGGCAGTGGTTGATGTGAGCAATCGTACTACCGGTTCTGCTTCCGGTGTTACCGGTACTGCGGTTAGCGTGGAGCTGGATCCTGACAACGACACGAACACTGTTACCTATTCCACCATTATTCAGGGTGGCGGTGCCAACGCGGGGATGAACTATCATCCTCCGGTTTATTCTGGTACCACTTTACAAGGTAAACCTATTGATGCTGATGGTTCAGCTGTTTACCTGGCGGCCCGTTTTGGCGGTTTAAGTGCCGGTGCTTTTGGCGTTTATAACCTGCGGGTTCAGATGGTGCACGAATAATTGTTGTTAATTTTCTTTCCTCCGCCCCTAACGGGGCGGAGGAAAGGGATGTATACGCAACCATAGGGCGAGAAGAGGTTTTAATGAGAGCTAAGGTTATTGTTTGCGGTTTTATTTTATTTTTTGTTCTGGCTTCCGTCACTGCTGTGGCCGGGGTTGGTATCGATCCCTCTACGGTAGAGATTATGGCTGAGCCGGGCAAGGAGCTGCAGGGCACTTTTAAGGTTAGCAATACCGGTAGTGCGCAGATGTCCCTGGATGTGGAATTTGAAGATTGGTTTAAGAAAGGAGTGGCACCGGCCAGCTGGCTCAGGGTGGAACCGAAAAAAATTATGATTAAATCCGGGGAAACGGTTGAACTGAAATATGTTGTTAATATACCGGCAGTGCCGAAACTTAATGAATATATGGCAATGGTTTTTTTTAACGGCCTGGAACAGGGCAGTAACGTAACCGCCGGATTCGGCGTGCCTTTTTATGTGGCGGTGAAGGGCCAGGCAAAAATAGAAGCGGAGATTAAAGAGTTCAGTCTTACGTATAAAGAAGGAGAAGGCTTTAGCGGGTATTTGCTGGTGGAAAATAAAGGGAATGTGCATTTACGGCCGGTAATTACGGTAGCGGTGCCTAGTGATAAGCAGGAACATTTAAAATATTTTACACTTCCTTTAGGGGTGCCGATTCAAGCGGCAAAAGAGAGAAAATTTGAGATTAAAAACGAAAGGTTTTATTTAGAACCGGGCACATATAAGATAAATATAACCTGTAATTATGGCGATATTTATAACGTGGATAAAAAGGTCGGCAAAACAACGGATTTTGTTATCCCGGCAACAGGAGAAGCCGTTACAGTGGAGTACAAGGGTGGGAGCGGGAAGTAAAATTTGAGGAGGGATGGCCTGATGAAGTATTTAATCTGTCTGACAGTATTGTTCAGCATGATACTTTCGGCCATGTCTCTGTCCGCCGGTCCCAATCTGGAAACCCTTTCCGTAGCGGTGCGTAACTGGGACGGTACCGCCGCTTCGGCGCTGAGTTTTAATCATACGGCCGCTACGGCTGCTGCCCCCTGGGTGCGTTCCCCGCAGTATTTATTGGTCGGTTATACAACCGATGAAACTACCTGGGGACTAAGGATCTATACGGATACCCGCAAGGATGTTAATTCCCTGGTCTATCCGAAACCATTGGCCAAAGTTGATTCTCAATGGCATTGGGAAACATATCCTGTAAATGATCCATACCGGATAAATAAGAAATATAAATATATCAGTGGTAATTGGGATGTGGGTAATGACGGCGTCAGTTTTGCCGGCATGATTGATACGGCCTCGATGCAGAATCCTAATACCCGGGCCATGCTGGCCTGGCAGGTCTGGAAAGACCCGCTGCATCCGGCGGAGCCGGACGCGATTTTTAAACATCCATTTTACAGCTGGTGGAACGTGGGCACCAATCCATATTATGACGGGACGTTTTATAAGCAATATATATATAAGAATGACTGGGCGCCAATGGCGGATAAGAGTGATAAATGGGGTGGTAAAAACTCCATTGGCGAAGTTTTTTATAAAACCTGGGATCCTGGTTATGGCGGGGGGCAATATGATACCAAACCGGAGATCTTTTGTAACGGGGCCAATAATCCGGCCTTTATCGCTTATTTAAGCCAGTATCCGCCGGGGAGTATGACCAATCCGCCGATTAGGGATGCGGATAATACTATTGCCGTTTATTTGGCCGCCAACTTCTATGAGATGAAGACTGACGGGGTGACGGTGCAGGGGAAATTACCGGGCGGTACGTATAACACAATGATTTATATAGATTTGATCCACGAATAAGGGGTGAACAACCATGAAAAGGGCAGACAAGACACTACGGGTGTTGGTCACCGGACTGCTTTGCCTCGGTCTGCTTGGCCAGCCGGTTTCATTGTCGGCTTTTGTGTTGGATTTTGATTTGCAAGTCAACGTAAAAGCGGACAAGGACCCTGATCCCACTGTTCCTATTCAATATATTGACCTGCCTGATACCGGCGGCGGTCTGCTCTGGAAGCCGCAGGTGCCTGACGGAGGCGTTCCTTCCGGACAAACATCTTTAACCGGCGATTACTGGCTGCCGCTGGGAACAACTGTTTCCCTGGGCGGTAAGACAGCGGCGCAGATTAAGCAAGAGCTGGCTAAACTGAAGGATTTTGCCGGCAGTACGATTGTGCTGGAAATAACCTGGCAGGAATTCAGCCTCCTGCCCAGCGGCCATTACGATTTTTCTCTGTATGACATTATCCTGGAAGAATTACAGAAAAATAAAATCAGCGCCCTGGTGCTGATAAAGATGGACGAGTTACCTTCCTGGTTGAGCAGCAATTATCTCAGTTATCATCCTCCCGGGCTGGAGATCGATCCCCAGACCGGTAAACTGATCAATGAACATACCGTTCCCTGGCCGTCAAAGCGTGCTAGTTACAGCCATCCGCAGGCGGTGCAGGAAGCGGAGAAATTTATTACTCAGCTGGTGGAACGTTACGCCAGCGGAGGCGGGATGGAGAAGTTCTCACCGGTAATTATCAGCTGGATCCTGGACATGGGTGAGGGCTATATAGACGGGCCGTATAATACTTATATTGGTTATGAAGATGAAAGCGTTAAGGCCTACCGTCAGTGGCTGCAAAATAAATATACATCTATTGTTAATCTGAATGTCAAATGGGGCACGATCTATAGCGGTTTTGATAAAGTGAATATGCCGTCACCATTTTATAAACCAACCCCCTGGGCAACAGAATATAAATATATTACCCGCGATGACGCGGGCTGGTATGATTTGGTGCAGTGGCGCGAAACCGTTCTTGCCGGCTGGGCCAAGAATCTTATTAATAAAATAATCACTGCTGAAACCAAGTGGCTCAAGAGCGGCGTTAGTCCGCATCTGGTAAGTATTCACGCTCCCGGGGAAGAACCGGGTGATGCCGATTGGCGGTATTCCAGTATCGATCCGGCAGAAATAGTTTCTGCCTGTAAAAGCGGTGGTAAATCATTACTGAGTTTTTGGGCACTCAGCGGCAAGGTGGATACCAAGGGTAATATTTCTACTCAGTGGCAGTTGGCCCGGGCGCAGGCCCTGACCGGTTTGCCGGTGCTGATGCTTAAGCTGGGGATTGACAGTGGTCTAGCTAAAACGGTTAAACGCCGGTTATTGACTGCCAATATCTGGCAGTTGATTTACGGCGGGGCGATTGGCGTGCAGCTGGCGGCAGATCAGCTCGCGCAAGATAGCGCGCAATGGCAGGCGGTTAAGGATGTAGCGGATGTGTTGGATAAGCGGGAAATCAATGTAAGGGGAAAGGATAATAAAATTAGCAAGAAAAGCTTTACCGGTTACCTGGCCGCTTCCAGCCGTTTGAATAATAATGTCGGTTTCTTAATCGGTGAGGGGCAGGACACGATTTTTAACCGGGCCGAAGCGGAGATGGCCTGGTTATATAACGGCCTGAAGAGGATAGGATTGTTACCGGGATTTATCAAGGCGGATGATTTTGTAAATAAAACATATAATAGTAATAAACAGTATCAGGCGGTTCTCCTGGCGCGTAACCAGAAAATGACTGACGCTTTGTTTAATGCGCTGAGTCAGGAAGATATCAGGCTGCATGCCAATGCCGATCTGCCGGGATTGCTGGATGAATACGGTGACCCGCGGCATACGCCGCAGGGCGGCGGGCCGGCCTGGGATACCTGGCGCCTGACGATCTATAATCTTTTCGGGATAGATGCCGACAGCAGCAGGGTTGATCCTGACCTCGAAGACAGTACGCAATTTCACGGTTATGAATCACCGGCCGGTACACTGAAAAGATTAACCGCCGGATTGACCTCAACCACGCTTAATTTTGACGGCCAGATCGATATGTGGAAAAACCGCGATCAACTGGCCCCCGGTGTCGCCAATATCCTGGGGAAATTTGCCAACGGTAATCCCGCCCTGGCCATTAAGGACAGAAAGGCCGCGTTGACCGCCTTCGGGATGGGAGACAGCAGCGGCAGTAAATGGGATTGGGCGGCGCGTTGTTCCTGGTTGGATTTGATCTATAAAAGTAACAGTTATGGTTTTGGCCTCAGTCCGGCAGTTAAGGTTAAGAACGGCGGCGCGGATATTTGCTCCGAGTTACGTCAGGGAGAAAACGGCTCCACGCTGGTCTATATTTACAATTACAGTGATACCACGGTTCATTCATTAGAATTGCAGTCTGATCTGTTTAAGGGTATGCGTCTTGGTCTGCTGGTTAAAGGAACCGAACTGGCGGATAAGAGCACTGACGGTGTGGTAAAGAATTTAGTTATTGGCCCGCGGGAACAGCTATTCATTTTTAGTACCCTGCCGCAGGAACAAAAGCAGGATGATGATCAGAAAAACGATGATGATAAACAGAACAAAGGTGAAGATGAATCTACTGATGAGAACAGGGATGAGGATTACTATCTGAAGCAGCTGCCGATTGATGAGAATTTCATCTATCATGGTGACGGGCCGATTATTCATGATGGTTCAACCACCAATGTGCTGCCGGCGCTGACCCAGGCCACGGATGGCAGCGGCAACGTGTTGATTACTTACAGTATTCTTGATGGCCAGCAGGATAGCTGTTCGGTAAGCAGTATTCAGTATCAAGTCACGAATGACAACAATCAATCAGTTAATACTAGCTGGCAAGATCTTCAGGCGGAGAGTGTTACAGGCAGCCGCCAGGAAATTGGTTCCCGGGTGGATACTAGGGGTAGTGCGCACACACTGGCCTGGACCAATTATAAAGAGTGTATTACTGATACCGTGCTTTCCGATGTGCGTATCCGGCTCAAAGTAAGCGACGGCGCACTGGAGAGTCAGTATGCCTCTTCACCGGCGTTTAATATCGCTGCCAAATGGTATCTGGCTGAAGGGTCCCCGCATGGATTTGACGAATGGATTTTGATTACAAATCCCAATAATGATATGGTTTATGCCCGGGCCACATTTGTGCGGCCGGACGGCACCACGATTGAAAGGGATGACCTGACTATCTGGGGTAACAGCCGTTATACATTGCATATCAACGATTTTATTTCTGATCAGCCGGTATCAGCGATTATTGAGTCAATTGAGGGAGAGGGTATTGTCGTAGAGCGGGCAATGTATTGGGATGTAGACGGTATTCCCTGGGCCGGCGGCCATGTCAATCTTGGTGTAACGGTACCGAGCACAAAATGGTATTTTGCCGAGGGCCGGGTGCAAAACGGACGGGCGGGTGATACCAATGACTATTTGGAAAATTTCGATATGTGGCTGTTAATTCTTAATCCACAAAATCAGGCCGCGGAACTTAGTGTTAAATTAATTGATGAGTCGGGGACAATGCAGGAGAAGCAATTAAGTGTAGCAGCCCTGAGCCGTTATTCTCTGGATGTGAGCAGTTTAGTTACCAGCGGGGCTCTTGCCGTGGAGGTAACCGCGGATAATCAAGTGCCGGTGGTAGTGGAACGGTCCATGTATTGGAACTCCGGCAACGAGAGATGGATCGGCGGCCATTGCGGCAGCGGGGTTACGGTTCCCAGCCGGACCTGGTATTTTGCCGAAGGGTGTACGGCCGAACGCGGCGCCTATATAGGTGAAAAGTCTTTTGAACTTAATTTTACCGAATGGCTGCTCTTATATAATCCCGGTACACAGACTACTGCTGTAACCATGACTTTTTACAAAGAGGATGGATCCATTCTGCGGCGGGAAGTTACCCTGGCCGGTAATCAGCGGGAGACCGTGAAGGTTAATGATATTATTCATAACGACTTATCTTCGGTAAAATTGGAATCTGCGGAGAGTTTTGTTGCCGAACGCTCCATGTACTGGGATGTTAATGGCATTAACTGGGCCGCGGGCCACAATAGTGCCGGGATTAGTGCCCCCGGTAAAGTCTGGTATCTGGCTGAAGGAGTAACGGCGGAAGGTTTTGAGCAATGGATACTTCTCTTTAATCCGCAGGAACAGGATGCCGCGGTTACGCTGGAATTTATCGATAGCTATGGACTGACAACAGAAGAGCAGGTTACCGTCCCGGCGAAAAGCCGACGGTCGGTTTATGTCGCGGATATCATGCCGGAAGATGTTGTTTCCGCCCGTATCGAAGCTGACCAGAACATTGTTGTTGAGCGCGCCATGTACTGGGACAGCGGTGAATACCGCTGGGTCGGCGGCCACAGCAGCAAAGCCTTCAGATAATTCCTCAGCACTTCACTTAAAAAATCAGCTAAACTTCACATTAAAGCCTTAGGCTTCAGTGTGAAGTTTTTTATTGTCAATCTGTGTCTACGCGGTGGGGCTTCAGCTGCATAAGATAGGGGGGATTGATGTAACCCAACTCTGCTGCCCGGTCAGCGTATTCAATTGCCTGCTTATAATTGCCTTTCTCGAAATAGAGCCGGGACAGTTTGTAGCAGGCCATGGTGTATTCGGGATCAATTTCCACTGCTTTTCTTAAAGAATCAATTGCCTCCTTTTTCTTGCCGTAATCTGAGTAAAGATTTCCGAGATTATAATAGGTTTTGCTATAGGAAGGATCAACGGCCAGGGCCTGTTGAAAAAATGAAACTGCCGCGTCATATTCACCGGTGATTTTGTAGAGGTTGCCCAGATTGTTATAAGCGGCGGTATATTCCGGATCTAGTTCGATTACTTTATGAAATGTGCTGATGGCGGCCGGGGCGTTCCTCTCGCTGATATAAGCATTGCCCAGGTTGAATAATGCCTCGACAGATTCCGGGTCGAGCTGCAGTGCCTGCTGATAGTTCTTGATTGCTTCTTGAGAATTGCCGGTTTTGTTATAAATATTACCAAGGTTGACATAGGCCTCGATAAAATCCGGGTCCTTTTCCAGTGTCATAAAATAGAATTGAGCCGCATCTTCCAGCTTGCCCGTTTTTTTCAGTTCGTTGCCGAGATTGTAGTAGCCGTCAATATGATCGGAATTGTGATAGACCGCTTTGGTGAAGGCGTCAATGGCTTCTTCATGTCTTTCCTCTTTGCTGTAAATAATGCCCAGGTTATCTTGTACCCGCCAGCTGGTTGGCGCATAGCGGCGGGTATATTCAAAAAAGGTCAGCGGGTTTTTCCAGGTGGTATTCTGTCTGATGGTCAGCAGGGAGAAGAAGGTGATGAGGAAAACAGTAAGGATCATTGCCGGGTCGCGCCAGCGGACGCGCCGGTAGCAGGAGGATAATCCTTTTGCCAGCAGGAGGAAGAAACCCAGTGAGGGGAGGTAGAGCCAATGTTCAGCCATATAGGCATTGATTGGGTAAAGATTGGAGACTGGTAAGAGAGCAGTAAAAAACCAGATAATAGAAAATGTTATTAGTTGAAAGGAATTCCGATATTTCCAGGCAAGGAAAAAAAGAAACACAAAGAGCAGAATGCCGATTATTATTCTTGGCTGTGCAAAAGAATAAGTTTGCATGCCGTGTTCCATATGCAGGGGATAGGGGAAAAAGAGCATTTTACAATAGTTGGTGAGGGCGCGAAATATTCCGGGCAGTCTTTCCAGCAATAACGTGGGCGGGGGCTCGTTCCCGAGGATGGTTGTGTGTTTAAGGATTGTTAAACGCAGGCCGATATAGATAAAGGCCAGGATAAACTGGGGAGCCAATAATAACCAGTTAACGCGTTTTTTTAAGACGAAGTGATAACATAGAAGCAGGAGGAGGGGTAAAATCAGGCTGTTTTCCCGGGAGAGTAAACTCAGGAGATAGCAGAGGATTACTGCCAGGTAGGAGCCGATCGTTTGTTTTTGATTATATTTAATGTAGAAGATAAATGCCAGGAGAACAAAGAGACTGCCCAGGGGATCAGTGCGGCCGGAGATATAGGTAACCGCTTCCGTGTGTATGGGATGAACGACAAAGAACAGCGCGGTCAGCAGGGAGAGCCGGCGGTCACTGAAAAGAATAGTGATCAGCCAATAGATGCAGAGGGCGGCAAGGATGTGTAAAATAATATTAGTCAGGTGATAACCGATAGTATTCAGGTCCCAGCAGGAGTAATCCAGCATGTAGGTAAATATCTGCAGAGGGCGATAAAAATAATATGATATGCTGGCGCCGCTGCCGATATCCTTGGCGAATATCTGAGGCAGGTTGGTCCAGGTTTGAATAAGTTGGTTATTTTTTACCAGGTAAATATCATCCCAGACAAATTCGCCCAGGAGGGAATTAGCGTAGACTACCAGCCCTAAGATACTGATCAGCAGGATGGCGCTCAGCGTTTTATTTTGTGCCATAGCCTTTTTATTCCTTCAGCAGCGGATGTTCCATTCCTAAATCCCTGGCTTGCAAAGTGTATTTTCTCGCTTTATTATACTCTTTTTCGCGATAATATACTTCAGCTAAATTGTAATGAGCCAGGGCATTATCAGCATCCACAGCAATCGCCTGTTCATAGCAGCTGAGGGCATTTTTTATTTTTCCCAGTTGATAATAGAGGTTCCCCATATTGATATATGTGCCGGCAAGTTGCGGATTAATGCTGATCATTTTTTGTAGGCAAGAAAGAGCCTGTTCTATTTTTCCGGACTTTGCGTAGGTGATGGCAAGGTTATTATAGATTTCAGTGTCCCGGGGATTCAACTCAAGTGCCTGCTGGTACAGGTTGAGGGCCTGCTTATAGTTTCCGTTGATTCTGAGGGTGTTGGCCAGGTTAAAATAGGCGTCCGGATGGCGGGGGGTCATTTCGATTGCTTTCTGGAAACAGGAGATGGCCGCATTAATCTGGCCGTTTTCTTTATAGGCAGCACCGAGATTATTATAGGCATCCGTATAATATGGATTTAATTCAATTGCCTTCTGGTAAAGCGCGATTGCCTGTTCAAATTGTTGATCGTCCTTCTGGATCAGGCCGAGGTTGCGGTAGGCATTAGCGTTTTCCGGATTCTGTTCGATTGATTGACGGTAGAAGTAAGCGGCCGTTTTATCCTGACCGTTATTTTTGTATGCGGCCCCCAGGTTGTTGAGCAGGCGGTAACTGGTTGGCGCGTATTTGAGTGTGCGTTCGTAGAAAGCGATGGGCTTGCGCCAATAGGTATTTTGCCTGATGGTCAGAGCGGAGTAGTAGATAATGATTAGTAGAGTAACTGTAAGGGGCAATATTCTCTTTTTACGCTGCCAGAGTCCTGTCAGAAATCTGGCCAACAGCAGATAAAAACCGATTGCCGGCAGGTAAAGCCAGTGTTCCGACATATAGGCGTTAATGGGGTATAGATTTGACACCGGCATAAGACAAATAAAAAACCAGCAAGAGGCAAAAAAGAAAAGTTGGTGACGACTTCTCTGGGTGACGGTATAGCCGAGCAGGAGAAGTGTTACGATGATTCCAATAATGACAGTAGCATCAGTAAAATGAAAAAGCTTGATTCCATACTCCATGTGAAGGGGGAAGGGCAGAATAAGAAGTTTCAGGTATTGGGCAATCGCGCTGAAAAATCCCGGCAGGCGTTGGCCGAAAGTTGTCGCCGAAGCGCTGTGGGGCAGGAGATCAGCAAGCAAGGTAAAGCGGATAGCAATGTAGGCAATGTCGGCAATAATAAAGAAGAGTAATCCGGCCCGGTTAATTTTTTTCCTAAAAGTATAATGGTAAAGGATAATGAGCAGCGGTAGAATCATGCTGTTTTCCCGGGCCAGCAGGGCGGCAAGGTAGGCGCCAGCCAGTAGAATAAATGTTAATAACCGTTGTCGGCGGCAGAATTTCAGATAGAGAATGAAACTGAGGAGGAGAAAAGTGAGGGCCAGCGGGTCGGCGCGCCCGGAGATATAGGTTACCGCCTCTGTTTGGATGGGGTGGACAACAAAGAGCAGGCTGGTAAAAAAGGAAAGCAGCAGGTTATGGAAAAGAATGAAAACCAGCCAGTAAAGACAGAGAGCGGCTAGCAGGTGCCAGAGTATATTAGTCAGGTGATAACCGATTACATTAAATTTCCAGAGGCGATAGTCCAGGGCATAGGTGAGAATTTGTGCCGGGCGGTAAAAATAGTAGTTTATGCCGACGCCGGCGCCGATATTTTCGGTAAATACCCTGCCCAGGTGTGACCAGTTTTTTATGTAGACATTATCCTTAATTAGATGGTTATCGTCCCAGATGAACTCATTGGGCAGAGAATTGAAATAAACGCCGAAAGCGATAATAATAATTATAATAATTGAGGTAATATGTTTATTAACTATCATCTATTCTTTTCTTTTTACCTATTTATGTGCTTATTTCTGGGGGCTAGGGATCAAGATATGCTGTCGTATATGCTTCTTCGGGAAATGTTTAAAAAGCTTAAGATTTCTGCAGTATAGTTCATAAGACTATTGTTTATAGCACTTTACCAGGACACTGTTTATAGTAGTTTAGCAGGAAGATAGGTTATTTGTCAAGAGAAAAGCTTACACTATGACCTAAGGCAGTCTATAACCATTCCTCTATGGCAGTTTATATCCATTCCAATAATAGCAGCCCCCGACGCGTCGGGGGCAGTCCAAGCGAAGCTTGGGTCATAGTGTAAGGTTTTCTCTAGTTTTCTTTTTAATTTCTTTTCAATATTTTCTAGTTTTTAGAGATATAGGTAAGATATTATTAAAAATTTATTTTACATTGCCCTATGTGGTTGAGTTGCAAAATGTTAAAAAATAAGAAATTTTTGTGGGAGGGTTGACAGTGGGGGGTTCTCATGGCATATTTAAGTAGAGATACGCAAAACCCGATAATCAACACAGCTTCGCTAAGGGTAAACTTCGAGTAATCGGGGGGCACAAAGCTACGGGTCCTTTTCCGCTGTTAGGGGACAGGAAAGCCGGGTTGCCGAAGAATTGAAATACCGATTCTTAGGCAATCCGGCTTCTTTTTTGTACCGTGTATAAGTTACTTGGCTGTATCAAGATGGGGGGCATATGGCCAGTTTCAAAAATAAATACAGGGTTTTTCTCCGCATTATTACTTATACAGTAATCTTCTGTTTTCTTTCCCAAAGTTATGTTCAGGCCCAGGGGCCGATTCAGACCACCATTCAAGCTCCCCAGACTAAGTTAACTGATATTGCCGCGCATGATCTCATCCTGGATACTATGCTGCCAAACGTCAATGATCTCCAAATACCGGAGAATATGGGGAAGATCCAGGAACGTTATCCGGGGAACCACGGGAAGCTGATTGTTCACATTCAGGATTCCCACGCGCATTACCAGGCGCAGCAGAATTGTGCCCGGATCCTGGAATGGCTGGCGGCTAACAGCCTTAACGGCGGCCGGAAACTGCTGGCGGTAGAAGGCGCAGCCGGTCCCTTAACCACTAAGATGTTCCGGAACATTCCTGAGGAAAAGATTAAGCAGGCGGTAAGTGATTATTTCCTCAAACATGCGTATATTAACGGTGCGGAATATTTTACGATCTTCTCTCAGGCAAATGTACTGCTTTATGGAGTGGAAGATGAGAAACTCTACCGGCAAAATCTGGCTGCCTTCCGCCAGGCCCAGGAAAGCAAAAAGGATATCTGGCCTTATATTAAGCAGCTCCAGCAGGGTGCTGAGGGGCTGATCCAAAATGTTTATTCTGGTAAGCTGGCTTCCTGGTATCAAAAAGTACATGACTATCATGCCAATAAGCTTTCCTTTTCTGAATATCTTAAGGTCTTAATGGAACGGGCCGGTGATATTGGTTATCCGAATATTAAACTTATCCAGCAGTGTATGGCCAGCGAAGCGGAGTTGGATATGGCTAAACTAGAGCGGGAACGAGAAGCGGTTGTTCGGCAGCTGGAAAAGCTGATGGTGAAAGAGGAGCTGCAGGAGTTTGTTAAAAAGAGTTTGAGCTTTCGTAGCGGCCAGATTGATGCAAAAGAGTATTATGAATATTTGCAATTTCGGATTTCAGATTGCGGATTGCGGATCAATGATTATCGGAATTTGAAGAAGTATATCGAGTTGGTAAAGATTTACGCAAAGGTGAAGAGTAAAGAATTGTTTGTGGAATGTGACCGGTTGGAAGCTGATATAAAAAATAAAGTATTTAGTAAACCGGAACAATTGCAGTTGGATGAATTGCTTAAAGGACTGCGGACGGTGGAGCATCTGGTGGAGCTGAAATTGAACCGGGAAGAACTTGCCTATTATAAAGAGAATAAAGACGAGTTGCGCTTGAGTAAACAGGCGGCTGTTTATAATAAAATTGCTAACCAACCGAAATCAGCGGTACAGGAGTTTAATTATAACATTTTCGAGCAGTTCTACAAACTGGCCGTCAAACGTGATAGTGCCCTTATTGATACTACCCTGCGGAAGATGAAGGCAGAGGGGATTAAGACCGCCTTCCTGGTAACCGGTGGTTTTCATAGTGAGGCAATTGCCGAGGAATTGGAAATGCAGGATATTTCTTATGTGATTGCTTCTCCCTTTATTGATAAGCCGGCCAGGGAAGATACTTATCTTAAGCTGATGATGAACGTGAAAACACCCTTTGAACAGATGCTGGACGCCGCCGGCAAACGGCTGGCTAATCCGGCAATGGTTACGGTTCCGCTAGAGCGCAGTTTGGATGGTTTGCTGGGTGAGGGGAGGGACCGGCGGCAGGCACAATTGAGTTTGCTTAGCCGCCTGCTGGATGCGGCCTTTTTGCGGAAAAACGCGTATAAATCTAAATCGGCAATCATGCGGGCTTATACGGAGATGGTGGCAAAACGGGCGGGGTACATGGAACTCACCGGTTTTGGTCAAACCAGGGATAATAAACTTTTTTACGCTACTTACAAAACTAAGCTGGGATTGGAATATACAATGGTTGTTCCTTTAAGTCAGTTGAAGAGTACCCGTTTGAGAAAGGCCCTGCGCGAGACAAATTCAAGTGTAGCGGCAGAAGAAAAACTGACGGTTGCCGGTGAAGAAATTTCTATATTGTTTTTGGTGGAAAACACGCTGGAACTGATTTGGCCGCTGCTGGAAAAAGGCAAACGACGGGTGGGGCCGCCGGTGTTTCAGCCGAAAACCGAAAAGGGCAAAAAAACACCGGCGCGCGCCCAGACTTATCTGGAACTCAGGCGGCAGCAGGAAAAGGCGGTGCGGAGACAGCCGCCGGCAGTGCCGGTTCCGGTAGCTGAAGATGATATTGTTGAGGTTGTTGAGGAAGTTGAAGAAGAAGATATTATTAGTGAACGTCTGGCCGCCCAGCGGATGTTTGTTCTTTCTCTTTTAGCCGGGTTGGCCAGGATAAGAAAGGCCAGGGGGGGGATCTTAATTCTTGTTTTGCTGCCTTTATTTACTTCCGGCTGTGATGTCCTCGGTATGGGCTATATGACGACAATGGTGTTAGTGGGCTTAGTGGTATTAGGTACCATTATTCCCGCTGATAAAAAAGAAAAACGGACTACATTAAGGCTCCGCTTCAAAAGGCTGCTGGATTTGTTGATAGGAAGAGAGGAGCCCCGGGTTGTTGAACCCGTGGAGGAACCGGTAGCTGTCGAGAAACCGGATGAGGAGCCGGTCGCAGAAGTAGCAGCGGAAGATAAAGAAGTGGCCCGGGTGCTGGCGATGGCGGAAGAGGTTGAACAGCGGGCGGCGAAAAGAATAACAGAAAAGGCTCCCAGGACTATTGAGGAGCGGGAAGAAGATAATTACATCGTCGAAATTGCCGGGGTGATTGAAGCGATTGGCCGGGAGAACGGATTTTTATTATTTACAAAAAAATATAAGGTTAATGACGTGGAATTCCAATTGGGAGAAGTTGAACAGGCCTTTGAGGCGCAGTTTAAGAAAGAGCACCCGGAAGAGTATCATCAGCTGGAAAAGATCTGGCAAGATAAGCCGCAGCAGCAAAAAGTGATTGCTTTACCCGTTGGAGTAGCTATTGGCGCAATTGAAGAAGAAGTAACCGTGTATTATGGGGACTTAAATGCAGAAGAGTTAAAAGTAGTTCTTTTCTGGTATCAGCAGTGGCAAGAATTCCTAAATAGAATAAAGGGCAACCTGGCGGAGATGGCTCTATCGCTGCGGGTAAGGCAGCCGGAGGAACCAACAGTAGCAGCGGAAGAAATTACTATTGAAGGCGCGGCTGCCAGTGAGGCGCTGGTGCCTGCTCCGGTTACCGCGATGGTTTTGGTGCGCAGACAAGAGATAAGCCCGGTGGCCTTGACCTATGCTGCGGCGTTACAGCTTAGTCCAGGGGCAGCATCTTTGCCGGAAGAGAAGCAGGCAGTACTACTGCCGGAACGTACACAAACGCGGCAAGAAGATGATGAAGAAACCCGCTTGTTATGGGAACAGCTGACCGGAAGAGTGGAAGAAATGACGGAAATGTTGATTGAAGATGCTGACCTGGTTGAGGCAGCAAATGGTTTTGACCTACAAGTTTTCGCCAAAAAACATAGATACCGTTACCGGGTTCTTTCCGGTATTGCCGGTGAGAATGGCAGTAGTTGGCCGGGAGTGGAACCTGTCGCCAGATTGCAGTTGGAGAAGATGCAAAATAAGTTCCAGGTCTTAACCCATGAACAACGGGTAGTTGTTGAAGACTGGTACGATAAATTACATGAATATCTTGTTGAACAGGTGCAGGAGGAAATAAGTGGGAGTGTTAAGGCCAGTGCTGTTCTGCGGTTAAAAATGAAAGAGCGGCTATTGTTACAAGCACAGGAGTATTTTACCGAAAAATTTCAGCGGGAAGTGCCCACTGCCTATGCCTTGCTGGCCGGAATAGCGGCCTGGCCGGAAGTAAAGTTTCCCGTCGGCTTAAATCTTCGGATACTTGAGCAGATAGGGCCATTAACCGGCGCTGAAAAACAGGCAATGGCCGAATGGTACAAGTACTGGATTGCCTATCTGCAAGAATTGGCTGAGAGTTTCAATCGTGTTGGTGAATTAATGGAGGTTGACCGGGAACTGCGGGATAAACTGAAAATATTGGCTGCGCTGCGCAAGGAAAAAGATCGTAAGCCGGCCGGTTATCGTGAAGCGCTGGACTTAGAATTAGCGGAAATACAGGTGCCGGAAGAGTTGACGGGATTTTCAGATCTGGCTAAGTTGCGGCAGGCAGAAGAAGAATGCCGGATCCTGCAGGGCTGGTTGCTGATTACTGATAATCAGATCAGGGAGCTGCAGGGGACGCAGGGCGGTTTTCAGATTGAGTATAAGGTGTTAACCGGTAAGATTGAGGCGGTAAGGACAGAGTATGGCCAGTTATTACAAACCCTGGCTCTTAGCGATAGTGAAGAGAAATACGGGATGACGATAGTTGATTTAGAAGAGGCCCTGCAAGCCCGATTCCGGCGCAGTCATCCACAGGAATTCCGGATATTGCGGGGGATTTCTCTCTGGCAGCAAAAAAAGTTTGAGCCGAACTATTATGGTAATTTCAGGCAGTTATATCAGAAGATGACCAGCCAGGAAATCGAAGCACTCTGGGAGTGGTACCGGGAGTGCGAGATATATTTGGAAAAGATAGCTGAAATTTCATCAGGTCTGGAAGTTAATACTAAGTTTAACAATCAGTTAAAAACCTTAAACCTGCTGCGGCAGAGCCAGGGCCGGGAGCCGTTGGTTTTGGAGAGTTTGATCGCCCGGCAGGCGGAGATGGTGGCTATCCCGGCAGAAGATGCCGGAATCGCGGAAGCGGAGATGATCGCGTGCTTGTTAAAGGAAATGGAAATTAAACAGGGTATGCTCTCAGGGCTCGAGGGACAGTTAGCCGATTTCCGGCAGCGGAGGGAAGAGGCGGATTTTGGCGAGTTTTTAGCGGAAAAGATAAGAGATATTAATGATATATATTTACCTATTATTAGCCTGGGGGGAGGGTATCTGCGGGAATTAGGAATTGATCTGGCAGCGATGCAGTTATCATTCGCCGCTGAGTTCCAGCAACAATCGCCGCTGGAATATGCCATTCTGCAGGGAGTTGAATCCTGGCAGAATGAAAAGGTGATAACTGGTGAACCGGGAGAAGCAATCGGTGAAAGATTCCGGGGGTTAACGTTTAATGAACAAAATGCCCTGCTGCTCTGGTACACGCGCTGGGAGCAGTACCTGGGAGAAGTGACCGGCCGGGTAGATTATCTGCACAAATTTCTGCTGCCGCTGGACCTGGAAAAAGAGTTGAGTTTGCTGGGAGTTCATCGCCGGTCCGGGCACTATCGTCAGGTAGTCGGCCGGGAATTGGAGCAGATAGTTGTTCCTGCTGATTTGGCCAACCGGCCGGTAGAGGCAAAGCTCTGGCGGGAAGAGAAAAGATTAGCGGTTTGCCGGCGCTGGCAGGCAATTATCCGGGAGCAGTTGCAAGAGTTGACTATGGAAGCGGATGAAACGGCGGAAAAGAAATTCTGGGTTGATTTATTGGCGGAGACATCCGCATTGTCTTATTTGCCGGAACAGGTGCTTGATGGTTTGGCGGCCGCGGTGTACCAGGCGTTTGAGGAGCAGTTCCAGCGGGAAGATGTTACCGCTTATACCACTCTTTCCGGAATTGCAGAGTGGCAGGAGAAAAAGTTTATTACGCGGGAACTGAAACCGGCTGAGGAATTGTTCAGCGAACCGTTAACCGGCAGGCAATGGCTGGCCGCGCGGCGCTGGTTCAGGGCGCGGCAGCAGCACACAGAATATCTGCAGACTGTGTTAACCGCCGGTGAAAGACTGGCAGAAGCAGAAGAGGAGTTAATCGCGCTGTTTAGCAAGATAGAGGAATTTAATCTGAATAATTTAGTGTATGACAAAGAGCAGATGGATATTGATTTGCTGCAAGAACAGTTAACCGCGGCGGTAACAGCGGCGCAAGCTGACGTACCGGCCAATATCCGCGATATCCCCTTGGCGGAACGTGCCTGGTTGTTAGAGCGAGAGTTAGCGGTAAAGGAACAGTGGTTATCAGAGAACGTGTTCAGGAAATGGAAAGTAACGTGAGTGAAAGAGAAGATGAAGTTGATCCGCGGGGAAAAATATTGCTGCAGAGACTGACAGAGATTAAGCAGGGTTGTTTCCAGGGTAAGTTGGCGGCATTAATGACTGTTCGCGGACAGCTTGCTGATCTGCGTGCTGACCGGCAGGCGATGGAGACGATTATCGATAATCAGTTGCTACAGGGTAAGTATCAGGAAGTTGTCCGGTTGGTTAGCCTGGTGGAAGAAATTGATGCCTTGTTTGCGCTGAATGAGGAGTTGAGCCGGGGCACTGACCCGGTGGAAAGAAAGGCGCAATTAGAAACAATTCTGGAAAAGGCTGGTTATCTCTTTGCCGCCCTGGATTGGTCCGGGGTAGGGCGCAATGAAGAGCTAAAGAGAAAAAAGAAGATTGTTCGGGATGTGCGGCCGCTGCTGTTTAGGGATTTAATTCCCCAGCGGTTGATAAATACGGAATTTAGTGATGAACCGGAAATTAAGGAAGCTTATTTACAGATCAAGGAAATCTATCAGCAGGGCGGCCTGGCTTATGCCTCTGAGATAATGTTATGGCTGAG
>CAZIXI010000043.1:0-18572 GCA_964543115.1 uncultured bacterium
GTATTTTGATGAGCTTAAGACAGCAGAGAAGGAAGGGATCCGCTTCCAACTTTTTAAAAAACCCATAGCCGCGGACAGGATCGTTCTACTGACAAAAAGTGTTTTGGAAAGATCTATTGAGTATTAAACGCCCCATTTTACGTGCGTAGCACGCAAGGCGCACGTCGAATTAATTAGACGGGGTGACAAAGGATCTAAAGGTAAACTAATGGCAAACTATAAATTTCAGCTTTATATCGCAGAAAAAAGAACATGGACAGAGGCCGGCGCGGAAATAATAAAAGATTTTTTGGCGGAAAGGCTTAAAGAACATTATTCCTTTGAAGTTATTAATGTTCTCGACAATCCGGACTTAGCCAATGAACATGATGTTTTTGCCACACCGATGTTAACGATACTGGTAGATGAGTCTCCCTTACCGGTTAAACAGATACTCGGAGATTTTAACAGCATAAAAAACGCGTTAGCTGTATGGTTTTCAACAAACATAAAATAAAATAATAATGTTTAAATCTTAGTGAATCAAAGGAGGAGGTTGAATGAATAAACGCATTTTAGTAATTGACGATGAAGATGCTATCAGAAAATCGTTTGTGCTGGCGCTCGAGGATACCGAATATCAGTTGGATACAGCAGAATCCGGCGAAAAAGGACTCGAGTTGACCATGAATACAAATTATAATCTGGTTTTTCTGGATATAAAAATGCCTGGATTAACCGGTGTAGAAACCTTGCGGAAACTGCGCCAAGCGGGAAAGACCATGCCGGTTTATTTTGTAACGGCTTTTCACAGGGAGTTTTTGGAAGAGTTGGCAGCAGCACAAAAAGAGGGTGTCAAATTTGAACTCTTGCAGAAACCCATAGGAAATGAACAGATTATTGCGATTACAAACAGTATTCTGGGAGTACCTGAAGAATATTAATCCCGCACCTTTTTTTGAAAATATGTAAGCTGTGTGTAAGTTAAAAAAGATGTTGGGATAAGATACATTAAAATATTGGTGATTAAAAAAGGTGCGGGATAAAGGAGGCCAAAAATGAATGAAAAATATACTCTTAAACTCTATATCGCCGGGCTCACACCGGATACCCAGGATATGATCGCGAATTTTAAAAGTGTGTTAAGCACGGAGCTCCAGGACAGTTATTCACTTGAAGTTATCGATGTTTTAAAACGGCCGGAACTTGCGGCGAATGAAAAAATACTGGCCACGCCTACGGTAGTAAGGCTATTGCCCGGTGCCGCTAAAAAGTTTGTCTTAGATCTGGCAAGTAAAGAGAAGATATTGATCGGGCTGGATCTTATTAAGAAAATGTCAGAATAGAGAATGGGATAACGGTCTATGGCTACTAGAATAAAGAAGGGTGCCCAAAAGGGTGTTTACGCCGCAAAAAAACAACAGGCTGAACTAAAAAGGTTAAAAGAGTCCTCAGAACTGTATCGGCTCCGTTTCTATAATGTCGTCGAAAAAAACCTGGACGGCATTATTATCTTGAACCGGGACGGGATCATAAGATACCTCAACCCCGCGGCAGTGGATCTTTTCGGCCAACGAGTAGAGGTCCTTTTAGGTGAAGAATTCGGACTTCCCGTAAAAGGGAATTATACATCAGAATTCAGAATATTAAATCCCGCCAGGGGTGAGATCACAGTAGAAATACGTGTCGCGGAAACAGTCTGGCGAGGTAAAGATGCTTATCTTGTTTCGCTCCGCGATATTACTGAACGCAAAAACTCAGAAAAGGCCCTCAAACAGGCAAAAGATGAAATCGAAAAATGGAATAAGGAATTAGAAAAAAGGGTCCAAGAAAGAACCGCTGAACTAAAACAGTCTCAAGGCCAGCTTGTCCAGGCGGAGAAAATGAGTTCTGCCGGCATAATAGCGGCTGGTGTGGCCCATGAAATAAATAACCCGCTGGCCGGGGTCTTGAGCCTCTTGAGAAGCTATAGTAAAGAAAAAGAGCCGGGCAGTGAAGAATATAATAATCTTAAAGATATGGTAGATGCCTGTGAGCATATAGCGACGATTGTAAAAGATTTTTCAAGTTTCGCCAGGTATGTTAAAGAGGATTTTGTTGAGTTGAATTGTAACGAAGTGATAGAATCCACTTTAAGCTTTAGCGCTTTTCAGTTAGTAAAAAAAAATATTACTATTGAGAAATATTATGATAGCAATCTGCCGATGATTAAAGGAAATAAAAGTCAACTGCAGCAGGTAATCTTAAATATGATTACCAATGCCCGCGATGCCATAAAAGAAAAAGGACTGTTCAAAATTACTACCAGGGCTGTTTCTGCGGATAAAGGTAAATTTGTGGAGATGGAGTTTACGGATAACGGTTCCGGCATCAAAGAAGAAGATATCAATAATATATTCGACCCGTTTTTTACGACAAAAAGACAAGCCGGCGGCGTTGGGCTTGGCTTATCGGTTAGCTATAAAATAATAAACGGCCATAATGGCCAATTAACGGTAGAGAGCGGAACGGATAAGGGTACAACGTTTATCGTCAAGTTACCTGTGGTAACTTGACGAGGTTACCTGAAGTTACAAGAGGTTACAGGTGGTTAAATGTAACTTCTTGTAACCTTTAAAAGGAGGTTTTTTTATGGCCGGAGAGAAGATATTAGTTATAGACGATGAAAAAATTGTCTATGCTGCATTTAAAAAGGAACTTGGGCTGGAGGGATATGAGATCGATGGCGCTTTATCTGGCGAAGAAGCGCTTGAGAAAGTAAAAGAAAAGAAATACGCTCTTATCTTTATTGATTATCATATGCCCGGAGGGATGAACGGGGTAGAAGCATGTAAGGCGATAAGAAAGATAGATTCTGATTTAGTATTAGTCTTTATGACAGGCACTGTTGAAGCGGGCACGACTACTGAAAAAGAAGCGGAATTTATCGTCGCCGGCGGAAAAGTTTATTACCTATATAAACCATTTCTTGAAGGTGAAATTTTGACGGTTACTAAGAAGGCCCTAGCAGGAAAAGGGGAAGATTAAGAATCAAAATTTTATACAAGCCGGCGGGATTACTTCTCCAGCAAAAAAAGCGAAAAACAGAAAAGGCATTATGCCCATTTAATTAATTATTGCCTGTGCCCTTTACTGTCGTGTCCCCCCACCCAATAACTGCCTGACGGGTCGTTCCAGTACATGGCTCGTTCGACAATAATTCCAATATCATTAGTAGATGCCACTGTGGTTGACACCCCGCTCTTATTGTTCATGTTAGGCACGTCATTTATCTTTTGGGTAAACCTGCTCTGTCCGGTTATTGTTTCTGTCTGCACTGCGGTATTACCGTCCTGGTCCATGTAGGTTATCGTAATATTAGCGGTACTTGCATTGGGATTCTGCACCAAGACATACGTATCAAATCCACTTGTGCTGCCTTCGGCTAAATACCAGGTGGTGCCGGGAGTAGTTATGCCGATACTGTCGTGTCCCCCCACCCAATAACTGCCTGACGGGTCGTTCCAGTACATGGCTCGTTCAACAATAATTGCGATATCATTAGTACATTCCACTTTAGTTGATACACCGCTCTTATTGTTCATATTGGTCACATTGTTTATCTTTTGGGTAAACCTGCTTTGTCCCGCTATTGTTTCTGTCTGGACTGCGGTATTACCGTCCTGATCCATGTAGGTTAGAGTAATCTCCGCGGAACCGGCATTGGGATTTTGCACCAGCACCCAGCTATCCAGCCCGCTTGTGCTGCCTTCGGCTAAATACCAGGTTGTTGTTGTTGCTACTGCTGTTCCACCGATAGCGTAAAGTTTACTATCCCAGGAACCAACATAAATTACCCCATTCGACCCGATTGCCGGTGCAGCGACCACTGCCGCCTCGGTGGTAAAGTTCCATTTTTCTGTTCCATCTGAGTCAATAGCGTATATGCTAGCACCATTAGAGCTAAGGTAAATTGTTCCATCCGCGCCAATTACCGGAGAACTCTCTATTATATTTTCGGTTTCGAATCTCCAGCTTTCCGTGCCATCAGGATTGATTGCATGCAAATTCTTGTTGCTGGAGGCTACATAGATTATTCCATCAGAATCTATTGCCGGAGAGGAAAACATCTCCTCCGGTCCGGACTGAAATCTCCATTGTTCTACTCCCTCAGAATTGACTGCATATAGATTACCTTCGGCAGAGCCGAAATATATGGTCCCATCTGATCCTATCGCCGGCGAGGATTCCACCCATAATTCCGTATCAAAGTGCCATTTTTCTGTTCCGTCGGGATTGATGGCAAATAATTTACCGGCAGCTGCAGGACCGCCACCGTCATTATCATAAGAACCTATATATATTGTACCGTCCTCACCGACAGCCGGAGAGCAGCACGTATCACTTTGGACGGTGAAGTGCCACTTTTTAGTCCCGTCGGGATTGATTGCATACATTTTTAAATCGTGAGAACCTACGTAGATGGTGCCGTCCGTACCGATAGCAGGAGAAGACCAAATATCTACATTATAACTAATAGGATAGCGCCATTCTTCTACTCCGTCTGAATTGACGGCAAAGAGGTAATTAGAAAGGGAGGTGAAATAGATGGTTCCATCAGAACTTATTGCCGGAGAAGAAAGGATTCCTTTCCAAACATCCCATTGCTCATTATAGACAGGATCTCCGGCGTCAAAACGCCATTTTTCTGTTCCGTCGGGATTGAGCGCATAGAGTTTATTATCATGACAACCGAAATAAATTGTTCCATCTGCGCCGATAGCGACAGATGATTCAATAGCGCCCCCGGCCTCGAAGTTCCATTCCTCTGTACCATCTATATTGCTGGTATCGTAGGGACTTAAACCAGTGTGCCGCAGGTTGCCGCGCCACATGGGCCAGGGAGCATCGGCCAACAGTGTACTGACATTTGCGCTAAAGAAAAGAAATACTATAACCGGCAGCCAGAAAAGGCTGGATTTAATGATTTCTCTAATTTTCATAATACCTCATAAAATTTTAGCTATTTTTTGTATTTGAAGACTTTAAAAATTATTTAGTAAATACACCCTTACACCTAAAATATCTGCATATTTCATGCCAAGAAAAATTAAAGAAAGACTAGAAAACACTTTACATAACATGTTAAATATAAATATGTTATAATTTGTGTAATTGCTGTGTACTGACAATAAGTTAAGAGCAGTTAAATTTGTCTATTTTTAAACAAATAATTCGTGCGAAAATCGGACAACTTCTCCTTCTCTCCACCTATTGACAAAGACAGCTGAAAAAAAAAGAACTAGCTCAGCATGTAACTGATCTAGTTTGATCTTCCCGTAAAAACTACGCCATTTATAATTAACGGATGCTGGCAGGGAATAAGCAGGAGGAATATGTGGCGGGGGCATCTATCCGTAAAAAATACTCAACGGTCCTTCGGCGGCGCAGCGCGAAGCCAGAGATCGATAATCTCAACGAGTTCACTGAGCTTCTCTAAATCCGTCTCCTCCGCCTGCCGCTGTGATCTATTAAAAAAATGATGCACATCTTCAATAACAACCCGGTAATTATCCACCTGTAATGATTCGGCAAATTTTTTGGATCTCCTTAATTGTTCCGGGTGGTCATGTTCAACATTAATCATCAATACCCGCGTGTCTTCCGGCAAGGGAAGCTGTGGCCAGGGCATTATTTCATTAACGATCCTGTCGGCATCCTCATAGCTAAGGGGAAAGGCCATCACATTATTAAATTTATTATTCAGATAGTGCATTTTACTGCCCCGGTCTTCGACATCGTAATTATGGTAGGCGGAAGACAATTTAATGACATTCCGCACCTCCTCATCAGCTATTCCCGCCGCAAACGATACATCACCGCCGCAGGAATGCCCGAGGGAAACCACTTCCTTAATCCCGGGAAGGCTCTTGGCATAAGCCAATACCGTCCGGGCATCGGCAAGAAAATCCAGCTCACTGCTGTCGGATATTTTCGCGTAGTTCAGCGATTCCCCGTAACCCCGCAAATCATAGGCAACTACCAGATACCCTTTTCTCGCCAATAGGCTATAGAGCGGGGGATAAAATTTCTCATTTCTGCCCTGCTTGACGCTCCCATGGGTAAAGACAATCGCCGTCGTGGGTTTTTGAGACTGCTGCATATAAATATCGGCAATAATTTTTTTATTCTCTTCTTCGCCTAAGACAACAGCCTCTCTAATCACCGGATCAGCGGCTGATTCCAGCAATTTAAGCTGGATTTTATCCAGCCATAAATCATAGTTACCTGAGAAAAAAGTCCTCAACTCCACAGCGGACACATCCGGCAGAGTAAAAGGAAGTAATAAATCAATATACGTATCTTTAGCGCTGAAATCAGCGATCGACAGAGTACGTTCCGCCAACACATCCTGTTCACGCGCGCTAACCACAGCTATCCGGCCGACCTCTGCGCCATTGCCCGCTCCCGCCCGCAGGCGAAATACCGCTTGATAACTTCCCGGCTCCAAATAGATAGAGGGACTCTGAGCGAGGTATCCTGCCCTGTCTTTTCCCGCTTGCGCCCCCAGCGCGAAACCCGCGGATGCCTGCTCAGCAAAACAAGGATTGCCCGTATTATGCTTCATTAATTCCGCTTCCCAATCCGGGCCCTGTTTTGTCTGCTGATGTTCCTTGCTTACATCCATTAACCAGGCTTCAGTCTTCCAGATATTATACCTGGCCACGGGTCTGCTCCAGGCTATTTCCCGCGGATAATGTCTCTCGTAATATATTTTTTCTCTATTAAACGTCAGACAAAAAAGATGCGTTATCCCGCAGCGCTGGAAAAAGCCGGGGTCATCGTTAAAGAGATTTCCCCAGGAAACATGCGCGCGGTTCCGGTTCTCCAGCGACATTACCGGCGCCCATAATCCCGCCATCGTTACCGGACCAAAGGCCCTGTCCCAATCACGTGAAATATCACATAAACTCGTTCTTACCGATTTCGCCCAATCGCGGTACTCATGCAGATTAAACCAGGCGGAGGAGACAATAATAACCACAACCAAACCCAGACTAAAAACCTTACCAATATTGCGCCCTTTATTAATAAACGTAACTCTTCCCAAAACAGCCCGCAGAAGAAAAACAAGCGCTATCGCAATAATTGTTCCCAACAATAAATAGCCCAAGGACAAAAGCCCCGGCGCAAGTCCGCCTGAAAAATCAGCGATCCCTATTCCCGGAAACCAGTCAATTAATAGATCCTTAACAGGCAAGCCCAGCCAAAAAATAAGCAGAATGAAACTCCCCCACCCTAATTGCCACTGCACTTTTTTTAAGACAACCATTCCCTGCAGCCGTTCCAAGGCAGCACCGGCGAGCAGACACAATCCCGGAACCAAGGAAAGATAGCTCTTAACCGCGGTCTTACCGGTTGCGGCCAGGTACCAGAGGCCGGTAACAACCCAGATTATTCCCAGAATCTCAACTGGTCTTATTTTCAGGAATTGCCGCTTCATCTGTAAAATCACTAAGACACCGTAAGCAAACACCAGCCAGCAGACAATCGGCATCCGCTGTCCTAAAATATTAGCTGACTGCTCGCCCCAGATATTGGCAATCATCCGCCCTATTCTTTCGGCCAGGCCCAGCTCTAACTGCCTGCCCATAAAGGGAGCCAACTCAGCGCTATGCCCCCGCAAAACCAGCCCCCAATAAAGGGCATACACTAATCCCATTCCAGCAGCCAGAAAAACTGATTTCTTCCAGAATCCTAAAAAATCTCTGCGGGAAAAAGATATAAGAGCTAAACTGAGAAAAAGCACTATGCTAAAATAAAAAGATTCTTTCACACACAGATATGCCGCCAGACACATTGCCCCGGAAAAGAAAAAATACCAACCGCGCCTGGCCAGTCCCTTAAAGAAAAAGAAAACCGCCAACAGCATGAAAAAGGTCATCCCCATATAGGGATCCGCTAATCTGTTAAGCACAATCGACAGATAATTGACACCCCAGAGAATTAAGCCATAGATTGCGGCCTTCGGCCCCAGCCCTTTCCTGACAATCATAAAAAAGATGAAAAAAGACAGTAAGCCTAAAACAATGGACACCAGTCTGGCTGAGAGCAATCCGGGACCGATAAATTTAAACGAAAGAAAGAAAAGGTAATTCATTATCGGCGCCAAATACATTTTATTATAATTATCGATCTGCCAGGTGTCGAACAGCACCTTATTCCTGGCATTATAAACCCAGCCCCCCTCAGCCATAAAAATACCGCTTGATCGACTAAGATCCGTCGGCGGGTCAGCTTCTAAGTGCCAGACCCGCAGAAACATGGCACAGCCGATAATAAGGAGGAGAAGAATTATTAATTTAGTATTTTTACTCATATAATTAGATAAAAAATCTATTACCAAAATGGCTTTATTTTTCTTTTCACACTTTTCTTTAACTGACTCAATACATTTCACCGGCAAGAGAACTGTTAATTCAGCGTTCCGCTTAAAACAAAAAAAACCAACACTTTCTTCCGTTCCGCGTTTAAGGGGAGCAGAAAAATACCGATGTTGGCTTACTAGACAACAATTCGAACCGTAGGCTCGGATTAGACTCAGGGTCCTTGTTCAGCCTGCCAAATTATCACACAATTAAATATTTTGTCAATTAAAATTCTCTGCTTTCTGTGACGCCGATTATTAACAGGAGCACCCGCAGAGCCGCCTAAACAATAAACATCTCAACTGTCGAAACATTTGTTTATACGTTCAATAGATGATATACTTATATCGGCGTTTTAATTATCTTGTATAATTATGCAGAAAAAAAACTCTATCCTGCTCACTCTAAGCGTGGCCACACTCGTTACCGGCAGCCTGATTGGCGCCGGCATTTTAGCCTTGCCGGTCAAGACCGGGCTCTCCGGCTTTATCCCCTCCCTTGCCGGGATGCTTATTATCTGCGCGACAATGCTCTTTACCGCTACAATCCTGGCCCGCGAAGCAACCGATTCGAAAGAGCCCAATTTCCACTACGCCACAATGTACGAAAAATATCTCGGCACCTTTGGAAAATGGATCGCGATTATCGCCAACCTGATTGTGCTCTACGGCCTGCTCACCGCCTATCTGACCGGCGCGGCAGTGGTAATCTCCAAATTTTTCAAATTTGAGGTTACCAGCAACTGGGTCATGATTGCCTTCTTCATCCTGATGACTGCGCTCCTGCTTTCGGGCCTCCACGTCGTCCGGAAATACAACACGGTTTTTATGTTAATTATGTGGGCCACATTCGCCCTGATAGTCTACCTGGCGGCGGGCCAGGTAGAAAAAACCAACCTCCTCTGTACTGACTGGCAGTATCTACCGGCCACATTTCCGATTATTGTTACGGCCTTTTATTTCCACAACATTATTCCCTCATGCTGCCGGGCCGTAAACTGGAACTACCGGACAATTCGATTGTTACTCCTTGTGGGTATTTTGATCGGCTTCATCATGTACGCTGTTTGGATCTATGTTACCGTCGGAGCACTGCCGCTGGAAGGGGAACAGTACAGCCTGACGTATGCGGCCCAACACGACTATCCCGCCACTATCCCGCTTGCCCAAAAGATTAATTCACCGGCATTTACTTACGGCTCACTTATATTCGCCATCTTCGCGATTGCCACTTCTTACGTCGCCTGCGGCACCGGGCTGATGGCCTTCATCAAGGACCTGACAGTCAATCACTTTCATCTCAAAAATGAATGCCTGGTTTCCCTGCTCTCTTTCGGCCCGCCGCTTATCGTCGGGCTCATCTATCCGGACATTTTCCTTAAGGCCATGGACGTCGTCGGCGGCGTGGGAATCGTTATTCTCTTCGGCATCCTCCCCTGTATCATCGGGTTCATCAAGGCAAAAAGATTGGTCAGCAAACTATTATGTATTTTAATTTTGTTGTTATTTGTCGGCTTTCTTGGGTATGAAATACTGCAGGAATTCGGGATGCTGGAGGTCCGTCCCCAGATAGAGCATTGGGACTCGATGCGCAGCTTCCTTAAACACGCTTTCCCCAAAGGTAAGTAGGCAAAGAAAAAAGCAGCCTTTAGCTGACACCTTTCCCGTCACTCTCTTCAGCTATTTGAAAACAAACACCGTCAGTTATCTCAGATATCTAATCGCGCGGATAATAAAGGGGAGCACTATCACGATCAAGGCAATCGTCATAATGGGGCGAAAAAAGTTTTTTATTGCGCGGTTATGCTCCCTTAACGCTGTCCAGGCATGGTTACAGGAAGAAAGGAGTAAAAAAATCAGCAGGGTACTGAGCACGGCCAGTTCAGCGTAGGTCCCCCAGTTAAAGAGAAGTACTAATAGCGCCGTCAGCGCCAGGGCCAGATTGTTCATACCGGATTGCCGTTGATACGCGCGGCCGGGAGCGAAACCTGTAAGTTTTGTGGCGGCCTCACCGAGAAACAATGATTCTAATCCCGATAAGCCAGCAATCGATATTACGATCCAGGGAACAAGAATATGCAGCTGTTCGTGGGGATTTCTGCCAAACCATAAGGCCAGCTGATACCCCAAGATGACTCCTGTCCATCTAGTAATTTCTAGCAGCTGACAAATACGTGTCTTATTCATAGAGGCTATTTAGCGCTATGGAGATTCTTCTGGGCGTTTTTCAACTTCCCAGTAAACGCACCCTTTTTAAACTCTGTCAGCCAGCCCTTCATTATCGCCCAGCCGCCAAAGCGCAGTAAGGCATTGCGCCATTGACGGTACCAATAACGCCAGCCCCCTTTAATATTATGCAGATAAAACAACAGCGCGGGAAAAGAAAAGATATGCAGGCCCACGGAAAACATATAGCGGAAACGGTAGAATTTACCCATGATCCTGCGGACCGAATCCTGCAGCAGCTCGGCCGTTAAGGGGCTATCCGGCTCAAACAAGGGAAAATTCCCGTCATAATACTCCCAGCCGATATCCTTAACGGAATAAACCCTTTTCTGTTTTAACAGCCTCTGCCGCAGTTCCGTCCCCGGTAAAGGAACCGGCAGCATTACCTGGATCGTATCCAGTTTGGCCTTTTTAATAAACCGCCTGAAGATCTTAATCCGTTCCCCGGACAAAGAAGCAATTGCCGCGCCATCCTTTAACGGGTAACCGAAAATAAACATCCCATGCACCAGAAAACCAGACTTGTGGTAGGCCAGGGCCAGGGCAATCATATCCTGCGGTTTAATCTTCTTCTTCATTGCCTTTAATTCTTCGTCAATCGGAGACTCAAAGCCAATGGCCACGGCATTTATCCCCGCCTGCCGCATGGCCATTAATAATTCCGGATCCTTGGCCTTATCCAGTCTTATCTGCACCGTTATATCAAATCTCGCGCCAACCTGTTTTTGGTAGTCCTTAAGCATCCGGCAAAAACGAATCGTCTCATCACGGTACTGGCCGAATAAATCGTCCACAATAAAAAATTTCCTGGCATCACAGGTCTCCAGGAGATAACGCATATGTTCAAGCATTCTCTCCGGAGAGGCACAGCGCGGTTTGCCTTTCACCGTGCAGAATTCACAATCCATACCGCAGCCGCGGATGCGTCCCACCGGATAGAGCTTTATTTTCGCGTAACGGATCAGAGAAAAATTGGGCGGCGCTAAGTTGTCAAAATCCGTTATCGGTTCCCGGGACGTGGTCTGGATAACCTTGTTATTTTCAAGATAAGCAATCCCTTTAACCTGACTGACATCTCCCCCCGCCAATAATGTTTTGATCAACTCTTTTAGCGTTATTTCCCCTTCACCCGCGATAATATAGTCAATCTGAGATTGCAGGGCCTCGGCAAGATTCTCCGCGATAAAATGCTGGCCCCCGGCAATAGTCAGCACTTCCCTTTCCTTATAGAAACGGGCAACTTCATAAAGGCGCGGAATAGTGCTGGTTAAGCCGCCGTAAATCCCCACTATATCCGCCGGGCGCAGCTTCTGCAAAAACTCGTGATCTGCTCCGCCGGCCCGGTTCTTGGGCCCGTAACGGCGCAGGTTATTCTCATCAATAACCTCTACATCCCAGCCCTCCAGCTCGTTAACCGCGCTGGCTACACACACCGGCCCCAGAGCAGTGGTGGTCTTGGCAATATTTGAGTAAATATTGAAAGACGGATACGCCGGAATAACTATCCTTAATCTATGTCTTTTTTTGGTCGCATCTAACATATTTATTACCAATAAGATACTTTGGAAAGAAGAAGGCCGGCTTAACAATGGCCTTCAGACATAATTAAAATAATTTAAAAATTGATAATATGAATATCAACATATTGTATCTGTATAAATATTAACAATCAACAAATATCTTTCTTTCTCCCAAATGTCACATTTTAGCCTGGACCAAATGTGACATTTGCTGCGCCTTTAATCCGCCATTGCCGGACTCTGGTCCAATAGGCATAATTCAATCCCAGGCAAAACACCAGGGCATTTCTCAAGCCTAAATAAAGGGCGCTGCTGATTACCCGCTTAAGGATATTTAACGGCGAATAAAATTTATTAATCACCCAATCCGCTCCGGCCTGTAATTCTTCCCTGCGCATAAGCTTAGGTTCCAGCACCACCTGCCGGTAATCATAATGGTCCCATTGCTTATCGATTATTCTTCCTTCTTTTGCCCGTTGCTCATAGAGCGGGGTTCCCGGCAGGGGCGTGAGGATAGAAGCCTGGATTGCCTCAATATTACTCTTCAGTAAAAAATCCAATGTCTGCTTAAAAACAGTTTTGTCATCATGATCAAACCCAAAAATAACCGCCGCTTCCACCCCGATACCAAACCGATGAAGGACCTTGATATTATCAATAAAATTTTGCGCCTGGTTAAATCCTTTCTGCATAGTGGCAAGATTCTTTTCGTTCAATGTCTCCAGGCCGATAAACAACCCCAGACACCCGCTTTTTTTGGCAAGTTTAACCAATGCCAAATCTTCAGCAATATAAATACCGGCCTGGGCCACCCACTTCTTCTTCAAGGGCGCCATGGCCAAAAATAATTTCCTGGCATATTCACGATCAGCCACAATGTTATCATCGACAAAGATTATCCGCCTGTTTTTGATCCGGGAAAGTTCCCGCACCACATCCTCTACCGGCCGCCGGCAGTGTGTCCCACCGAAAAAAGCGGTCACCGAACAGAATTCACAACGATGGTAACACCCGCGGCTGGTCTGCACCGCCTCCGCCGGGGCGTAATATTTTCTTTTTAACAGATCCCTGCGCGGAAAATTTATTTTTGCCAGCTCTACCCTCTTCTCCGCCCGGTAAATATGCTGCAAGCGGCCGGAGCGAAAATCCTCAAGCAGGCGCGGCCAGGTGGCTTCCGCCTCACCGACACAGACACTGTCGGCATGAGCCAGTACTTCCTGATGATACAGTGAGGGATGAAATCCCCCGCAAACCACTTTCACCCCGCGCCGGCGAAATTGATCAGCCAACTGATAGGCGCGCGGCGCTAACGCCGTCATAAAGGAAATGCCCACCAGGTCCACATCTTCATTAAAATCAACCGGTTCTATTTGTTCATCCACCAGCTTGATTTCAATATCCTTAGGGCTGCAGGCAGCTACATAGAGCAGGCTGAGCATCGAGAAACGGAAATATCTATGTCCCTTTGGCCGGCCGCCTTTTTCCGTAACCCGCAAACTATCATTGGCCGGTGAAATTAAAAGCACTCTCATTTCTCCCTCCTTTTTCAACTGCGAATTCTATTAAATTTAAACGCAGAGACCGCAGAGTATTTTATATAATTAATCTTTGCGTCCTCCGCCCTCACTCTGCGATCTCTGCGTTTTGCGTGTAACGTAAACGTAAGAGAATCCAATTTAGCTTATTGTTAACATGTTTATTGTTATTATGTTAACTATTTCTCGAAAAAAAATTTAAACGAGGCCCTTTTCAATCTTAGAAACAATCTTTACTATACTTTCCTTTTCTTTATCACCCAGAAAACGCATTATCTCTCCCAGCGCACTAAAATAATCATCCCCTGCCCGCTCAATCAGATCTCTGCCTTTAGCGGTTAGTGAAACAAACTTGACCCGCCTGTCCCGCGGATCACCCTCTCTCGTGACATAACCCAACTTCTCCAGCCTGTCCACTATCCCGGTAACATTGGAACGGGAAACCACCAGCTGGTCACCGATATAATTCTGATTAACCCTGCCGGTAGAAGAATCAAGCACATCCAGCACATTGTACTGCGCGGCGGTGACCTTATACTTTTTAAAAAAAACATTCGCTCTCTTAACGAGGGCCTCGGCGGTGCGCACTATCTTAAAAACCGCCTCATTATTTAACTGATCCTGTTTTCTGGTCATTTGACTACCGGTTATTGTTAATCTATTAACAGTTTATATCATAACAACTTTCTTGTCAACTATTTTTTTCCTGGCAGGGTTACCGTAAAAACCGCCCCCTTACCCGGCTCACTCGTTAACGAAATCTTACCCCCCAGCGCGGAAACGGCATATTTGCAAAAGGCCAACCCCACGCCGCTGCCCAGCACAATCCCTGATTCCTGCGCCTGCAGCTGGGTATACTTATCAAAAATACTCTTCTGCAGTTTTAGCGGGATTCCCGGACCCTGGTCCGTAATACTGATCGCTATCATTTTTGCCGGAACGGCAGTCAGGCCAGCTGTAACGCTGGCCCCTTTGGCACTAACCTTGATGGCGTTACTGAGGAGATTCACCAAAACGCGCTGGAGAAGAGCGGGATCAGTTTCAACTTCACCCGGGATCTCGTCATATTTCTTTTTCAGTTCCACCCCGTTGCGCTCGGCCCAGACAGCCACCTGCCCGACAGCCGCGTCAATTATCTCAGTAAGTATGACCTTTTTCCTCTCTGTATTAAGTTTCCCGTACTCCAGCCGGTTCAGATCGGCAAGTGAATTAATCAGCACCTCCATTCGCTGGCCGGAAACAATGGCGTTACCAATAATTCTCTGCTGCTGCTCATTAAGGGCGCTGCCTGTCTCCTGGAGGGTTCTTAAGCCCAAGAGGTTGGTGGCCAGCGGCACCTTAAGATCATGTACGACAAAATCCAGTAAATCCCTCTTGCTCAGCTTACTCACCCGCAGTTTCCAGAGCAGATAAGTAAAACTTAAAAAGATGACTAATCTTATTTTTGTGTTCCAGACAGGAATAAAATAATTGGCAAACGGCAGCCGGACATATAAATTGACATGAAACCAGACAATCGCGCTCACCAGGGCAATAAGCAGGCCAGGCACCAGCCCGCCGTACCAGGTAGCCAGAGCTATCGGCAGGAGATACATCACCGCTGAACCCAGCTGATAACCGGTTAGATAGTCGAAGTAACCGGCTATCAACACCAATAACAAACCAACAATAAATAACTGCAGTTTCGACATCCGGGAAATTCTAGCAGACACCATTATTCACCTCTCTTTTCTATCTGAAAAAAGGAATTCTCCTTCTAAACAAAAACAATAACAGCCCCAACAACAAAAATCCCAGACCCAGCAAAAAGCTATTCGGCAAATAATATAAGACCACCTCTCCGTCTGCCGGCGTCACCCTGACAGAAAGCAATCCGTCGGCGGACACTGCCGGATAGCGGCTATTTGTCTTCCAATTAATATCATAATTTTGATTGATAACCAATACACAATCGCTATCCGCCCGGACATCAATAACGATTTTATTGGGTGACCAGGAAGATAATGATGCCCGGCCATTACCGGAAAGCAGGTAAAATTCTCCCCTGTAATCATCATGCCCGCTGGGCAGGGCCTTTATCTCTATGGGCATCGGTTCATAACCATCAATCACACCCCTGTTTCTTACCAAATCAGGATACATCGCGCTGTAAGCCCCATAGAGCGCACCCTGTCTTTTTTGCCGAAATTCTCCCGGTTCAGTTGGATAGACATTTTCTATCCTGAATGATCTTTTCAGGATAATCCTGTTCACCTTGGTTAAATCATAGGTTATAAAAGCCAGCAGGGAAAATACCACCGCTAGCCTCACCACTCTCGGCAGCCGGGGAAGACGGGCAAACCGCTCCAGCAGCAAGCCGGACAGGATAGAAAAAGAAAAAATAAAATAAATTAAAAACCGCGAGGGAACACGCATAAAATTAAATACCGGCAGTTTCTGCAAAATGTTCCAGGGAGAACAGACGGCAAAATTTCCCAAACCCAGAAAGAAAAACAGAATCCCGGCGACGACAAGCGGCCAGCACCTCTTCAGCAGCAAAACAGCACTCAAACAAAAGATAATAAGCGGGATCAATCCCAAATTCGCCCCGTATTCATGCCAATAGTATTTGGACATAAATTGCCGCCCGTCAAGCTCGTGGACATCATGCAGAAACACTTCATCTATATGATGAAAAGGAATAAAATCATCGCAATCGATATAACGCGGATACATCATTTTTAGCTCCATTAGCGGCAGCAGCTTCGGCCCGGAAAATAAAACGGCTAAGATAGAAATCAACACTAGGTCGATCAAGGGCCGCATCTTTTTCTGCTGAATTGCCTGCAATAAAGAATAACAGGACAAAAACAGCATGGTCGAAACAACAATATAGGTCCCGCCCTCAAAAATCATCAGGGCAATAAATAGGGCCGCGGCAAAAACAAACTTCCTTTCCCTCTGACTCTTCAGATAAAAAAGCAGCACAAACGGCAAATAGGCAATTGTCAGCCAGAAGGTATGCCCCTCCGACAGATGCAGGGCGTATTTACTGTTCAGCATAAAAATCACACTGGGAATAAGCGCGATCACACCCCGTACTCCCAATTGACGCAGCAGCAGGTACATCCCTAATAAGCCGATAAATAAGTGCGCGCATATCTCCAGCTTAAGCCCGTACATCGAACCAAAAACCAGTGAATAGATAGTGGCCGGAGAAAAAGAGCGTGCCTGAGGATTACCGATTAATGACATACCCCCGCAGGAATAAGGGTTCCAGAGGGGGAACTGACAGAATTCCATGATGGTTTTCCGCGGCACTTCCTGCAGGGAGAGGAGCTGATCCCAGTCACTGGTACCCAATTTATCTCCGCTGCGTAATACCGGCGCGCAGAAATAAATCGCGATAAAAAGCAGAAAGAATATTTCTGCCGCGATGGTGAGTGTGGATTTATTAATTCTCTTCATCAACCAGGTTTAACCGTCCGGTTTCCGCCAAATTAAAATGATCACTCTCAATTTCTATCCGATCCAGCCAAATCTTACTTTCATCAAGATAGTGCACCCGAAACTCTAATTCCGCTTCCGGCCGTTCATGATTGAAATTCAGCTCAAACCAGCAATACGAATCCTCCGCCGGAAAATCCCGGCTGCTGATTTGCTTCTTGGCTAATACCGTGCGGCCGTGATCGGCCGTAACATCAATCTCAAGAACAGGCTCCGCAATTTTATTATTATCGGTCTTTAAGCGAAACTTGATCCGGTAATCACCGGCTGGATAACGAAAATAAGGACCATAAGCCATTACTCCCCCGGCATCCCGCCCGCAAAATAAGGCTTTACCGTTCAGTGCCGCGGGATCGGTAACCGCCTCAGCAATTTCAGTAACCGCCCGCTCACCTTCCAATGTACCGAATATTTCTCTAAAGGCCTGTTCGCTGTTCTCCAGATGTTCTTCATGCTCCAAAAGAATAAAATAATCATCTTGGTATTCAACCCCGTATTTACCGTGATAAAGAAAACTCAACAGGCAGCCCGTGTAACTATCCTGATCGTCCAGCAGAATATACTCACTCTTCATTGGAATACGTTTAGAAATCGCCCTGATTACCGTTACCTGATGCTCGGGCAGAAGATGTACCGCGTAGCGGGCGCGGGAGGTCACCCGGCTGCCGGGGGGGATCAACCTGAACACCTTTTCCGCCGAACTTCTCCTGGCAGAATTAAGAAAACGCAAAGTATCAAACTTTGCCGCGAAGGTCCATTCGGAGAAGAAATAATGAGTCAGTATCCCGGCGGTTAGAATAAATGCCCCGCAGGCATTGAGCAGCTTCCGTGAACGTTTTTTCGCTAACCGCTCACAGACCAGGGTAACGGCAATAAAGGTAAACGCGTAAATAACTATCGAGTAGTGATACATGAGACTGTTTTGCACCCAATGTGAACTGAGCAGCATGACCATTAACGCCGGCAACAGCATGATCAACCCGCCCAGGGAAAGCAGCGGCAGCCCGGCCACAGGGACGAAGATAAAACAAAGACTTCGCAATTTCAGGATTAAATTATTAGAGAGAAAATACCTGATCACTTCCAGCGGCCGCAGAAAAATCGTCGCCACAGCCTCTTTCAGATCTCCCCCCAGATACCCATAGCGTTTACCGATCCAATTATGGTGGTCCAGATCCGGCCCCATTAACCGCGGCCGGATAATCCCCAGACCCACCCAGACATAGAAACCAACCATGCCGATTGTCAGCAACCCCAGCTTCCGCTGCCGGGTGAAGAAAATTGCGTAGAGGCCAATACTCCCGGCGTAAATACAGGCGTCAATTTTACTGATTAACAATAAAAAAATAAAAATTAAATAGAGCTTCGTTTTCCGGCGGTGGAGAAAATAAAAAGAAAACAGAATAAACGACGGCACAA
>CAZIXI010000044.1:0-18522 GCA_964543115.1 uncultured bacterium
CCCAGTAGACAAAACTGTGCCCCCCGCCCTTTGTGGTTGAGTGAGCGGATTTGTTTGGTTAATAAAAAATGTTATTATTCCAAATAATATCTTTAATTGGACCACAAAGGGCTGGACGTTTCACGCCCCGCTTCTATATTTCTTTGTGGTTGAGTGAGCGGATTTATATGGATTTGGTGCTTTGGGTTTTGCAGGAAGATTGGCGGGGTTGGAACCGTAAACAGCGAAAAATAATGTTATCAGATATTTTCAGAATGCTTGTTTTTTAAGTTATTAATTTCCTTATTAATTATACTCAGAAATGTTTCCGCTGTATCAATAAGATTTTTTGCTTCTGTCGAAGAAATAATCTGTCCTGTGCCATACATTAAATAATGCCTTTTCTTTCTTGCCCGGTCAAGTTTTTCAATGAATAGCCGGTAATCTTTTCCCAGGAACGCTTCGCAAAATTCAACAGTGATTTTGTGCGCGCCAACAACTCTTGGTTTAACGCCACAAGAAAACATCAATGCCCTGCCTCCAATTAACATTGCTTCATAAGCTAATTGGTATGAGGATTCCTCATCTTCTTCTAGCAGGGTGGCGGCGCTATGTAATGTTTTTTTAGCCTTTAGCAAGACCATTTCTGTTTCTGCAAAAGACACGCTCTTCTTTTGAGCTTTTCCTTCAGCTAATAACTTTTGCCAAACCATTTTTGTCTCCTAGTAAAAAGATTTTATTTCCCTGTAAAATATCTTGTAAAAATACATTATCTTTTTTAATGCCGTTTAATAAATCAGTCTTAGTAAAAATAGTATAATTTATGTCTCTTGCTATTTCTTTTTCAAGTTTTCTGACGGTTTTTAACACTGTATCTTCATCTACCTTGCCAATAATAAATATGTCTACATCACTCAAGGCATCTTCATCTCCTCTCGCGATAGAACCGTAAATAAAGCAGGTGTGAATTCCCAATATTTTTTGTAATCCCTTGCTGAGAATAGCTTCTAGGCCAATTGTTTTGGATATTATTCTGCTTACTTCATCAAAAATCGCTAAACTTCTATTTAAGTAATAATAAACTTCCTTTCCGGATTTTTCTCTTTTAAAAAGTCCCATTTTTCTCAAGGAGAGAAGTTCACGCCGGACATTCGCTACAGGGATACCCAAAATCCTTTCTAATTCTCTTAAATAATATCTTTTATCCTTATTAGCAAAAAAGTGTTTTAATATTTTTACACGTGCTTTTGAGTTTGTAATCTTGAAAACATCCATATTGTTATCCTCTTTGACTACAATTGTAGTCAAAATTGATTACAATGTCAAGTAATTTTTTATAACAGGAATCAGGACGCGGGCATGTTTATATCTATTTTTGTTGATCATTTACTGTGGACAAACAGAGTGATTGATTTTAACTATAAGGAAAGATTACGGAACACACTAAAAGCTCTATAAGTAGCTGATATAGAGAGATATACGCATATGTTTATTTTCTCCCAAGGTATTGACAACAGCCAATCCCCATGTTACATATTAATATAAGCATTTTATAAGTATAACTATACTAATACTTTCTAATAAGTGCTGGGGGGCCGATGAAGGTGTTTTTATGTCGATTAATCTCATTATTAATTATAGTTTCTTTTCTTAGCCAGAATGTCGCCTGGGCGGCACCAAGGAAACTCCATTCGGCAGCCCTTCTTTCCAATGCTTCTCCAGTTAGGGCAACTTCATCTACAGCTCGTATTCATATTCCTCAGCAATATGGCAAGGCCAAACAGATATCAGACAACAGGCGTCAGAACTCAGACAAAACTATTGTACTCATAAATGATGCGCATTGTGTATATGAAGCACAGGAGAATATCAGGCACATTCTGGACATATTAATTCGCGATTATAAGATTGATTTGGTTTGTGTGGAAGGGGCCAGCGGGTTGGTGGATCCGAGTGTGTTCCAGAGTATGCCGGATAGTAAGGTGCGGGAAAAGGCCAGTCAAGTATATTTAAAGAAAGGATATTTAAGTGCAGCTGAGGCGTTGAGTGTGAGTAAGGCGGATAAGCTGCCGTTTACTATCTGGGGTGTTGAGGAGACGAGGTTATACGTTAAAGATATTAAATTATTTCGTCAGGCAATGGAACAAAGAACAGATACAGATAAATTTACCATTCTGATTAAAGAATTGGTTGATCAGTTTAAAGACAAGATATACAGTTCTGCCTTGAAAGAATTTGACCGCCAGCGCCAACAGTGGAAAAGAAATGAACTTTCCCTGACGGAATGGTTGACAGTGTTAAATGGACAGGCTGAAGGAAGAAAGTATATGCAGCTTTGTCTACGGATGATGAACTTGGAAGCGGAGATAGATTGTCAACAGGTGGAAAAAGAGAGAAAAAAATTGATCAAATCATTACAAGAACTGCTGCCGCGGGAGGAAGTTGAAAAGCTAACGGAAAGAAGTATGCTGTTCAAACTGAATAAGATTTCTCTTTTAGATTTTTATCACTATCTTGAACAATATGTCACGGAGATTGATTTCCCCCAGTTAGCAAAATATATTCAGCTAATTAGATTGCAAACTGAAATAGATATGGATAGATTGTTTAAGGAACTATCGGTAGCGGAAGAAGCATTAGTAGAAACTATCTGCCAGAATCAGGAGGAAAATGATCTTTATCTATTAGAGCGTAGATTGGAGATTTTAGCCGGATTATTTAAACTACAATTGGGCAGACAGGAACTGGATTATTACCAGAGACATGACGGGGAATTTGCTGTCCAGGAGGTGGTTGATTCTCTCTTTGGTTTGGCGAAGGCGAAGGGCTTAGAGATACCGGGGAAGTTAGCTAATAAGCAATTTATTGCTGAGGTATCACAGCAAACAAAACCGGCAGAGGAGTTTTACCGGCTGGCCCGCCAGCGGGATAAGGTCTTAGTGGCTAATTTGCTAAATAAAATGAACCAGACAGGTAAGCAGGCGGCGGTGATTGTTGCTGGCGGATTCCATAGTCAGGGAATTAAAGAGGAATTGGCGGCAAGGGGGATTAATTGTGTTGAGATTACGCCGGTTATTACCAAAATTCAGCAAGATAATCCCTATCTGGAGCTGATGATGGAACAGGCAGTGGATTTAGATAGTTTACTCTCCCAAGCTTCGCTTGGGGATGTTAAAGAGGTGCCCCGCAATATTGCTCTGCCTGTTATGTTCTGGCTGGCTGATCAGGCCCGGCCAGAGTCCATTCCGCGCTTAAAGCAGTTTGCCGGGTACTTGTTGGACAAAAGAAATAGCGGTAAAACCATCGCCCAACTGCAAGAAGAGGTGAAACGGCATGGCCCCAGGCGGCAGGTGGAATTGTTCGCGGAATTAATTAAGATTGCGGGTTTGTCTGCCGAAACACCGGTGGCGGTTCTGCAAGAGGCGTTGCGGCCGCAACAGGTTGTTGATTATCTCAAGCAGTTGGATGGAAGTGAGATAATGAAAAAGGGTGGTAGAACCTTTTTAGAGTATATGTTTGTCTTATTGAAGTTGTCTGCTAACTTATCTAACGAATCGTATGAAGAATTATTAAAAGAAATTAAGGCTGGGGCCCGTTGGTCGCCAGTAGCAACTTTGGCTTGGGAAGGGATTGTAGAGTTGAGAATGCAGGGAAAGGAACATATTTATAGGCAGGTTCTAGCGCAGTTGCCGAATTATGAAAGTAGTGTTCGTAAGGTTGTTGATTATTTAGCTGATGATGTAGCACAACAAGAACCACTGCCGTTTTTCGTTAGTGCTGATGCTACTAAGCGCATTTGTTTGCGGCTGGCAAAGGTTTTTATTGGTGCGGGATTGGTGATGGAAGGAAATATTGAATTATTTATATCTTTATGGGATGGCCTGCAGCTGGGTGTGAATTTGCATCAAAGTGATACAGCTTTTTATGAATCATGCAGCGCCCTGGAGCAAATAGTTGATGCGGTTGTCGAAGAACAGTTAGATCCGGTGATACTAGATTTAGATTTATTGTTTAGCCTTGCTGGAGGGCATGACTCGGCTGCTGCTTATTGGAAATTGGTGGGATTAGCGCAGGCGGTTAAGGATGAAGAAGCGGATCAGGTTGTTCTTAATCTTGATTTACTTAAAAATATTGCTCAGATCAGGGGGAATCTTTCTTCTCATTACCAGCAATTGCTTATGACGGCGAAATCTGTAAAAGAAGATGGTCTTGATCCAGTGATATTGGATATTGATGTGTTGCTGGCGATGACAAAACCCGAGCATGAAAAATTAATTGATGATGTTTTCAGGGAACTGAGGGTTGTAGCGATGGAAGTAGAGCGAGGAGACATAGATGAAATAGCGCTGGATAAGGATCTGCTGATAGAGGTGGCGGAGGAGACTGGTGTTGTTGTTGGTGAGGCCTTAAGGGCGTGGCGTGCCCTGGCGGAAGCGGGATTGTTAACTAAAGAAACGGTAGAGAAGGTAAAGGACCTGTTGTTTATGATTGTTGAGCAAGAGTATGAGAAAGAGCAAAGGAACAGGAACCTCTATGAAAACCTGATCAAGTTAGTTGATGTCTATAAACAACATAAAGCTACCGAGGACTTTCTGGATCTGGATTTGTTGCTTGCTATTGCTGAAAGGGCCTGGGGAAGAGTTAATGAGACCTATAAAGAGTTGTGGGAAATAGTGGTAGGAGTGCATGAAGGTGGGATAGAGCAAGTTTTCACAGTAGTTTTAAATAAGGAATTATTTGCTGCGGTGGCAAATGGGAATTGCTGCTATGATGAATTGCGGAAGCTAACCCGGATAGCAGGTGATGATTTGAACGAACGGAGGGTTAATGAGCTTATCGAAATAACCAGGGCGGCGGGGTTGTCAACGCAGGTGTGTTTTATTTTGATGAAGCAATTTATCGAAATGGATTTTTTTACATGGGAAGAGATTTGTAGGTTTTTTAAAGGTGGTGTATTGCAAGAACTGGAAATAGCTGGGAATGGATTGGAGCTGTTAGCGGTAGAGTTGCGCAAGCTTAGAGGAGAGCAGAGGGAACGTTGGTTCCCGCGGATAAAGAAGGCTCTTTTCACTATGGTGACATCGTCTCCAGCTGATAACTGGGCGCGGCAGATTGGGAGGTTAGCGGCACGGATAAAGGGGGAAGAAAAAGGTGCTGTTTCGGGATATGATTTCACGGGTGATAGTATCAGCGGGATGGTTGGGCAAGGAGTGAAGTCGCGCATCAGGTTGAAAAAGAAAATTAAACGCGGGGAATTTGAACGGGCGGAGGATCTGGAAAGAGAATTTGCTGGTGTGTTAGCGGGACATGAAGTTTATTTATTAGAAGGTGAAATTGAGAATGATAAGGATTTTGCGCTTGGTCTGCGGGACAAAAAGAATAGCAGGATATATCTGGCCCGGGAGGTGGTAGCGGCGATCAGGGTGCTGGAGGATGAGGAATTGGTAAAAAGTGTATTGATGGAGTTTCTTTATCATGAGGCGCATTGTGATCCGGACCGGCCGGAGAGTCATTATGAGTTGATTGCCTTTCAGCAGAAGGACGCGCGGTTCAGGCAGCATTATAAAAGGCCGTGGTATAAGGAACGCCAAGATGGCGTGATTATGGATGCCAAAAAGAAAAAAATCGCTAAGGGGTTTTTGGGTGAGGTGTTGGGTGCATTAATTGAAAGTGTTATTCGTGAACGCAGCGAGCTTTTAACTGAATTAGAACAGGTGTCTGAATCAGACAATGCCAAAAAGATGGTCAAGGCCTTTGTTGATGCCGGGGCGGTGAGGCGGGGTAATCTTACCGCGGCGAAGGAGTTTATGGTTAGAATCAGGGAGGATGCGCAGGGTCCGATTGGGGGAGGTCAGTATGATCAGTTGCGCTACCTGGCGATTGCTGTTAAGGAAAAGGGATTGGATCCGGTGTTTCTGGATTTTGATTTAGTGAAAACTATTATTCGTTGTAGTGATGAAGGTATGGCAGCGACTAGTCTTCAGGCGTTGAGATGGATGGCGGAAACAGCGAAGCTGCATAAGGGGATCATTAGTCTGCCGGTGCTCAAGCTTATTGCTGAGGGAGATCCTTCTAATGGTTTTAACTGGCTGCTGCAAGTATTTCAATTATTAGAGGAAGAGGATAAGGATTTATATCCACAGATAGACGGGATTATTGCTGGCGCGGCTGGACGAGGGTTGAATCCGGTTGGGTTTATAAGTGGGCTTATTGAATTTCTGCGTAGTGGTTTCTTTTCTCACCGGGAGACGCTGGCCTTTTTTAAGATGATTCTGGATGTAAAAATTGAGCAGGCTGTTTTCAGGGATATTATTGGGGCTTTGCAGAGTGTTTTGAGTATTGTTAGTAAAATAACTCGTTGGCCGGAAAGGGCAGAATTTTCCTCCAGGCTTGGTAGAGACCTTAATGCGGTTGTTACCCAATCCCCGCCGCAGAGTTGGCCAGGGCAGTTTGCGCGGGTAACGGCGAAGGTGGAAGGGAAAGATGGAGACGAGCCGGGATATAGTTTTACTGAGGATGAAAAGCCGGGTGCTGGTTCAAGGAAGCCGTTGGGGCTGATTCCTGCCTGGCGGATGTGGTTTGGTTGGTTTAGTGAGACTATAATGTTTAAGGCCTTTGTGGGGCCGTTTTTGGAAGAGGTGTTTTTCCGTGGTCTACCACTTTTATTGGGTTGGCTGCTCACGGGTTTATTGCCTGCAAATATTGCCGGCGTGGTTACGGTTGTGCTGTTAATTGCAATGGGCCGCTGGTTTGTTTCTTTGCATGATGAAGAGCAGAAAGGGGTGGCTACATTAGCTGCTGTGCTTGGTGGGATATTTATAGCTTTGCCTTTCTTTACTCCACTGGGATTTTGGCTTGCTGCCGGGGCGGTTGCTGCCCATAGTGGGATTAATATTTTTCAACTTGGCCACAGCTGGATTAGCGGTGAAGAGAAGCCGCTGGCCAGTATTGTTGGCGGTGGTTCTTCTGGAGCTGATCTTGTGGAGCAATGGGCGGTGGCAACAGGAGAAAGATTAGCAGAAGAATATAGGTTTACAGGATTTGATGGCCGAGCTGCTGCTGATTGTTTCCGTAAAATGGCAGATTTAGGAGTTGTTACTGAGGAAAACGCGGAGCAGGTGCAGGATGTTCTTATTGAGATGGCTGAAGATGCTTTTGATAATATATTGCTTCTTTATCCATTGGTTGGGGCCTGGGCTGATGCTGGGGGTATCCAGTCAGTGCAGGATTTGGATGATTTTAAAGATTTTTTAGCTGAGGTAAGATCCTATATCGCGGAATCGATAGTCAGGGATAACTGGTCTATTGAATTAACCGATGAAAAGATGGGAACGGCGCTGGAGGAATTGCAGGCGCTGGCAGTTGAGGCGAAAAAGATAAAGGAAGAAATGGGGAAAACAGCGGCTGGGCCGGAAAGAGAAGAAATGAAAGAGCAACTGCGCCTTTTGTTGGATTGGACTGAATTATCTGAAGTCGCGGGATCTGCGGGAAAGCATGCCGGTGACGCGTTTAAGGTTTACCTGAATCTTGTTGGTGCCGGCCTGGTAGCCAGGGATGATTTAGTAGTTGATGTGTTCATTCCTCTCGGAGAGATGCCTGGGGAAGAAGGGGAAACTGCTTTTACTGCTTTGATTAGTCTGACAGAGAAATGCCGTGCGTTGGGCAACCGGGAGATTATGGCGTTAGTGTTGAATCCGGACTTTCTGGAAAAAGGTATTGAGGCGACTGATGAAGAAGTTATACAGTTCTTTTTTGAAGCGCTGGAGGCAATGGCGGAGTCTTTGAATGATTTACCGAAAGAAAAACTGGAAACGGTGTTGGATGAAAAAAAATGGATTGAGATTGTTGAGGTCTTTGCCGCTGAGTCTATGGATGTGATTCATAGTATTTGTTTCTTGCTTCCGGAGTGCGAGTTAACAGAAATAATAGATGAGCTTATAAAAATAAAGAAGAGTGTGGGAAGTATGGACAAAATGAATTCATTAATAATAGGGTTTATTAAATTTGGACTGTTGGGCCCAAGTGAGGTCTTAATGTTGCTTAAGACTATCAATAATCAAAAACTCGATGCGGCAGCGATAATTGAGAATCTGTATCTTTTGGTGGATTCTTTAATTAATATTATTGAAGAGGAAGAAGAGATAGTTGGTTTTGTTGCACGACGAATCAAACGGCCGTTTAAGACGATGCTTGCCCAGTCCCCACTGACAAAATGGGTGGAGCAGATCGAGCGGTTAACGGCAAGGGTGGAGAGGAGGGCTGATGATGGCGACGCGGCCTATAATTTTAAGGATACTCCCGGTGACGGGATGATTAATAAGGGTAAAAAGGCGCGGGAGCAGTTGTTGGCAAAGATTGACCGCGGGGAGTATCGCCGGGATGAGGAGTTGGAGAGTGAATTTAGTGAGTTTTTGGCCGGGCATAAGGTGTATTTGGTGGAAGGTGTTTTTCTTAAACGCAACAGTTTTGCGCTGGGGTTAAGAGATAAAAAAAATAAAAAGATATATATTGCCCGGGAGGTGGTGGAGGCCATCAGGCAGTTTGGTGATCAGCAGTTTGTCAGGCGGATGTTGGCGGAATTACTCTATCATGAGGCGCATTGTGATCCGGATGTGCGGGGCAGTCTATACCCATTCCACTTAAGCAGTCCCCCGATGAAATCGGGGGGCAGTCACCGGCAGACAATTGCTGCTCAGCAAAAACATGAACTGTTTCGGCAGCATTATGAAAAGCCATGGTATGAGGAACAGTCGGGCGAGTTAATTGATCTGCGTACAGGCAGGATTGCTAAGGGTATTCTCGGGGAAATTTTACGGGGAGTAATTGTCAGCGGATTGCGCAAACAGCGGCCGGCTAAGCCGACAGCAACCACCCCTGATTTTCATGCGGCTAGTAGTAAAATTGCCGGATTTTCTGTTAGTGCGCAGGCGATAAAGCAATTAAAAACAAAATACCGGCAGGCCCCTTATGGCATGAATGAAGGAGTGGCAGAAACAAGGGAAATAGATGATGAGTTTATTGCTGGTTATCCGGATGTGGCGGAGGACGATCTGCGGTTGTTGTTGGATACGGTTAAGCTGGAGTTAGTTGATGAGATTCTGAAAGAAAGAAAAGCTGTTAGGCGGGATGATGAAGGGGTGGAATATTATTTTGGTTATGGTTATACGGAATTGGGAATTATCAGGAACCTGGTGCGGACGATTGATATTAATCGGCTGGATCCGCAAGGCAAGGAGCAGAGGCAGATACAGTTTTTCCGTCTACATGCCAGCTTTACAGATATTGTTGCGCCCGGACTGTGGGGGCACCTGACGGATATTATTGTTAATTATATTCTTTTACCGGAACCGCAGCTGTTGGATTATCTGCCGGGTATAAGCGGATATTCATTTTTTAATGTGATTGAGCAATGGTGCGAGCGGGTGAAGGTTGATCATGGCCAGCATAGTGGATTAGAGAGTTTTATTGCGATGATTAAACTGCTGCCGGAACGTTATCTGGATGAGGTGCCGGAAAAGTTTGCTGATCTGGTGCTGAAACAAAATCTGACCTTGGCTGCCGGCTCAATTGAAAATGTGAAGAATATGTTTACAATCTATGCGGCAACGGGCAGTTCGGTGGAGGTGAATAGGTTGTTTGGGCGGATTGATGAGATTAAGCAGCATTTTAATAATAATGATACTACGGAATTGTTGTTTGCCCTGGCGGAAATTGCCAAGGGAGTGGGACGTAGGGGATTGAATGATTATGTGGACTTTTTATTGAGAAACTATGCTGACCTGATTAATCATGATCTGCAGCGGTTTCAAATGCTCGGGGTTATTCTGGCCAATACCGGCCTGGAGGGATTTGAACAGATAGATTTTTCCCGAATTCGTGAGCGTTACCAGATTGTGCAGGGCAGCGCGCAGGAAATTGAACTGCTGCGGATAATTGCTGAGCTTTCCACGGTGACGTTTGAGGGTACGGGCGGGCTGCTAGATGAGCTGTTTGAGTCCTATCAGGAAATGACCGGCAGCAGTCTGGCTGATTTTAATAAGCTGTTAAAAGTGCTGCGGATGTTTGTGCGCGTGGTTAATTTTCATTATGATTATGAAGGCATGGTTAATCAGGGGCAAATCGGCAAGGTAAATAATGAGACCTATTATGTTAGTTTGCGTGATCTAAAGAAAACATTGCAGATTATTCAGAAGAATATTGCTGCCGGCCATGATGTCAGGGAAGCCACTAAGCAGGCGGTGATGAGGCGGTATTTCTTCCGCTTAAATGAACGGGATAAAAGAGAGGTGCGCAAGTCGATGTGGGAACACGGGATCATTGACCGTGATGATGAGCTTGATTATCTATACGAGATCAGGGGATTGGAGGAAGGATCGACTGTTATTGAAATTTACGAAAAGAAACGCCGCCGGCTGGGGCAAAATATTAAGGGTGAGGTTGAGGAACGCGGGGGCGAGGTGCAGTTGGTGCGGCGGATTGAACTGGCACAGCCGTTTGCTGGGTTTAGCCGCACGCAGGTGCTGAATGAAACTACGGTAAGAAATCTGGCGCAGTTATTGATTGCCATGGATCTGGAAGAAGGGGAAAGTTTTAATCCGGTTTTCCTTTTCGGGGTGACTTCCGGCGGTAAGAGTACGATTGCCCAGATGGCGGCGGAGATACTGGGGATTGGCTATACCCGGGTGCAGGTAACGGAGCGAACGGATGAATTTGATCTTTTCGGCAGTTTTCAGCCGCATGAAATTTCGATTTCTCTGACGGAGTCTATCAGGCGGTTGGAGGAGGCGTTGGTGGTGGGTGAATATAATAAGCTGGAAGATGCCTTAAGCAGATTAAGGTGTAAGCGTACCGGGCGGTTGTTTAGGGTACTGGCGACGGAGGAAGAATTGGGGCATTATGAATCTCTCTCCGGCCGGGCGCGGGTGGAGTTTCGTGCTCAGGTTGTACGTGACGGGGTAAAAGAAAAGATTGAGGGATTTATTTTGGAAGGCAAGCAGCTGTTGGCGGTTGAGGCTGAAGAGGCCGTTTCGGATGAGCAGCAGGCGGAGAAAAAACGTATTCGGTTGATTAAGTCCCTGAGCCTATTGATGGATCAAGAGATCGGCTTACGATTTGTGCCGGGACGGTTCCGGGAGGCCTATAAGGAGGGCAAATTGATCTTGCTGGATGAGGCGAATATTGCTAATGAGGAGATGTTGGGGGTTATTTATCAGCTGCTTACCACCGGTTATCTGGAAATTGACGGGGAGACGGAGGATCCGGATCCGGGTAAGGTTCCCCGGGTAATTGCTACGGGCAATCCTTCCAGTTATGCCAGCCGTAAACGGATGAGTGAAGCGTTTATGAACCGCTTTGAGATTGTGCAGATTGAGGAAATGAGTCCGCGGGAAATGGTGGAGATTATTGAGGGGGTTTTGCGGCAGGAAAGGGGAGAAGAATTTTCGTTGGAGGATGATTTGGGGATTACCAAAGAGCAGTTGGCACAGTTGGGGGAAATTCAGAAATCACTCAATGGCCTGCTGGAAGCGGGTAAATTTCAGTATATTGGCCGGGAAGGGCAGTATGTGTTTACTCTAAGAAACCTATTAAGGATTACCCGGGATGTGCTGGAGCGCAAGGATGAGGGGTTGCCGGTCAATCTGGAGTCCTGGATCAGGGAATCTTATCTGGAATATGCCGGGGTGGTGCTGCGCAGTTATCAGGGGGATATCGATTTTAATAATATTGATTACCTGACAATCAGGAATGAATATGATGTGCATCTGGGACTGAGTAACGGTGGGGTGGATGGAAAGAGCGTTTTTGATGAGATTATTAAACGGAACTTCACCGAGCCCAGTTTTCATTATGATGAGGAAAACAATGAGTTGATGCTCGATGGTATTACTACTAAGGGAACAGAGCCTGATCCGCTGCATCCGATTAAGCGGCTGGTGGATGTTCCTTCCACCCGCCGGATCCAGACGCAGGTTATGAAAGGTATCCGGCGCAATGAGCCGGTGCTGTTGGTGGGGCAGTCCGGCGGCGGCAAGACGGAAATAATCGGGGATCTGGCCGGCAGGCTGGGCCGGAAATATATCTCTGTTTCTCTGGGTGACGCCACGCTGGAGAGTCTGGTGGGCACGATGGAATATGACCGGACAGAAAAGAGGTTTAAGTACCGGCGGGGGATCCTGGTTAAAGCGATGGAGGAAGGGGCGGTTCTGGTCCTAGAAGAATTAAATATGGCTAAGTCCGGGATTATTGAGATTCTTAATGAATATTTTGATGAAGATACGTTTACTAATCCGTTTACCCGGAAGCCGGTAGATGTGGACAAGAAGAATTTCCGGCTTTTTGCCACAATGAACCCGATTCAGGGTGTAAGCGGGGTAAATGAAGGGCGCACCGCTTTGTCGCCGGCTCTGCGTAATCGGTTCCGGGAGGTGTGGGTGCCGCATGAGAAGTCTGACGCGGAAATGAAAACGATTTTAAGGGAACGGTTCCGCCGGAACGGGGTGAGGGTTAAGAAGGGTACGATTAAAAAGATTCTGGCTTTCTATCGTCAGTACCAGCGGGAATTTGCCAGAGAAGAAGAGCCGGTTTATTATACCAGTCTGCGTGACCTGATGAGGATTGTAGAGATTGTTTCCCGGTCGGTAAAGGACCTGGAGATGAAGGAACTGCGGGCGCTGGCCCGGGCGGTTGACCGGGTGTATGGCCTGCGGATGGATAATGAGAGGGTAATTGGAAAGTATAAGAAAATATTAAAGTATAAAGATGTAAAGATTACGCTACCAGCCAAGGGCCGGCTTGTTTACCGGCGGGAAGGCGGCTATCTTAATATCTATGAGCAGGTTCGCCGGCGGGAAGAATTGGTGGGCCAGATTGTGCTTAAGGGGATGAATTCCCGGTTAGTGGATCTGCTGCGCGAAAGCCAGCGGAAAAAATTAAAACCGGGAGAAGATCTGGAGGAAAAGGTAGCAGAGGAGCTGGAAAAGATGCAGGCGGAAGCGGAACTGGTGTGGAATGATAAGACGGCAGAGGATTTAAATCATCTTTTACAGGGATTAGGTGTAGGGGAAGATGATTTTAATCAACAGAGATTTAATCCGGTACTGTTATTAGGGGAAACTGCCGGCGGCAAGAGCAGTCTGGCGCGTTACGCGGCGGTTAATGTATTGGAACAGGGGTATACGAGGATTCAGTTTAATGAGCGGATTGATGAGATCAGCCTTTTTGGCGGCTATGAACCGCGGGAAGTGAAGATGGATTTTAAAGAGGCGTATAACGTGCTAAGTAACGCGATGGGGCAGAATGACTGGGTGAAGATTAAGCGGGCTCTGAATATCTGGCGTACGGGTGAAGTTGCCGCGGCGGATAAAAGGATACTTGATCCAGCGGCGATTCATTATCGGGTGGATAAGGATCTGGGCGCGGCGCAGGCCGAGATTCGCAATCTGCTGCGTAGGGCGCTGGCGGAAGGCAATAATGTAACCACAGAGGAAAGGGAAGAGGCGCGGAAGAAAATAATTAATACGGCATTTTTATTAAAGAACGGGGTGCTGAATATCGAATTGGATTTTAAGGAAGGGCGGTTCCTAAAGGCGCTTAAACGCGGTGATCTGGTGGTGCTGGATGAAATAAATTTGGCCAATGAAGAGGTGCTGGGAATGTTTTATCAATTGCTGACGCTGGGATATATTGAATATTATGACCGGGATGAAGGCAGGATCAGAAAAATCCGGCCGGCAAAGGGATTCAAATTGATTGCCACGGCTAATCCGGCTGCTTATGCCGGCCGTAATCGGTTGAGTGAGGCGTTGATGAACCGGTTTGAAATTCAATACATTGACAAGATGACGGCGCCGCAGATGGCCAAGGTGATTACCGCTGAGAATAGAGAACTGCCGCCGGGGTTGCCGAGCAAAATTAAGAGACTTTGTCTGTTGCAGGAAGAACTGAACACATTGATTGCCAAACAGGAATTTAAGGATATTGCCGCTGATCAGAGCAGCGGGTATCTGTTTACGCTGCGAAATCTAAAAAGGATTTTAAAGGATGTTAATCTGCTGGTTAAAACTGAAGAGATTCCGCCGGTAGAGGTTTTAGTGCGTGAGGCCTTTCTGGAATACGCGGGCATTCTCGGCCGTAATGAAGAAAATATTTCCCGTCTGCAGGATCTTTTCAATGAAGAGCGCTATTTTGGTTACCGGCCGGAGATTCCTTCTTTTGACGCAGAGACTACGGATGAGGGAGTAATGGTTGGTTCGCTGTTTATTAAACGTCCCCAATCTTACTCTCGGGAAGCAGAGGTGATTGAACCGCTGGCGCCCACGGAAAGTACAAACCTTACCCGCTATCACGCGGCGAAAGGATTCGTTGACCGCCGGCGGCCGGTTTTACTGGTGGGTCAGTCGGGCGGGGGAAAGAGTGAGGTTGTTGGTGATCTGGCCCGGGAACTGGGCTGGAAATATAGGAGTGTCTCTTTGGGTAATGCCTCGATTGAATCGTTAATCGGCAGTTATGTGATGAACAAGGAGACGAAAAGATTTGAGTATCAGCCGGGTGAACTGGTGTTGGCGATGCAGGAAGGGGCGGTGCTGGTGCTGGAAGAGATTAATATGGCTGATTCCGGTTTGATCGAAATTCTTAATGAGTTTTTTGATGAGGATAAGTTTACTAATCCGATGACCGGAGTAGAAGAAGATATTCATCCGGATTTTCGGCTGTTTGCCACGATGAATCCGGAACAGGGGGTAGTGGGCAGTAATACCGGCCGCAACAAACTTTCACCGGCACTGCGCAGCCGGTTTAGTGAGGTCTGGGTGGATCACAAAAAGAAACCGATGGAGGTAAAAAAGATTATCGAGAAGAAAATGGAAAACCGCGGTCTGGATGATGTTCCCGACTGGCTGGTTGAAAAGATATTTGAGGCCTATAATTCCTTTAACCAGGCGTTAACCAAACGTAATCCGGATATCGGTAAGGAACAGAAAGATGGTTACTATACCAGCCTGCGGGATATCGGGAAGATCGCCGATATTATCGCTTTCCAGGTAAAGCGGCGGGGAGTTTCACTGGAAGTGGCCCTGGATAATGCTCTGGAAAGAACGTATTATTTGCGGCTGAATAATAAAGCTGATCGTGATTATGTGACGAAGAATGTTCTTAACCGTGAAAACATAACTGAAGGTGCGTATCAGTGGCTGGATAAAGGAGAGTATTATCTGGTCCGCAAAGGCGAATTAACTATTTATGAGGTGAAGAAATCACTGCTTGGTGATTTTGTGCTGACGGATCAGTCGCGGGAGGCGCTGGCCCGGATATTAGAGGCGTTAACCACTGAAAGTATGCTGCCGGAAGGGCAGGGGAAGAAATTTAATCCCTTAATGTTGATTGGGGAAACAGCCGGCGGTAAGAGTACAATGGCTGATGTGGTGGGTAATATTTTGCATGACAGCGAAGGTGAGGAAGGGAAGGTGAGGATCCAGATCAATCAGCGCACTGACGAATATGATCTTTTCGGTTGTTTTCATCCGGTGGATATTAAGCTGAAACCGCAGGAGGCCTATGAAATTATCCAGCAGGCCAGGAAAAATAAAGATTATGGTTTGATGCGCCGGGCCTGCGCGCGGTTGGGGCGGTCGGTTGATTATATGCGCGAGGTTCACGAAATTCAGGATGAGTCGGATGATGAAGTGGTAATTAGTTTTATTAATAAGGTGGTTATTGATGTAGTAGAAGATGATGATCCGGATCCGCAGGCGTTAACGGACGCACTGAAGTTCATGCGGCAGCTGGCCCTGGTTATGCTAAACGGGACAGCGGGAATTGATCTGGAGTTTCGTGAGGGATTGTTCCTGGAGGCGATGAAACGGGGTGATTTGGTATTGCTGGATGAGATTAACTTGGCTAATGAAGAGGCGCTGGCTCTGCTTTACCAGCTGCTTACTTTGGGTTATATACAGTTTCAGGGAGAGCCGATTCGTCCGGCAGCGGGCTTTCAGCTGGTAACTACACTTAATCCATCGTCTTATAGCGGACGGAACCGGATGAGTGAGGCGTTTATGAACCGGTTTGAGATCCATTATGTGCGGGATATGACGCCGGATGAAATGGTGGAGATTCTGGCAGAAAAATATCAATTAACGGAACTGGGGATTAGAAAGGATGATTTGTTGGAGTTGGCTAAAATGCAGGCGGAACTAGACCGAGCGAGCCGGAAAGGGCGGTTTGCCTATTTTAATGTTGATGGCTCTTACCGGTTTGCCTTGCGTAATCTGGAACGGATCGCTGAAGATGTACTTAAACGCCGTCAGTATGATAGACAGACGCCGGCCCGGGAATTGCTGCTGGAAGAGGCGGCGATGGAATATGCCTGTCTGCTGGATCAGACAGATAAGAATATTGAGCGATTAGGTAATCTGTTCCGCACTACCTTTTCCTGGGAAATGCCGGATGTAACTGAACTGGACTACAGGTTGCGGCCTGCGGTTGAAAATGATTCTTGGCTTACTTTGAATGGCGTGCAGGTGTGCAGAAATTCAGCTGCTGATACACTGGCTAACCGGGTGGGAAAACTAACGGAACTTAAATCCACCAGCCGGGTAAGAACCCAGATCCTGAAGGCGTTCCGTGATGGTGAACGCCTGGACAATAATGGCGCGCGCCGGCATAAGTCCCGGCCCTTATTATTAACCGGTCAGTCCGGCGGCGGCAAGACGGATATGATTGCTGATATCGCCCGGGAATTGAAATGGAACTACCGCAGTGTGTCGCTGGGCGCGGCTACGGTAGAAACGCTGGTTGGGTCCTATCATCTGAACGGGGATACCGGGGTGTTTGAGTTTCGTAAAGGGATTCTTTACCGGGCAATGGAAGAGGGTTGGGCATTGGTTCTGGAAGAGGTTAATATGGCTGATCCGGCGGTAATTGAGATTCTAAATGAATATTTTGATAAAGGCACGTTTACTATTCAGGAACGTAAAATTAAGCTTGTGCCGCATGAAAATTTCCGCTTGTTTGCCACGATGAATCCGATTCAGGGTAAGATTGGCATGAATGCCGGCCGGATGCAGCTTTCCCCGGCCCTGCGCAGCCGGTTCCGGGAGGTGTGGGTACGTAGTGAAAAATGCCGCGAAGAACAGTACCGGATCATGCTGGGGGGGATTAAGGGATTGGTTACTGATCTCTTGGCGCGGGGAGTGGAGGAGATTAAGGAACCGGATTATGTGCTGCCTGAATATATCTGGGGCCTGCGGGACCAGGCGCATCGCCGGCGGCGGCCGGGTGGTTCGGTGGTTAGCCGGATGGTAAAGACAGTTAGCGGTAGGGGCGGGACTCAGGCTGTCTCCAGTTCTGGTATTGTTAAGATGGCGGATACAGCAGATAGCGATCAATCGGATGATGTGATTATGGATGATGGTATGTCATATCAGGATAAAAAAGAGATGTTTGAAAGAACCTTTCTTTCTATTAGTAGAACGCCGGATGGTAAGGCGGCGGTTAATATTGCCGAATCACCGAACAATAAATGGGGTTATCATTCTCAATCCAATACTCTTTTATATCCCCCGGAGGCCCTGAAGAAATATCCGGTGGATGTTGTGGTGGGAATAGCCATTCATGAATCCATGCATCGGTATGGGACGCGCTATTCGGTTCTCTATCCGGAGTTTATCCAGAAAAACAGTTTGGAAAGGCATTTCTTTAATGCTATTGAAGACGCCCGGATCGAGAATTGGGCCAAGCAACGATTTGCCGGCGCGGGTGAATATCTGAAAAAACTTAACGAATATCTGCTTTTTAAAGACGGGCTGGACGCGGCTTTTGATCCTAAGCGCGGGTATACGGCTTTGATGGCGAATTTCTTTCTCTATTTGGGTAAGTTCGGTGCTAATCCTGATGCCCAACAAAAAATTAACCGGATCTTGAAGTTGATGGGAAACAAAAATAAGAAATTTCGCCGGGATATGGAGGAGTTGATGCGTCGGGATGTTTTTGGCAGCAGCCGGACTGAAGATTTGATTACCCGGCGGAGAAGAGGAGTGTTTTCTCTGGTGCCGCTGCGTGTTGATGATGCCGGCGGGGTAGATTTTGAACCGGATCCTAGTGAGGACTATATCCGGCAGTTGGCGCGGGAGCAGGCTGATAAGATTATGGAAGATATTATGGAGTATGTGTATCACTGGGCGAAGCAAGATACAGAGGATATTGAGTTTGATGGGGGGGGTATACCTATGCCGGATGAAGGTGGAGGTGAAGGTGAAGGCGAAGGCGAAGGTGAGGGCGAAGGTGAAGGCGAAGGTGAAGGTGAAGGCGAAGGCGAAGGTGAAGGCGAAGGTGGAGATGAAGGCGGAGGCAGAGGCAAAGGCAAAGGTGATGGTGAGGCGCGGGTAGGAAGCGGTAAGCGTAAAGGCCGGCGTAATTGGGAAAGTGCCGATCCGAATAAAAAAGGTAAAGTGGTGAGAGACTTGGAAGATGCACTTGGTGACCGGGTGGATGACCGGACGGCTGGTGATGCTGAGGATTATCACGAGGCTCAGCGGCAATTACAGAATT
>CAZIXI010000045.1:0-18017 GCA_964543115.1 uncultured bacterium
TTGAACAACGACCTCTTCCTGATCAGGATCTCTTAATTCATCTCCCTGCCCTTCATCCACCGGAATAGCGTCATCGGCTTCCTCCGGAATACCTACTTCCAGATAAAGATTTACATCAACTTCTTCCTCGCTAAACAACTGCCCCTCATCAGTAACCCGGATTTTAAACTGCCGGACACCTTCCGCTAATCCTGCCGTCGGAACAGTGATAACAACATCGCCATACCCGTCAGGATTTACCGGAGCGCCAAGCTGAGTTCCGTTCTCATCGTAAACAGCGACACATAGATCACTAAGATTTCCCGTATCCAGCACACTGCCGCTAATCTCTATTTCTTCACCCAACACCACTTCTTCAGGAGAACTCACAATAGCCAGCGAAGGTTTATAATTGAAAGCAACATTAATGTGGCCCTCATCCGCGTCATTTGGATTAGTTGTCATATAATAAAGAACATAGAGGTTATCCTGGGGCAATACACTGCCGCCGGAAATAAATTCTCCGTTATTATCCAGAATAGAGCCGTCAGCTTCTGTCCACTCCAACAGATCCTCAGAATACACCATGCGGATATCCCGCAGATATTGATCCTCATCACCGGTAACATAAAACATTAAATATCCATCTTCATATTCCTCTACTTCGAAAGTTCCGATCCCGCTGAATTCTCCGCCTGCCAAAAGAGGATTCCCTTCATATTTACTCCAGTTACTGCCGTTAACAGAAAGCGCCGCACCCAAGGGAGAAGGCGGACTCCAATTCTCAAAACTGTTGTAAAACATATAATAGTTACTGTCAGTATTAATTACCGTTGGCCAGCCTATCGTTCCCTGATCCCATTCCCCCGGCGCTCCCTGCTCAAGCACGGGATTATTTTGATCATATACCCAATTAATACCATCCGTTGCCGTTGCCCGGCAGGCCCTAACATTTCCTGCCTGTACTGCCTGATAATATATCGTATAAAGGCCGGCTTCATAAATGACATCCGAGAAACTAACACCGCCGTCATCTATTCCTGGCTGGCCCCCATGCGGCAAAACAGAATCATAACTATCATTACCGGTGAGTGTTTTGGTCCAATCAAGGCCATTATTGGAATCGGCATGACAAATATTGAAGGAACTGGGGGCGTGAAAACCATAGGCGTTAAACCACATTTGATAAGCACCGTTAATTTCTTCAACCCGGGGAAAGGCAATAAATTTATGGTTGGCCGGACCGCCGCAGAATTCCGTTCCGGTCATGATCGGATTAAGGGCATTTTCTACCCAGCCGCTGCCTGCATCGCCAGACAGTGCGTAAGAGCTGTTTACCGCGATCCTGAGATCATCATTAAGCTCACTGCCATCATCAAAATTGATCTCAGCATAATCATCTATTCCGTCCCCGTCTGTATCCGGGTTATTAGGATCCGTACCATAAATATTAATCTCATCTGTATCACTTAAACCATCGGCATCACTATCCAGCACAACATTGGCAAAACCAGGCTGCATAACCGTTCCCAAAACAAACACTACCAGCAAAACCGCCTGCAATAACTTCTTCATCTTTCCCTCCTCGGGTAATTACCCTCTTGCCCCTTTGCCCTTTGTGCCATTTTAAGATGCAATCACTATGCCAAAACCGAAACAATATAAGTCTTTGCACAGCAAGGACAAGAGGAAATAGGTCTCCGGTAGGTCCAGATTCATGCGAAAAATACATCAGGAAAGATGAAAAATGTTTCTTTTTATTTTTTTACATATTTGTATTTTTATTCATTTTAACATTGACACATTTGTGTGTAAATGTTATACTGAACTATGGAGGTGTAAAATGAAAAAATCTCAGTCAAAAACTAAATCAATACATCATAATAGACTTAGCATAGAAGTGAAGCCTGAAATGCACCGATTAATCAAAATCAATGCCGCTTTGCATAACCAGAGTATTCGGGATTATGTCTTGAGGGCTATTACAAAATATATACAGCAAGAAATGGAAAGCAAAACCATGTCTATGATGGTGAGAGAGATCAGCCCTTCTTTAAAAGAATTATGGAACAATTCCAAGGATGCGGCATATGACAATCTATGAGCGCGGCGATATCATCCTTGTAGAATTCATATTTGCTGCAGGCGATGGTTCAAAACGAAGACCCGCCTTAGTTATCAGCTCCAATGATTACAACAAAAACCGACAGGAACTGATCATCGCCGCCATAACCAGCAATATTGACCGCAAATTCATTGGGGAAACTGTGCTTAAGGATTGGAAAGAAACCGGGCTGCTTTATCCATCTATAGTAACAGCAATAATACAAACTATAAAAGCATCTATGGCAGAACGTCGGCTGGGACATATCACCGAGCATGATTTAAAAGTTGTTGATAAAAATCTAAAAGAAGCATTAGTCTTCTAAATAGAAATTACGTTCACAATGCGTTGCCGTTGTTTTCTCTCTAGTACTCTACATTTCCCGACTGCACAGAATTAGCGCCTGTGATACTGATCCCATCCGCGGTACAGCCAACAACCAGATTGTAATCCGCGCCGGAATCTTCACTGATAACATCACCAGTCCCGGTACAGACTGTGCCGGTCAAAGAATTATATTCTGCCGCTGAACCAAGAGTTATACCCTCGGCTGTGCTGGCAGATATACTATTACCGTCACCGTTAACAGTAATACTGCCACCGGCACTCATATTACTTAATTTGTTGTAATCAGAAGCCAAAATAAAAAGATCCATGTATCCATTATTAACAAAGTGAACATTGGTTAAGATATTATAATGCGAACTGGAATAAAGAAAGATGCCATATCTGATATTATTCACTACCACAATATTACTGAACTGATTATTCGAGGATAATTGAACATAAACAGCATCATAATTTGATTCAAAATTGCAATTAACAAACCTATTCGCCCAGCAGAATACCAGTTGAAGCCCATATTGATTGGCACCGGCATTGTCTTTGACAGTAACATCAGCTATCACGCTATTGACTACTTCTTCAAAGTTAATGATGCCGTAATTGCCAAAAATACCAAAAGTAGTGCTTGTGATTGTAAAATTCCTCAGTTCTATCCCGCTATGAAATGAACCAGCGTAATAGCCGGCTCCGGACAGGCTTGAACCATTATAAGTCTGCGCCAAGGTCAATTGTGTGTCACTGTCAACAGTATCAATTAAATAAGGCAAATCATAAAGAATAATATAATCCTCAGCACTAAGATTGGCCACCCAGGATGTACCGCTGCCGGTTACCGTTGTCTGACCGTTGGTTACTGAAACAGTACCCGTCGAATACAATGGCGCCTGCACTGTGGCCATTGTCATTGTTCCCAGATTAATAATGACATTTGCCCGGCTTTCCCCGATTAACTTCTGCCCGTTCCTAAGCACAATGGTGGAAACTTCATTATAAGTGCCATTCTTAATAAAAATCGTCGCCCCTTCACCGGCACCCGCGCAGGCCGCGGCAACTGTGGAATAGTCACCACCTGAGGGCGCGACAATGGCGTCATAAAGATCCAGTTCTAAACCACCGGCGCCAAGGGCCAGGCCGCTGCCCGCCGCTACTTTCAACCCGCCGGCATCCTCCAGACCGCTATCACTGGCCAATTGGACAGCGGAACCGGCAACCTTATTGACAGTAGTAATCTGCGAGAGCGCGGAATCACTAACATTCTGGATCGTGTTACTGCTGCCATCAATTGTTTTATTACTTATTTCCTGACTGGCCGTGGTTCCCATCAATTCTCCGGCTAACGGTGCACTCAACCCCCCCAGGGTATCAGAATTAGCCGCCTGACCGGCATGATGGGCATAGGGAACTGAAACAATCTGTTTATCGGGCAGCAAATGCTGGGAACCGTTTACCCCATCATCAAACCAGATACGCAGATATGTATCCGGATAATCTATGAAAATATCCGCCGGAATAGAATAACGCATATTAGTCAGACTGGTATCCCCCAGGCGCACATCGAAGATCCCGTTGCTAACAGCAATAGAAACCGCGTTATCCGGTTCACTGCCACTTACCGAAGTTCCGTCATTGGACCAATAACTGGTTGTCCCGGCACTATTCACAATTGCAAACTTAAACTGGCCGGTTCCGTTGAACGGTACCCCATCAACTTTGACCAGGCCATGATAATCAATTACTTCCGGCACATCCGCCAGAAGAATTTTCCCGGCACTGAAAGTAAATACCGCCAGACAGATGATCAATAGAATTTTAATGATTACCTTCATGATTAACCCTCCTCTTTTCGGGCGCTGGTATTTTTACCCATTTTAATAGATGACATTTCCTGCTGTTTCTGTATTGGCACCATTAGTAACAATTCCGTCCGCCGTACAACCCACAATCACATTGTAATCGCCATAAGTGCTCTCTGATATAGTATCTCCAGTTCCTGTACAATAAGAACCAATTATGCGGCAATATTTACTGGACGCCAAAGAGATACTTTCCGCGGTTGTACCGGAAACAGTGGTATAATAAGCCGAAACAGAAATCATCCCCTTAACATAGGAATTGCTGATTCTACTATAAGTACCATGCACGATCAGATCCGTGCTGTTATCAGCACTGCTAATATTAGAAAAATTATTATACGAGGACCCGGACCAGATATTTATACCGTAATAATTATTGTTTTTTGTTTGAATATTGTTGAAGTCATTATAAGTAGAACCGGATACATGGATCCCGGTAAGATTGTTATTGATTGAACTAATGTCGCTGCAGTTATTGTATTGCGCATCTGCCAAACCGATACCATAGGTACTGTTATTATGGGTGAAAATAGCACTTATTTGACTGTTTGATACCCGGCGAAGATACATGCCGGTAGAATTATTGCTAAACTCACAATCATTAATCTTGCTGTTCCAACCATAATCAATATAAAGCCCCTGCGTGCTGCTGGAATTATCGCTTACACAAACATTTTCAACCAAACTATTTATTACACCCTGCAAATAGACAGCGCCTTCTCCCGTTGCCGGCGCATGACCGGTCACGGTAAAATTCCGCAATTCAATATCGCTCAAGAATGTTCCCGCATAATAATCGGCTCCGCTTAAACTCTCTCCCTGAAAAACATCTGCCAGTGTTAATTCCGTGTCACTGACTACTTCACTGATCTGATAAGGCACCCCGTTCAAAATAATATAATCATTATCATTTAGTATCTGAGTCCAGACCGTACTGGAACCAGTCACCGTAGAGCTGCCGTTGCTGATACTGACCGTACTTGTTCCGTATCCCTCGTCGCCGTTGGCAATCAGCTGATGATCTCCAAGAGTGATAACGACACCGTCACGGCTCGCGCCAATAAGTTTCTGCCCGTCTTTAAGCTCAATATCAGCAGTTTCAGTGTAGGCACCGTTACAGATGAAAATCACCGCGCCCGCGCTTTCTCCAGCGCAGGCCGCGGCAACGGTAGAATAGTCACCGCCTGAAGACGCGACAATGGCATCATAAATATCTAGTTTTAAACCGTTGGCATCGGCAGACAAACCGCCGGCTGTTTTTACCTTTAGCCCGCTGTTATCTTCCAGGCCGCTGTCACTGGCCAGCTGCAGCGCGGATCCGGCAACCTTATCAGCCGTTGTTATCTGGGAGAGCGCCGAATCGCTGACATTCTGAATGGTGTTACTGCTGCCATCAATAGTTTTATTGGATATTTCCTGGCTGGCACTGGTGCCAACTAAGTCACCGGCTAGCGGCGCGCTTAAACCGCCCAGGGTGTCGGAATTAGCGGCTTGGGCGGCATGATGAGCGTAGGGAACGGACACAATTTGCTTATCGGGAGTCAAATGTTGGAATCCATTCACTCCGTCATTAAACCAAATACGTAGATAGGTATCATTGTAGTCAATAAAAATATCCGCCGGTACAGGATAACGCATATTCGTGATAGTAGTATCCCCCAAACGGATATCAAAGATACCATTACTGACACTAACAGAAACGGCGTTTTCCGGTTCGCTGCCGGTCACTGAGGTACCGTCATTGGACCAATAGCTTGTTGTGCCGGCACTGTCCACAATCGCGAACTTAAAATATCCGCTACCGTTAAACGGTATGCCATCAACCTTAACCATTCCGTGATAATCAATCACTTCCGGCACATCCGCCATAATGGCCTGCGTCAAACTCAGGGCCAGCGTAACCATTATCAGTATTAATCCTTTACGTAAATTTGTTTTCATAATTCCCCCTTTCTTTTCGGGTTCCATCCTTTTTATTGCCTTATCCCGCAGCTGTCATGGCCGCCAATCCAGCTGTAATCACCACTGTTCCAGTACATCGCCCGTTCAACATTTATTGCCACATCAGAGGTAACGGTAACGGAAACATCACGATCATTCATATTGCTTACATTATTAACATGAATGGTATAACGTTTCTGTCCCTCCAAGACAAATGTTACCTCTGAGGTATCACCGTTCTGATCCATAAAATTAGCCGTAACGTTAGCCGTCTGACCGCCGGGATTCTGGAACAATACATATTCATCAAAATCCCTTGTGCAGCCTTCCGCCAGATACCAGGTAGTTCCCGCGGACGTAACCCCGATACTATCATGACCGCCCGCCCAGGCCAGCTCAGCGCTGTCCCAGTACATCGCCCGTTCGGTAATAACCGGCTGGTCCGATGTAACAGTGGCAGACACATCACAATTATCCATACCGGCAACGTTATTTACGTGAATGGTGAATCTTTTCTGTCCGCCCAGGGTAACCGGCACCAGAGCTGTATTCCCGTCCTGATCCATAAACGTCACATTTATCGTTGCCGTTGCGGTATTAGGATTCTGCAAGAGCACATATTCATCAAAACCGTTGGTACAACCTTCGGCCAGGTACCAGGTAGTTGCCGGAGAAGTAACCCCAATACTCACATGCCCCCCCGCCCAGGAATATTCGCCACTGTCCCAATACATCGAGCGTTCCACATTGATCGGTATATCAGAACTGATCGCTGCGGAAACATCACGGTCTTCCATCCCGGCAACATTATTCACATGAATGGTATACCTGCTCTGCCCGGCCAGCGTTACCGGCACCAGAGCAGTATTTCCGTCAGGATCCATAAACGTTAATTCAATTGTTGCTGCCGTACTATTAGGATTCTGCAGTAACACATATTCGTCAAAACCATTGGTACAGCCCTCGGCCAGATACCAACTGGTCGATGGCGAAGTAATCCCAATACTATCATGACCACCGATCCAGTTAAGGTCACCGCTGTTCCAGTACATCGCGCGCTCGGCCCGGACTGGTATTTCATTGGTGGATACAATGGTGGTGGAAACATCACGGTTCTCCATGCCGGAAACCTGATTTACATGAATTGTATATCTCTGGGTAGCGCCGATATCTTGATTGACCACTACCGTGTTAGCATCCTGATCCATAAAGGTTATCCGCACTTCCGCCGTTTCACTGTTTGGGTTCTGAATCAGGATATAGGTATCAAACCCATTAGTGCAGCCCTCGGCCAGGTACCAGACAGTGGAATCATTAAGATCGTTAGATCCTCCGCCGATATCATAGCGCGAGCCGCTGCTGAAATCCACTCCAGTAGTTTTTCCCAAAACATCATTAATCCGGTAATTGGCTGAAGAGAGTCCAACTGAACCGCTGGCAATAAAAGTATCCTGCGCGGTTGTATAATTGGCGCTGCTGGCAGCGAACGCCGACAGGCTGGATATAGACAGGAGCAGAATTAGAATTGATATTTTTCTCATATTTACCCCCTTCGGGCATCTTCTTATTAACTAAAATACGTATCCCCAGAAACCGTTGCCTGCTTCTTGTTGGCCCCAAACATCATTTTCGTTAAGCACCGACCAGCAACCGGTCTGCACTTCCCGCGGATCACCCAGATCCTTCCTCCATTCCACCCGGTTGTTTATATCATCCGGAGTAATAAAATAATTGCAATATGTACAATTGGCCCCGGCCAGCGATCTCCGGGCTTGATTTTGGCTTTGACATTTCGGGCAAACAAATCTCATTTTTCCCTCCTTTGGTTAATTTTCCCAAGCTTCGCCTGGGACTGCTATTATTGGAATGGCTATAGACTGCGTTGCTTGCCTACTGACTACGCAAGCAATGTGCCAGAAAGGGGAAAAAGATATATGTCTTTGCACTGCAAATAGTTTGCGGTATTAGCGGTAGGCCTTATCGTGCGGAAAACGAAATACATTCACTGTTTCATGAAATTTAGTTCACGAATAGTACTAGATTCAGGAGGGCTAGTATTTCTATTCAGCTCCTAAACGGAATGGGCAATTTGTTCAGGCAGATCAGCCGTTCCCGCTGCTCTATCCTGCCAGTCAGTCACGGTTAATTTCCCCGCTGCCGTTAAATAATACTTGTAATAAATAGGTTTAATATCTTCCCGCCTGAGATCAAGCCTGGTTGCATAATGCCCCACGTACTTATCATAATCCAATACCAATTGTTTAAGTGCCTGGGGATTGGCGGCAAAATACTTACTACCGTCAAAAATCACCTGGCCAAACTGATCCCTGACAATCACACTCTGCAACTGCTCCCTAGTAAATTGAACCTGGTAACGCCCATCTTCCGTGAAACCTCCTGTTTCCGCATCTCTTATCCCGCAAAACTCGCTGTCAGAGTAATGCCCCAGGAACCCTTCCAAATGATTCCTCAATGCCTGTTCTCCTGCAGCAAAAAGCCTGCTGTCAATCTCCCTATCTGTTAGCGGATCCGCAAAAACAATAAATTCTGATTGATCAGTGCCCAACGGCAAAACAAGCCGAACATCAGCTTTATAGGGAAAACGGTAATGTTTATTCTTCCTTAAGCTGCGAAACCATGTTTCCGCCGGCATATCTTTTCTCTGAACCAATACCCGATACCCCATCTGAGTAGCCACTTCCTGCTCTAGCTCTTCAGAAATATCCATCTCTACAATTCCCAGGCTCCAGAGAAAATCACGCTGTAAAACAAATCCCTGCAGCGCTAATCCCTGCCTTTGACCAGATCGCACAATATCCAGAAAATTCACAGATGCTGTAAGATCACACAGCAACATAATATATAATTTTTCCATTTCACTATACTGCCTGTTCCAAACTGCGTGCTTTGTGCCAATGATGATCTCTTCCAGTTTGCCGCCATAATCAATAGTAACAACAAAGCCGCGTTTCAATCTGCTGGCAATCTCTTGCTGCCAGCGGTTAATATTAAGATTAACGGGAATTTCTGCGCCTTCCGGAAGCTCCACTGCCAAACCTTCAACATATCTCCGCAATTCCCAACTGGATAACTCCCCCAATGTATCCTGAAATCTGCCACCCCGATAGGTAACATAAATTTCTTTAAATTCTCCATTTACCTTTTTCACCCGGTGAACCGGAAATTCATCAACTAACTCGTTAGAGAGAAAAACTCCCTCAATTTCTTCTAATTGGCTCATTTCCAGGGCATTTCCCTTAACCCAACGAACCTTTTCTCTATATTCTGCTAATCGCGGTTTTTGCTTCTTATCTACCAGTTCCGAACTAATTTCTATAATCACATAATCCAACGCCTCATACAGAGACGGTGCATTTAACCGCATAAAACTAATAATATTTCTCGCCAGTGATCCATTACCCGCCCCCATTTCCACAACACTGAATTTTTCTGGCCGGCCCATTTTATCCCACATCTCCTGTAATTGTTTCGCCAGGCAATAACCAAACTCCTTTTCTTCCGAATAAGTAGAAAAATCACCGGATCCACTGATTTCCACAGCACCTGCACTATAATAACCATTTTCGGAATAAAGCACTTCCTGCATATAATCAATAAAAGGAATTTTTCCACCCTGTTCAGCTATCCTGGCAACAAGACTGTCTCTAATACGCTGAATTGCCTGCATTTTCGTTGTCAGCTTCCGGTCATTCTCAGCAAAAATCTGTCGCTGCAGCAGGCGAAATAGATAATGCTGGTTATCCCAAAGATTCATCCGCCAATCGGGCCAGTATACCCATTCCTCTTCATCGTCCGCCAGCCCCGTTAATGCCCGGGACACATCCAGGGTTACCGTTCCCTCCCGGCCAAATGTTATCTGCAATATCTGCCCTTCCTTTTGCAGGTAAAAAAAACCCCTAGCAAAAAGAAAGTGCAGCAACTCATGAAAAACAGCGATGATGTTTCTGGTCAGGGAACGATGGCGCCCAATCAACTGACCCTGCGGATAAGAAAAACCAAACAAATCAGAAAAGAGATTATCATAGGCATATATTCTTAATCTTTGCAGTTCTCTGTACCGGCTAAACAGGGAAATAATTCTTTCAATTATATACCCGCCCTCCTCATCATGAACAAGCACCTTCAAAGGCAGCGCCATTTCCGGAGTAACAACAGCAATAAGATCCAGCTCCATTTCCCCCAAATGTTCCTTTGTCTGCCGGTCCCGCGCCTTGGCAAAAAGTTTATCACCCCTATTCACTACATCGTATTGTTCTGCCTGCTTTCCCATCGCCTGAGAATCACCCGTTACTTGGCTATCCTCTTTTTGAAAAACCGATTCCTTGGCGAGCACACACAAATTACTTGCAGCCACTAAACCCAGACCCGCATCTTGACACAAAAAAACAGTTATTAAAAGGAGGATGATAATATATTTTTTTTTGTTCTTACAGTAGCTCATAAGACCTCAATTCTTGGAAAACATCAGGGCAGGCGACTATACAGCCCGTTAGATAGCGGCTGATGCCAGATCATGACCCGGCATTACTGCTGAGCCCCAATGTGCGAGGTCTGACCTCGCACATATAGGAGGGAATTACTTAGATAGCAGCTTCTGTCAAAAATTCCATTGCTACAGGTGTGCTAGGTTCATCAACATCAACAGCTGAAATCAGTTCATGTGCATAGACACTCTCTGCCGTATAAACACCAGGCATTTTAACAACAGAATATTCTCCCCAACCTGTATTATAAGCAGCTTCCCAGCTAACCCTTTGAAAACTACTGTCCTGCTCTTGCTGGTATTTTTGAGGGATATCCTGACGATATTCATCTGCACGACCCCGATCAGTTCTAGAAAGCGGCTTATACAACATCTCTGTAATATCCAGGCAATAAGTCTTATTAGCTTTATTTACTAGCAATGCTATCGGCTTATCTCCAGAAATCAATACCTGCGCTCGCACAACAGTAGCTGCTGGCGGAAAATCTTTAAATACTTCAGCAAATAACTCATTTACTCTTTCTATCTCATTTACCAAACATACTTTTAATCCCGCTGCTCCCACAATCCCCGGTTCATTAAAATCTGTTAATTGGACATTGCCCGGATCAACACCTAAATGCTCTAATAAGATACTAACCGGCGCATCCGGATCAACAAAACTAAGAGCACTACCTGCCGCCGAACCAGCTGGATCTCCTGTTCCCGGATCACCAGGATTTTCCGCTGCTGCCGGCACCGGTTCAGCCGGAGCTTCTTCACTACCCGGAATTACCGGAAGGCGTACAGTGGCCATTGCTCCCGGACCAGAAGGATTATCGTGCCAGCCAGCGCTGCCGCCATAATGCTCTGCTATTTTTCTCACCATTGCCGTTCCTGTCCCTGTCCCCCGAACAGGGACAAATCCTTGATCATCTTCTGCACCAGAGACACTGCCACTGCCGAGAGAATCACTGCCATCTGATAGCGTCTCACCCATAGTTCCCACTCTCGCCTTCATAAATTCAGGAAACCCCTCCCCATCATCAATAACATAAATAACCAATTCCCTGCCGTCAACTCGTGCCCTTACCTGAATACTGCCTTCCTTATCCCCTTTTCCCGCCCGGCCAATAAAATCTCTGGCATTTTTTACAAGATTCTTTAATATCCTATTTAAATGTAATAAGTTCATCTCTACATCAAAGTCAAAACCATCAACTTCAACATCTACTCGCACCAAACCGGCAAACTCAGCAGTAACATCAAGGCCATATTTAATTATTTGCCGCTGCAAACTTTCCTCACCCAAATTAAAAATCCACCTTTTTAACGATAACCGTCCTTCCGCAACTTCAATCAAGGCATCTTTAATGTTCGTGATTTTTTCTCTTAACTCAAGAGAATCTGCTGGAAAAAGATCAGCATATATATCTGGCTGAGCTAAAAACACACGATAGAATTCCAAACACACATCTGTCAGCAAAACCGCTTGGGGAAGTAATCTCTCAACTTCATTCACAATCGGTCTTTCTTTTGAAATCTCATTTTGCAACTCCCGCATACAACTTAAATCCATTAAATCATTAACCCTTCCGTTCCTAATCACCCCGGCAATGTTTGGATCCATTCGCGCGACAAACCCCTCCAAGCTTCCGCTTTTCCTTAAAGCAGAAAGCGCATTTGAAACCCTGAATCCAGCTGTCAGTATTTCACCCTGCATATCGTGCAAGGCCCCCCTAAGCAATAAATACCTCAAATCTCTATCAGGATTCATCTCCATATAAACTTTATGAGCATTTGACTGGTTTCTCCGCCACCGGGTAAATCTAAAATTATAATTATCATGACCATCATCAAAAATTCCTCCATCAAACAAAATCTCCTGCAATCCCTGCGCCATCCCGTCTGCCTCTGGTAATGTTGCCGCCAACATCCTATCCTCATCTGTTGGAGCCTGACGTCGCGCCATTGCCCTCTTACCTAATCCCCGCAATGTATTATGAGCAATATCAAGGGAATGACCCGCTTCATTGAAAAGCCCGATAAATCCCATAACGTTTTCATCTTCATTATCACTCAGTAATGCCACAACAATATTTTCATTCACAAAGATCTGATCTCTCATCCCATAACCATCAATATAGGCATTATTTTCTATAACATGCAATTGTGCCAGTTGACTTTCTATTGCAGCCAATATACGAATAATATCTCGTGTATATTCTGGTCTTTCCGGCAATTTTGCTGCCTGGCGCCGCCATCGCTCAAGTTGCGCACTTACTGTTCTGGCTATCTCCGGGGCAAAATCCATAATCCGATCTGCTTTAATACTAACGGTATCATAACCAGGACCGGAATCAGTCCCCGGCCTTATTATCCGAACCCGGCTGCCCGCATTCCCGGCTACCCCCGCTAACTCTCCAACCAGCCAGCCGTCTACTATTTGCAGCGAACCCACTACCCGCCATTTACCCATCGCCCCGCCTTCAGGATCAGCTGAAGGAGTATAAAAATCTAATCCTTCGTCAAGATCTGTTAGATTCCATTTTGAACGTTCCCGTCGATAAGAGGCAATTTCAATTCTTTCCCTCTGCAGAGCAGCATTATTTTCAGGAATCGCAAAGACTGTGCAATCTTTAATCAAAACACCACTATCAGTGTTTCTTCCCGCCAAATCCACAGCCACATCTCTAGATTCACACACAGTAAATAACTCACGAATAAAATTCCTGATTTTAATTCCAGCAGCAGGCGGACCACGCTGACTTATCGCCGGACTGTGAGTCGAGGTATTAACTGACAGTTCCATAACCGACTTTAACTCAACATTAGCCAACACTCTATCCACTTCCTGTTTCACCTGATCCATTGCCCTGGCCATCTGTTCCGGATTAGGCAAATGACCTTTGGGTGCTGCAATCTGCAAATAAAATTTATCCGGTGCCTGCCGAACTACTTTAACATCATAACCGCTAAAGTCTTCATTGCCGCAAAATGCCTTATATAAAGCATTATTAATAAGTAAAATTACATCATTACCGGCTTTTCTGCCAAAATACCGATCAGTTTCATTAATTGCCTTAAAGCCAAATACACTCCTTCTTGCCGCAGCTTCCTTCTTTCTTGGTCGTGTACCAGAAGCCTCCCGCATCGCACACACCAACGGATGACTCTCATCATGCATTACCTCATAAGCAATATCAACCCGGCAAAGCATAACATCACTATCTCTATCGGCAAGTCCATCACGCACCATCTTTCCCAGCTCGCATCTTTGATAAGCGGGATAGGTTTTTTCCGTTTTATAGCCAGTACCCTGTATCGCCGCCTCAGCAGACCTGGCTTCTCCTTCAATCTGCACCCTTTGCGCAGGAAGAAAAACAGCGCTATCTGCAGCAATTCGCGGTATTCGCCGTAAATCCTCTCTACTCGCTACCTTAACAAAATCAACATCTTCTTCTTCTTTTGAGAGATGCTGCATATAGGAAGCATCTTCAAGTATTCTCTCCAACCAATCTTCACCATCCGGCCGCGGCACATGGCTGGCCCGCACTGCCCCCATGGGCAGCCAAGGGACAGAAACACCATAATCTAGTTCTCCACTCACCCCTGCCGGTAATGATTCCTGTAAACGTGCCAACGCCTCATCATCTCTTTCAGAATTTCTCTTTTCAAAAAGCACAAAATACCGTTCTTCAATACCGGATGGTGTTCTTATCGGCAACCTTTCAATCTCTACAATTGAATCTCTTCCTGCCAGGTGTTCGCATACCGTTTCTCTCTCCCCAGTAATATCAAGACTGGCAAAGATAAAAAGGTCATTAAAGCGGTTAAATATTTCTCGATTCACATCATGTAACGCTTCCGCAACCACCGGCTGCGTACACCTACTCGGCAGCACCATCAAAATCTCATCACTCACCAGATGCTGCGCCCGCCCGCCGTACCGCCGGCAGGCCCAATCAGCAGCCGCTACCACTTCCCTAATAAAAAAGTTCACCACTTCGTATCCATACACCTGATTGCGATCAAAAAGCAGGCGAAAATCACCAAAAACAACCCAGGAATTTTCGTCTTCTGCTAGTTCTGCCCTTACCATATCCCGGGCATCAGCAAATTCAGCCTCTGCCAACATACTGGTACTGGGCATTTCTACCAACGAAGCACGTAGAGACGGAACTCCAGCTGGGACAACTCCTAGAGCACTTTGAAATTCACTCTGATTTGCTAATAAGGCAGGTAATTTATCCCGGGAGGCACAAACACCAGTTCCAGGTACCGCCCAGGCGATACTGTTAAGTAGAAATAAAACAACCGTGATTATGTTAATTAATCTAATCATAGATAGATAAAATAAAGGGCAAGGTCTTAATCAACCTTGCCCCAAGCTGCGCTTGGGGCTGCCATTATATGAATGTATATAGACTGCCCCCAAAAATTCAACTTCATATTTCAGATTGCAGAGTTCGGATTTTACCCTCTAACTCCCACACAAACATTTACTTGAGTATTTTGATGACTATTTCTAAGTGCAATTGTCATGCCAAATAGAGATATTCGTATCTACTTGCCAGGCAATGTCATGATAGAATTAATGCGAATTAATACAGCTTGTGTGGCGAAAATTATTTCGTGATAAAAGTGCCCTGTTTTCATTTTGATCAACCAACATCCACTTGTAGGGCCCGTAAAAGACTTTCGCCCATAATTGCGCGCGAGTTGACAGGCGCAAAAAAAAAGGGAAAAAGAAGAGTATTTACACTCTTCTTTTTCCCATACTTCGTTGGGGCCGCTATTTTAAAATAAATATTAGCAACCCCGATTACAGCATTGACAACCTACAAATCAAGACACTGCTTCTGCCTCCCGGACGGAAAGTTCCCGCTGATAATCCTGCAGCGCTTTCGGGCAGACTTCACTCAGTTTTGCCGCTTCGATTCCGGCCACACTGGCCTCGGCGGCGGCAATCGAAGTTATATAAGGAATCTTCCGCTGAATGGCCATCATCCGGATATAGCTGTCATCATACTTACTGTCCTTTCCTACCGGGGTATTGATAATCAGCTGCAGATCCTTGTTTCTGATGGCATCAGCGATATTCGGCCGGCCTTCGTGCAGTTTATCGATCCGCTCATTGGGAATTTCGTTCTCAGCGAGAAACCGGCTGGTATTCTCAGTAGCATAAATATTGAATCCCAGCTTATGTATGCGCTGGGCAACGGGAAGCAGGGTTTGTTTATCCTTATCCGTTACCGTCAACAGCACGTTTCCCTCTAGCGGCAGTTTGGCTCCGGCCGCTTCCTGGGCCTTATAGAACGCCTGGCCGAATGTTCCGCCGATCCCCATCACTTCTCCGGTGGCTCTCATTTCCGGGCCAAGCAGCGGATCCACTTCCGGGAACATGTTAAACGGAAATACCGCTTCCTTGATACCTACATAGGGTACATTCTTTTCTTTTAATTCCGGAAAGTCACTAAGCTTCTTGCCCAGCATGACCTGAGTGGCCAACCTGGCAATCGAGATACCGGTAATTTTTGAAACTACCGGTACTGTGCGCGAGGCCCGGGGATTGGCTTCCAGGATATACACCTGATCATCACAAATCGCATACTGGATATTCATCAGTCCGACAACCTTAAATTCCTTGGCGATTAATTTCGTGTATTTCTTAATCGTCTTAATATGTTCGGGTTTAATTGTCCGCGGAGGAATAGAACAGGCGGAATCACCGGAATGCACCCCGGCATGCTCTATATGCTCCATAATAGCGGCCACAAAAACATTTTTGCCGTCGGCCAACGCGTCCACCTCCGCCTCTATTGCCCTTTCCAGAAAACGGTCAATAAGCATCGGGTGCTCCGGACTAACCTGGATCGCCTCGGTGGCATAACGCCGGAGGGCTTCTTCATCATAAACAATTTCCATTCCCCGGCCGCCCAATACATAAGAAGGACGCACCATCAGCGGATAACCGATTTTACTCGCCGTGCTCAGCGCCTCATCAAGGGAGCGAACCGTGCCGCCTTCCGGCTGCCGGATACCCAGATCAATCATCATCGAGCGGAACCTGTCGCGGTCTTCCGCCAAGTGAATGCTTTCCGGAGATGTGCCGAGAATCTTCACACCATTATCTTTCAGTTCCTGCGCGATATTCAGCGGGGTTTGACCGCCAAATTGCACAATTACCCCTTCCGGTTTTTCCTTTTCATAAATCGTTAACACATCTTCCACGGTCAGCGGCTCAAAATAGAGCTTGTTTGAGGTATCGTAATCGGTGGAAACGGTTTCCGGATTACAATTAACCATTACCGATTCATACCCCTCGTCACGGATCGCAAAAGCCGCATGCACACAGGTATAATCAAATTCAATACCCTGTCCTATCCGGTTAGGGCCGCCGCCGATAATCATAATCTTCTTATTTGGCGAAACGGGCACTTTATCTTCCGCGTTATAAGTGGAATAGTAATAAGCGGCATTTTCCACTCCGCTTACCGGCACGGGCTCATAACAGCCGCGTTTGCCGAGAGAAATCCTTTTTTCCCGGACTTCCTTTTCTTTGACCTGGAAGAGGCCGGCCAGATAACGGTCAGAGAAACCCCATTCTTTGGCCTGAATGAACTTTTCCTTAGGTAATTTTTTCCAGCTGAAAGTGAGTAATTCCTCTTCCAGTTCCACCAGTTCTTTCATCTGCTCAATAAACCAGCGGCCAATAAAGGTCATCTGATACAATTCCTCAACCCCCATCCCTTTGCGCAGCGCTTCATACAAAAGAAATATCCGTTCACTGGAAGGATTAGCCAGCCGTTTCTTCAATTCCTCCAGGGAAAGGGACTTAAAATTCTTCGCCCCGCCCAGACCGTAACGTTTAATCTCCAGGGAACGAATGGCTTTCTGAAACGCTTCCTTGTATGTTTTACCAATACTCATTACTTCACCAACCGCTCTCATCTGCGTACCGAGAATATCCTTGGCCTGGGAGAATTTTTCAAAGGCCCAGCGGGCAAATTTAATTACCACATAATCACCCCAGGGTTCATATTTATCCAGTGTGCCCTTGCGCCAGTAAGGTATGTCCTCCATATTCAACCCGGCCGCAAGCTTGGTGGATATCCGGGCAATGGGGAAACCCGTGGCTTTGGAGGCCAGCGCCGAAGAGCGGGACGTGCGGGGATTAATCTCAATTACCACCAGCCGGTCATCTTTCAGGTTATGGGCAAATTGGATGTTGGTTCCGCCAATCACACCAATGGCATCTACAATCTTATAGGAATAATCCTGCTTTTTTTTCTGTAACTCTTGGGGAACG
>CAZIXI010000046.1:0-17806 GCA_964543115.1 uncultured bacterium
CAAGTGTCTGGGAATGGAAGTAGTTAATGTTCCCGGGGCAACCGGCTATTATGATACTGATTACAGTGCCAAGGCGGATTATGCAATTAAGACCCTGGCCGGGCTGGATCTGATGTACGTGCATGTGGAAGCACCGGATGAGGCCGGCCATAACGGGGACCTGCGCAATAAAATTCTGGCAATTGAGCGTTTCGATGAAAAGGTTGTCGGTCCGGTACTAAACTGGCTGCGGGAACAAGGTGATTACAGGATTTTGGTTTTGCCTGATCATCCAACCCCGCTTAAATTGCGCACACATACGGCTGATCCTGTTCCTTTCGCCCTTTGCGGTAAAGGAATCGCGGTGGATCAGCTGACAAAATTTACGGAGAAAGAGGCGCTGAAAGGAAGTTATGGGGTATTAAACGGAGATACATTAATGGAGGTGCTAACAACAAAATGAGATCGATTATTGTGCAAAAATACGGAGGTTCTTCGGTTGCTGACGCCGAACGGATCAGGGCGGTGGCCCAGCGGGTAGTAGAAACGAAAAATGCCGGGAACAATGTGGTGGTGGTTGTCAGTGCTATGGGCAAGACAACAGATCAATTATTGAAATTGGCGCATGAAATCAATCAGGTGCCGGAAGAAAGGGAGATGGATATGCTGCTTTCTACTGGTGAGCAGATATCTATTTCGCTTCTGGCGATGGCTATTCATTCACTGGGTTGTGGAGCGATTTCCTTTACCGGGGCGCAGGTAGGGATTGTTACCGATAATATTCATACCAAGGCCAAAATTATTAAAATTGAACCGCAGAGGATCTATGAGGAGCTGGATAAGGGGAACGTGGTGATTGTGGCCGGTTTTCAGGGAATTGATTTTGAACATAATATCACCCTGGGCCGCGGTGGTTCAGATACCACGGCGGTGGCCCTGGCCGCCACACTCAAGGCCAAACGTTGTGATATCTATACTGATGTTGACGGAGTATACACGGCCGATCCGCGGATGATTCCGGAAGCAAAAAAATTAAAAGAGATTTCTTATGATGAGATGTTGGAACTGGCTATTTTGGGCGCGAAGGTGCTGCATTCACGTGCCGTGGAATTTGCCGCTAAATATGAAGTGCCCTTATATGTTTTAAGCAGCTTTAATAAAGTTCCGGGCACGGCGATTATCAAGGAGGATAAGAATATGGAAGATATTGTTGTGCGCGGGATAGCCGTGCAGAAAGACGAGGCAAAGGTGACGATATTGAATGTTCCCGATAAGCCGGGGATCGCGGCCAGGATATTTAAACGGATAGCCGATGCCAATATTAACATTGATATGATCGTCCAGAATGTCAGTGCCCAGGGAGTTACCGATGTTTCTTTTACCGTCGGGGCAACAGATTTAAGAAAGGTACAGAAGGTTTTACAGTCCCTGGTGGAAGACATCAAGGCCGGGGGTGTGGCGGTGGATGAAGATATGGCCAAGGTATCGGTGGTGGGAATCGGGATGCGCGGTCATACCGGTGTTGCTGCCCGGATGTTTAAGGCCCTGGCTGATAAAAAAATTAATATTGAAATGATCAGTACATCCGAAATTAAGATATCCTGTGTGATTGAGAAACAGTTTGCCACAAAGGCCGCCCAGGTTCTGCATAAGGAGTTTAAGCTCGAAGAGATTGAAGCCTAGACTGATTATGATTGCGGATTCTTTCAATCCGCAATCCGCTATCCGAAATAGGAAAAGGGGAGATTTATGAGCAAGGTGAAAATATATGATACCACCCTCCGTGACGGTACCCAGGGAGAAGGCATTTCTTTCAGTGTGGCTGATAAACTGCGTATTGCCCGCAAGCTGGATGAACTGGGGGTCCATTATATCGAAGGCGGCTGGCCGGGATCTAATCCCAAGGATATTGAGTTTTTCCAGAGTGTAAAGAAGATAAAGCTCAAAGGAGCGAAGATTACCAGTTTTGGCAGTACCCGGCGCAAAGGCATCAAACCTGCTCAGGATACCAATTTAAAGATGCTGCTGGATGCCGGGACACCGGTGGTGACTATTTTCGGGAAAAGCTGGCTGCTGCATGTAAAACAGGTACTGCATACTACCCCGGAAGAAAATCTGGCGATGATTAATGATTCAATTAAGTTTCTTAAATCTAAGGGTAGAGAAGTAATCTATGACGCGGAGCACTTTTTTGATGGATTTAAAGATGATCCCGGTTATGCCCTGGAAACGCTCAAGGCCGCGGTGGCCGGCGGTGCTGACGCAGTGGTTCTCTGTGATACGAACGGGGGGACTTTACCGTCGGAGTTGACTGAAATTATCGCCAAAGTGAAAAAAGAGATTAAAGCGTCCCTGGGGATTCATGTCCATAACGATAACGGCATGGCTATTGCTAATTCAGTAACGGCGGTGGAATTAGGAGCCCGGCAGGTTCAGGGAACGATTAATGGTTATGGTGAACGCTGCGGAAATGCTGATCTATGCGCGATCATTCCTAACCTTAAAATTAAATTGGGGATTTCTTGTCTCAGTGATAAACAGTTGACCCGATTAGTCGAGGTTTCCCGGTTCGTAGAGGAATTGGCTAATCTGCGTCATAATCCCAAATTGCCTTATGTGGGTGCCAGTGCCTTTGCCCATAAAGGGGGAATGCATGTCGATGCCGTGGCCAAGGTGACCCGTAGTTTTGAGCATATAGAGCCGGGACTGGTGGGCAACCAGCGCCGGGTGCTGGTCTCTGAACTTTCCGGTAAGGCGGTAATTCAGAAAAAGGCGGCGGAGCTGGGACTTGATCTTACCGGGGATACTCCTAAAATCAGGGAAATTTTAGCCACTATTAAGAAATTGGAACACGAAGGATATGAATTTGAAGCGGCGGAAGGTTCTTTTGAGTTGTTGATTAAAAAGGCCCTGAAACGTCACCGCAGTTTCTTTGATCTGGAGGGGTTTCGGGTGATTGTGGAAAAAAGGGAAGATGACCGGTTGATTTCTGAAGCCACGATTAAAGTGCGTGTTGGTAAGGAACCGGTTCATACGGCCGGGGAAGGTGACGGGCCGGTAAATGCCCTGGATACGGCGTTGCGCAAGGCCCTGGAAAAGTTTTATCCGGCAATTAATAAGGTGCGCCTGGTAGATTATAAGGTCCGGGTATTGGACCCGAAAGAGGGGACGGCAGCGAAAGTGCGGGTACTGATTGAATCCACTGACGGGCAAGAGATCTGGGGTACTATCGGGGTCAGTGAAAATATTATTCAGGCCAGCTGGGAAGCGCTGGTGGATAGCGTGGAGTATAAGCTGCTGCGGGAAGAGGATAAGAAATAGGAAATGAAAGAAATACCTACCCAATATAACCCCAAGGAAACGGAGAATAAGTGGTACAGTTTCTGGACGGAGAAGGATCTGTTTCATGCCCGGGCGGATAAGGGCGGTAAATCCTATTCGATTGTTATTCCCCCGCCCAATATTACCGGGATCCTCCATATGGGGCATGCCCTGAATAATACGATTCAGGATATCCTTATTCGCTGGCAGCGTATGCAGGGATTCAACACTCTCTGGATGCCGGGAACCGATCATGCCGGGATTGCTACCCAGAATGTTGTTGAGCGGATGCTTAAAACTAAAGGAAATTCGCGGGAAACACTCGGTCGGGAAAAGTTCATTGACCAGGTGTGGCAATGGCGCGAGCAGTATGGTAATACGATTATCAGCCAGTTAAAACGTCTTGGTTGTTCCTGTGATTGGGAGCGGACAAGATTTACGATGGATGAGGGATTGAGCCGGGCGGTACAGGAGGTTTTTATCCGCCTCTATGAGAAGGGGCTGGTCTATCGCGGTAATTACATTATCAATTGGTGCCCGCGCTGCCAGACAGCGCTTTCTGATGAAGAAAGTGAGCATAAGGAACTTAAGGGTCTGTTGTATTATGTTAATTATCCGATCAAGGACGCCTCTCCGGAACACCAATACGTAACCGTAGCCACAACCCGGCCGGAGACAATGCTGGGTGATACGGCCTTAGCGGTTAATCCTAAAGATAAAAGATACAAATTCCTTCACGGCAAAACCGTTATTCTCCCGGTATTGGAAAGGGAATTGCCGGTGGTTGTGGATGATTACGTTGATCCGGCTTTTGGTACCGGGATCGTTAAAATCACCCCCGCCCATGATCCTAACGATTTTCTTGTTGCCCAGCGGCACGGGCTGCCTTCAGTGAATATTATGAACGGTGATGCCTCGCTTAATGAGCAGGCCGGCCCGTATCAAGGGCAGGACAGGTTTGAGGCGCGGGAGGCGCTGCTGGTGGATCTTAAGGATCGCGGGCTGTTGGTTAAAACAGAGGCTCATGATTATGCCATTGGTCATTGTTACCGCTGTCACACCATTGTTGAACCGCGGGTGTCCCGGCAATGGTTCGTGAAAATGAAACCGCTGGCCAAACCGGCGATTGAGGTGGTGGAAAAAGGGAAAATTAAATTTTATCCCGGTCGCTGGAGTAAGGTGTATCTGGAATGGATGTATAATATTCGCGATTGGTGTATTTCCCGGCAGATCTGGTGGGGGCATCGTATTCCGGTATGGTATTGTCTAAAGTGTGAGCGGGCGGAGGCGAGCCGTGAACGGCCGGATAAGTGTTCGGCTTGCGGTTCCGCTGACTGGCAGCAGGATCCGGATGTGCTGGATACCTGGTTTAGTTCCTGGCTCTGGCCGTTTAGCACCATGGGCTGGCCGGAAGAGACCAAAGAACTGAAGTTTTATTATCCGACGGATGTGCTGGTTACCGCGCAGGAGATTATCTTTTTCTGGGTGGCCCGGATGATTATGTCCGGCTTGGAGCTTATTAAAGAGATTCCTTTCCGGGAGGTATATATTCACGGTACTGTCCGGGATGAGACCGGAACGAAGATGAGTAAGTCTCTGGGTAACGTGATTGATCCCCTGGAGATAATTGATGAATTTGGCGCGGACGCGCTCCGGTTCAGTATTATTTCGATTACCGCCCAGGGGCAGGATGTCTATCTCAGCCGGCATCGTTTTGAGACCGGCCGTAATTTTTGTAACAAGATCTGGAACGCCTCACGGTTTCTGTTAATGAACCTGGAGGCCGATCGGGCTCTGGGTAAATTACCTGCGGGTAAAGATTGGACCCCTGATGATTGGTTTATTGTCGGTAGGTTACAGTGCCTGATTAAGTCGGTTACCGCTGATCTTAAGGCCTACCGGTTTAAAGAGGCGGCCGGAAATATCTATGAATTCTTCTGGCATGATCTTTGTGATAAATATATCGAAGTGGCCAAACCCACTCTGTACGGAGAGGACGCGGAGGCGAAAAAGGTTAAACAGCGGATTATCTTTCATGTTTTAGAAAATACCCTGCGGCTCCTGCATCCGGTGATGCCGTTCATTACCGAAGAACTCTGGCAGCGGCTGCGGCAGATTTCCGGGAATACTGAAGTGCCGGCAATCATGGTTGCTGCCTGGCCCAAGTTTACCAAGAAGTATTATCGCGAGGAGATAGTTAATAAAGTTCAGGAAAAATTTGAATTAATCCATGCCGGCCGGTCCCTGCGTAATGAATATAGCGTGCCGCCGGCCTCCCGGGTGGATTTTTTTATTAAACCGGTTACTGTGGCCGAGCAGAAGTTTTTAATAGGCGATAAGGTATCGGTGGCCAAAGTGCTGGGTGCCCGGGAATTGACCATTGAGGTAAAATTTAAACCACAGACGGCACTGCCTGCCGGGGTGACCCCCAGTGGGACGATTTATATGTCATTAGCAGGGCTGGATACCAGTAAGGAACGGGCGCGGTTGGATAAGGAGTTGGCAAAAATAAATAAAGAGCTCGAATCAGTTAATAATAAACTGAAGAATAATAACTTTATCTCCCGCGCGCCGAAAGAGGTGGTAGCGAAGGTAAAGGATAAGAGAAAAGAGATTGAAGCAAGGTTCAAGAAAATAAAAAGCCACATGGAGTTCTTTAATTAGGGAGTGTAATTACTATTATGCAAAGACCGGTTGTTTTTAAGAATGAGGGTCATGATATCTATGGGGTTCTTCATCTGCCTAAGGGTACCGGCCTAACCAGGCATGTGCCGGCGGTAGTGTTATGTCATGGTTTTATGGGCAGCAAGGTAGAGGCGCATAGGCTGTTTGTTAAATTTTCCCGTTTACTGGAGTCTTACCGGATTGCCAGCCTGCGGTTTGATTTTCGCGGCTGCGGTGACAGCGGCGGTGATTATCGTCAGTTTACGATTATGGATGAGGTGAGTGATGCCCTAAAGGCGATTGATTTTCTCTCTGCTCAGGTTGGCGTCAACCGGGAGAGGATCGGGCTTTTAGGTTTTAGCCTGGGTTCGATTGTGGCCAGTTATGCCGCGGCCAGGCACCAGCTGGTTAGATCCCTGGCTTTATGGGCGCCGCCGGTTGATCTGCTCTGGCAGCAGAAGCGATTAAACAAACAGATAAAAATGAGAAAAAGTTATATCAGGCCCAGATACATAGATTATCACGGTACGTTAGTGGGGATGAAGTTTATCGGCCAGCTGCCGCAGATTAAACCATTAGAGGAAGTCCAGAATTTTTATAGTCCGGTGTTTATTGCTCATGGGACGAAAGACGATACGGTGCCTTTAATGGATAGTTTTAGATTGTATCGCGCCCTGCACAAAAATAAAATTCCGGTGGAGCGTTTTTTGATAAAAGGGGCTGATCATATTTTCAGTAACCACATCTGGCAGCAGATTTTATTTAAAAGGACATTACGATTTTTTGCGAAGAATATCTGATTGATTGAGGAGATGGGACGCAGTTTTACAATTTATGAGTAGATCTGCGTCCTCTTTGTATCGTGAAATTTAAACTAAAAGCTGAATTCCGGCCCTGCGGCGATCAGCCGCAGGCAATCCGGGCGCTCACCAAGGGGCTGACTGAAAAGCAAAGACTGCAGACTTTGCTGGGAGTTACCGGTTCGGGGAAAACCTTTACTATTGCCAATGTTGTTAATAAGGTTCAGCGGCCCACGCTTGTTATTTCGCATAATAAGACTTTGGCTGCCCAGTTGTATAGCGAATTAAAACAGTTTTTCCCTGATAACGCCGTCGAGTATTTTGTCAGTTATTATGACTATTACCAGCCGGAAGCCTATCTCCCGCATACCGATACTTATATTGAGAAGGATGCCTCAATTAATGAGGAACTGGAACGCTTGCGCCTGTCTACAACCAGCAGCCTGCTGCACCGCCGGGACGTGATTGTTGTGGCCAGTGTTTCCTGTATTTACGGTATCGGTAACCCGGAAGATTACCGGGAACTGACCTATATGTTGAGTGTCGGCAGTGAGGTCGCGCGGGAAGAGATTGTCCGTTCGCTGGTGGATATGCAGTATCAACGGAATGATATTGAATTTATCCGCGGCCGGTTTCGTGTGCGTGGTGATGTTTTGGAGGTTTTTCCGGCCTATCAGGAACAGGGCGTCAGGATTGAACTGGGCGGAAAAGGGATTGAGCGGTTATCGGTTATTGACCCGTTAACGGGTAAGAGGATTAAGAAGATTAATGAGATTACTATTTATCCGGCAAAACATTTTGTGGTGCCTTATGAACGACTGGAGGGAGCGCTGACGGCAATCGAGCGGGAATTGACTGAGCGGTTAAAAGAGTTACGTGAACAGGGAAAACTGCTGGAGGCGCAGCGGCTGGAAAGCCGGACCAAATATGATATCGAGATGATGCGGGAAATGGGATATTGTTCGGGGATCGAAAATTATTCAAGGCACATTTCCGGCAGGGCCCCGGGACAACGGCCGGCTGTATTGCTGGATTTTTTTCCGGCGGATTACTTAATGGTTATTGATGAATCGCATGTTACTCTTCCGCAGGTCAGGGGCATGTATTTTGGTGATCGATCACGCAAGACAACCTTGGTTAAGCATGGTTTCCGTCTGCCCAGCGCCCTGGATAACCGGCCGCTGAAATTTGCCGAATTTGAGCAGGCGATGAAACAGGTGATTTGTGTCTCGGCAACACCGGGCCCGTATGAATTGGAGAAGGGTACGCGGCCGGTGGAACAGGTAATCCGGCCCACCGGCTTGATTGATCCGGAGATTATTCTGCGGCCGGTAAAAGGTCAGATTGATGATCTGGTCGGCCGGCTTAACGAACGGATAAAAAACAAGGACCGGATACTGGTAACTACCCTGACCAAACGGATGGCGGAGGATCTGGCGGATTATCTTGATGATTTAGGTATTCGCGTACGCTATATTCATTCCGAGATAGATGCTATTCAGCGGGTGGAGATCCTGCGCGGACTGCGGGAGGCGGATTTTGATGTGTTGGTGGGAATTAATCTGTTACGGGAGGGACTGGATCTGCCTGAGGTATCGCTGGTAGCTATTCTGGATGCTGATAAGGAAGGATTCCTGCGCTCCCAGACTTCCCTGATCCAGACCGCCGGCCGGGCGGCCCGGCACATTAACGGGCTGGTGGTGATGTATGCCGATAAGGTAACCAACTCCATGAAGCGAACGATCGAAGAAACTAATCGTAGACGAAAGCGGCAAATTGCCTATAATAAGAGGCACCATATTACACCCCGGAGTGTTAGCCGGGGTATTCAGCAGAGTCTCAGTTTAACCAAGGAGGGAAAAGCGATTGCCGCCTATGCCTTGCGGGAGACGAAACTAGATTATGAAACTCAGGAGGTATTGTTTCATTTGCAGCGGCAGATGCGGGAGGCGGCGGAAAAGCTGGATTTTGAACAGGCGGCAGCCCTGAGAGATAAGGTTAAGGAAATCAAAGGAACTTATTTAAAGGGGAAAAAATAACAACTTTAAGCAAGAGAAGGTGATTTTATGGTTCCGGAACTTAATTTAGAAAAGGTGCGCGCTATTGTTGCCCAGGCCCTGGCGGAGGATGTGGGTTCCGGCGATATCACTACCGAAAGGGTTATTCCGCCGGAGTTGGAGATTACCGGGGTGATTGAGGCCCGTAAACAGGGTATTGTTGCCGGGGTGGCTGTGGCGGAGATAGTGTTTCAGACCATGGATAAACGTCTGGAAATAAAAAAGATGGTCAAAGAAGGAGGAGAGGTTAGCTCGGGACAGGAGGTTATAACCGTTTCCGGTTCGGCCCAGGCGATCCTGACAGCGGAACGGACGGCGTTAAATTTTCTTAGTTTTCTTTCCGGGATTGCCACGTTTACTAATCAGTTTATTGATAAGGTAAAGGACTATCAGGTTACTATTCTGGATACGCGGAAGAATATCCCTAATATGCGTTTTCTGGAGAAATATGCCGTAGCGGTCGGCGGCGGCACGAATCATCGTTTTGGGCTTTATGATCAGGTATTAATTAAGGACAATCATTTAAAGATCCAGCAGCAGTTGGGGTCCGGCTATATTCACCGGACGGTTACGGCCAGCCGTAAAAGTGCCGCGGAGAGGATCGAGATCGAAGTGCACAATCTTGATCAGGCGCGGGAAGCTGCCGAGAGCGGTGCTGATATTTTATTACTGGATAATATGTCAATTGCAGATATAGTGGATGTGGTCAAAGAATTACGGGGCAAAATACCTTTAGAGGTATCCGGCGGCGTAAATCTGGAGAATATTGCGGCCATTGCCCAAACGGGTGTTGATTATATTTCTATTGGCGCAATTACCCATTCCGCGCCCGCCCTGGATATGGCGCTGGAGATAAGCTGAAAATTACAGCTTATAGCTTATAGCTGATTTAATCTGTTATGCAGCAGGAAATACTATATACCTTACACAAATATAAAGACGGCTATATTTCCGGAGCAGAGCTGGCGGATAAGCTGGGAGTGACACGTACGAGTATCTGGAATCATATCGAATATTTCCGTAAGCAGGGCTATAAGATTGAGGCCCATCCGCGGTTAGGCTATAAATTGCAGGAGGTGCCTGACCGTTTGCTGCCCGATGAGATCCAATGGGGCCTAAAGACAAAGACTATCGGCAGAAATATCTGGGCCTATGAAGAAATAGATTCTACTAATAATGCCGCCTGGGGTTTGGCGGGCAATGGCGTTCCTGCCGGCAGTGTAGTAGTGGCTGAGTCTCAAACCAGCGGGCGCGGCCGTTTGGGGCGAAACTGGTTTTCTCCCCGGCGCAAGGGCCTGTGGTTTTCCGTTATCCTGCAGCCGGCAATTGCGCCGTCTTCAGCGGCAATGATTACTGTGGGGGCGGCGGTAGCGGTAGCCGAGGCCATAGCCAGATATACGGGATTACTAACGGCGATTAAGTGGCCCAATGATATTTACATCAATAATAAAAAAGCCGGCGGTATCCTGGTAGAGTTAAATACCGAATTAGATAAGATAAAATACGCTATTGTCGGGATTGGGGTGGATGTCAATTTAGCCAAGAATGATTATCCGGCGGCCCTGAGAAAGATAGCAACGTCGCTAATGATTGAAGGACAAAAGGCCTGTTCCCGGATAGAATTATTGCGCGGGATTTTGACTTGTCTTGATAGTTATTGTGATCTGGTGGAGCGGCAGGAGTTTCCGGTAATTATTGAGAAGTGGAAAAATCTTTCTCTTGTTCTGGGTAAGAGAATAAAAGTTATTCAGGGTGAACGCCGATTACAGGGTCAGGCGCTGGGTATTGATGACCGGGGCGGTTTGATTGTCAGATTAGACAATGGTTTTAACGAACATATTAACAGCGGGGATATTTCCTTATGTTGTTAGCCATAGATGTTGGCAACAGCCAGATTAATTGTGGTTTGTTTAAAGGGAAGCGCTTAATGCGCAGCTGGAGTTTTTCTGCCGGCGCCATTCCCCGGAATTTTTATCCGCGGAAACTAGTTACTTCTGCTGTAATCGGCAGTGTTGTTCCTTCTACCACAGCTGTTATTAAAAAGAGATTGTCTGTTCCTGTATTGGTAGTTAATTGCGCCGTTGATCTTGGTATCAAAATTAAGTACAGAAATCCCCGCCAGGTTGGCGCGGACCGCCTGGCCAATGCCGTGGCCGCCCGCTCCATTTACGGGTCACCGGCCCTGGTAGTTGATTTTGGCACGGCAACCACAATTGATGTCATTTCCCGCGGCGGTGATTATCTAGGCGGCCTGATCATGCCCGGATTGGAAATGGCCCGTCAGGCCCTGCGCAAGAACACTGCTTTATTGCCCCTGGTGCCGCTTAAAAGACCACGCCGGGTACTGGGGCAGACAACGGCGGAAGCCGTTCGGGCAGGTCTTTATTTCGGCTTCCGGGGAATGATCAGGGAAAGCCTGGACAGGTTAAAGAAAGAATTGCGATTTCCCCGAAAAACGGTTATTATAGCAACCGGTGGACATGCCGGATTTTTGGCGCCGGGAATGTTTGATAAGATTGATCCCGCGCTTACTTTAAAAGGGTTAAATATTATATTTTTGAGAAACGAGGTGGAAAATGTCAGAAGCAGTTGAGTTAAAATCAATTATTGAAGCGCTTTTATTTGTTAGTAATAATCCCATTACGGACAGCCAGCTCAAAGAGGTGCTGGTTAAGGAGGGAGTGACCCCTAAACAGATTGAGAGTGTGATGGCGGAATTAAATCAGGAATATGCGGATTCTAAGCGCAGTTTCCGGATAGAACAAATTGCCGGCGGCTGGCAGCTGCGCACCCAGCCGGAGTTTGGTCCCTGGGTCAAGAAACTGCTTCAGATTCAGCGGAAAGAACGCTTTAGCGCTCCGGCGCTGGAAACGCTGGCTGTTATTGCCTATAAACAACCGATTACTAAAACGGAAATTGAGGCGATCAGGGGTGTGAATATTGACTGGGTGTTGAGTACCCTGGTGGAGAAAGGCATTGTGCGTACTATTGGCAGGAAAGATGTTCCCGGCCGGCCGTTTCTCTACGGAACAAGTACCAAATTTTTAGAACATTTTGGTTTAAGTGAGTTAAAGGATCTGCCTCAGGTAGAGGCCCTAAAACCGAAAGCATAATGATAGAATATAAGAATGTAGGGGTGGGCCTTGCCTGCCTGCCGGCAGGCAGTTGCCCTCCCGTGGCGGGGAGGTTTAGATGAATCTGAACCAAATACGGAAAGAAATCAATAAATTAGACGGTAATATCCTGCGGCTCTTAAACCAGCGCACCAGGCTGGCCTTAAAGATAGGTAAACTGAAGGAGGCCGCGGGTAAGGAAGTGTATTCACCGTCACGGGAACGGGAAGTATACCGTAACCTGATCCGGGCCAATAAAGGGCCGATACCCGGCCAGGTAATCAAAGCGGTTTACCGGGAGATAATGAGCGGCGCCCTTAGTTTACAGAAGAAATTGGTTGTGGCCTATCTGGGTCCGGAGGCTACTTTTACCCATGAGGCGGCCCGCACCAAGTTTGGCAGCGCGGTGAAATATCTGGCGGCAGACAGTATCAGTGAAATATTCAGCGCGGTAGAGAAGGGGTACGCCGATTATGGAGTAGTACCGATTGAAAATTCCATTGAGGGAGCGGTAACTCATACTCTGGATGTGTTTATGGAATCCGAACTCAAGGTTTGCGCGGAGATCTTTATTGAGATTTCACATAATCTTTTAAGCAGGGAAAACAATCTGGCTAAAATAAAAAAGATTTATTCCAACCGTCAGGTATTTGCTCAGTGCCGAAGCTGGCTGAAAACCAATCTGGCCAAGGCCGAATTGATTGAAGTCTCCAGCACGGCGCGGGCGGCTAAGGATGTGGTGAGGAAGAAAAATTCCGCGGCCATGGCCAGTAAACTGGCGGCGGAATTATATGGGTTGCGCATCCTGGCAGCCGATGTTGAAGATGTGCCGCATAATGTGACCAGGTTCCTGGTTGTCGGCAGGAGTTATGCCGGCACTACCGGTAAGGATAAAACCTCCGTTATGTTTTCAGTGAAGGATCGGGTGGGTGCTCTTTATGACAGTCTGAAAGTATTTAAACTGAATAATATTAATTTAACCAAAATAGAGTCCCGTCCGTCGAAAAAGAAGGTCTGGGAATACTACTTCTTTGTTGATTTTAACGGGCATTGTGAAGGGAGAAATGCCCGCCGGGCGCTGAAGGGTCTGGAAAAGCACTGTATGTTTGTTAAGGTGCTGGGATCCTATCCCCGGGTCTAAAGGGTGTGCGTTATGAGTAAGCTAGAAAATATTGCGCGCAAGAACATCCTGGCGATTAATCCGTATAAACCGGGCAAACCGATTACTGAGGTGGCCAGGGAATTGGGGTTGAAGAAGATCATAAAATTGGCCTCTAACGAGAGTCCCCTGGGTCCTTCACCCAGGGCCAAAGAGGCAATCAGGGCGGCGATCAAGGATCTTAGCCTTTATCCTGAAGGAAGCGGCCGTCTCCTGCGGCAGGCGCTTGCCCGGCAGTATAAGGTAGAGCCGGATAATGTTATTCTCGGTAACGGTTCCAATGAAATAATTGAACTGGTTTTACGCGCCTTTCTTAATGAAGGGGAAGAGGTAATTACCAGTCAATCCAGTTTTCTCGTCTATCCGCTGGCCACCCAGGTATGTAACGGCAGGCTCATTGAGACGCCGATGAAGTATTATACCTATGATCTGGAGGCAATCGTGGCCAAGATAACCAAGCAGACAAAACTGATACTGATCGCTAATCCTAATAATCCAACCGGAACAATGGTTGATAAAAAGGCCGTGGACCGTTTTATGAAAAAAGTACCCGCGCATGTTGTGGTGGCCTTTGATGAAGCCTATGGTGAATTCACCGATCCCAAACAGTTTCCGCAGACCTTAGCGTATATTCGAGAAGGGCGGCCGGTGATTATGCTGCGTACCTTCTCCAAGATTTATGGCCTGGCCGGGGTACGAATCGGTTATGGTATTGCCTCAGGGGAATTTACCGGCCTGTTGCATAAGGTAAGACAGCCTTTCAACGTGAATTCCCTGGCTCAGGTAGCGGCGGAGGCGGCCCTGTCTGATGAAGATTATCGGCATCAAATGATCAGCCTGGTTAATGAAGGGAAGAACTATCTATATAAAGAATTTTATAAACTGGGTGTTTTCTATGTTCCCAGTGCAACCAATTTTGTCCTGGCCAATGTGGGTGACGGCAATAAGGTGTTTGAACAACTGTTGCGGAAAGGGATCATTGTCCGGGAGATGAGCGGGTACAAGTTACCGGAGTTTATTCGGGTAACTGTAGGCAAACCGAGTCAGAACAGAAAATTCATCAAAGCCTTACACGAAGTCTTGTCTCAAAAGTAGACAGTTAGGCATGGAGAAGCTTCATGAAGGAGGTCCAACCTCCTTCATGTTGGAGGAAATATGATTATTGTACTTAAGCAGGGGGCATCTGAAAAGCAGGTTCAGCATATTATCGAGAGGGTAGAAGAGCTTGGTTTGCAGCATATGGTGAGCCGGGGTGTTGAACGCACGATTATCGGTGTAATCGGGGAAGAGGATATTCTCCGGGTTCAACCGTTAGAGGCCTTTCCCGGTGTGGAAAAGGTCATGCCGGTTCTTAAACCCTACAAGCTGGTTAGCCGTGATTTTAAGCCGGAAGATACGGTTATTGAAATAAATGATATAAAAATTGGCAGTAAAAAATTAGTTGTTATTGCCGGGCCCTGTTCCATTGAAAATAAACAATTATTAATTGAAACAGCCAGGGCGGTTAAGGATGCCGGGGCCTTAATGCTGCGCGGCGGGGCGTTTAAACCACGTACTTCTCCTTACAGTTTCCAGGGGTTAGGGGAAGAAGGATTGCAGCTGCTGGCGGAAGTACGGGCGGAGACGGGATTACCGGTAGTCACAGAAGTAATGGATACACGGGATGTGGAACTAGGGGTAAAGTATGCCGATATTATTCAGATTGGCGCCCGTAATATGCAGAATTTTAATCTGCTTAAGGAAGTGGGTAAGGTGGATAAACCGATTATGCTTAAACGCGGGATGATGTCTACGGTAAAAGAATTGTTGATGAGTGCCGAGTATATTCTTTCGGAAGGTAACTTCAAGGTGATTCTTTGTGAGAGAGGGATTCGCACATTTGAAGATAGTACCAGAAACACCCTGGATATTAGTGCGGTGCCGGTGATTAAGGCGGAAAGCCATCTGCCGGTAATTGTCGATCCCAGTCACGCGACGGGCAAGTGGGGATTGATTACCCCTGTTGCCAAGGCGGCGGTGGCGGTGGGGGCCGATGGGTTGATGGTGGAAGTTCATCCTAATCCGGAACGGGCGTATTCTGATGGTGTGCAGAGTTTATTACCGGAAAAATTTAAACGGTTAATGCGGGAGTTGGTACCGGTTGCCGCTGCTGTCGGGCGCGAGGTCTGAGATGAAAAAGGTGTGTATTATCGGTATTGGTCTGATTGGCGGTTCTATCGGCATGGATATTAAACGCCTGGGACTGGCCCGGGAGGTTGTCGGGGTGGTACGCCGGCCGGAGGCGGTTGCTGAATCTGTTCAGGCCGGGGCGGTGGATCAGGCCACGCTGGATTTGCAGGCGGCGGTTACAGGTAGCGATTTGATTATTATTGCTACACCGGTAGCCACCACTATCCCTAAGGTCCGGGAGATTAAGAATGCTTTAAAAAGCGGTGCCATTGTTATTGATGTAGCTAGTGTTAAAGGGAAACTGGTGCGTGAACTGGATCAGGTGATTGGGCAATCTGTGTGTTATGTCGGTACCCATCCGATGGCGGGTTCAGAGATAAAAGGGGTCAGTGGTGCGAAATCAGGTTTATTTAACGGTGCTACCTGTATCATTACAGCGACCGAGAGGACCGATCAGCAGGCCTTAAAGGTTGTGCGGGAGTTCTGGCAGAAATTAGGGGCAAAAATTGTTGATCTTTCCCCGGAAGAACATGACCGGTTAGTTGCCTATACCAGTCACCTGCCGCATCTTGTTGCCGCTTCACTTGTAAATACACTTGCGGAGCTACCGCAGGCAGAGCAGGGTGTTGGTTCAGGTTTTAAAGATACCACCAGGATTGCCGGTAGTAATCCGGCGTTGTGGCAGGAGATATGTGAATGGAACCGTGACCAGATCCTGACCGGTATCCAGTCGTTTAAAAAAGAAGTAGCGGAAATAGAAAATAGTTTAGCGGCAAGTGACTGGCAGAAACTTTTAGCCATCCTGACCAAAGCAAAAACCTTACGCGATCAGCTTTAGGCCTATGCAAGTTATCAAAATTCAGCCCACCAAAAAACTTTCCGGCACTATTTCTGTGCCGGGAGATAAATCCATCTCTCATCGGGCGGCAATCATAGGATCTTTGACTTCCGGTAAGGTCTCGGTGAGCGGTTTTCTCTGTAGTGAGGATTGTCTGAATACTCTCTCGGCCATGCGGGCATTAGGTGTGCGGGTAGAGGGTTTTGGCTCTCCCGCCGTAGAAATCTATGGGCTGGGTTTACGCGGCTTATCTCAGGCCTCTGCGCCCCTGGATCTGGGGAATTCCGGCACGGGATTACGTCTGTTAAGCGGCGTGGTAAGCGGTTATCCATTTCTGACAGAGCTTACCGGTGACCAGTCACTACAAAAACGCCCGATGGGCCGGATCATTGAGCCGCTACGGCAAATGGGAGCTAAGATTGAGGGTGTGGTTGCTGCCGGCCGTTGTCCCTTAAAGATATCCGGCGGGTCATTGCGGGGAATAAAATATCAATCACCGGTGGCTAGCGCGCAGGTAAAGAGCTGTTTATTACTGGCCGGATTGTTGGCGGAAGGTCAGACGACTATTGAAGAGCCGTATAAATCGCGTGACCATACGGAAAGAATGCTTAAGTTTTTTGGAGCTGAACTGGCGGAGCAGGGGTTAGAGGTAAGTATTCAAGGTGGTTCTGTTCTCAGTCCCCGGCCGTTAGCGGTTCCTGGAGATATTTCTTCGGCGGCTTTCTTTCTGGTAGCCGGCAGTATCGTAGCTGAAGCAAACATGAAAATTACTAATGTGGGTATAAACCCTACCCGCGCCGCATTGATAGATGTTTTGAAAAAGATGGGGGCGAAGATAGAGCTCGAGCAGGTAAGCGGTGATGATTGGGAACCGCGCGCGGATATTATTGTGCGCGGGGGAAGATTGCGAGGAATAGATATTATGGAACACGAGGTTCCTGGCCTGATAGATGAGTTGCCGGTTATTGCCGTTGCCGCGGCAACGGCAGAAGGAAAGACTGTTATCAGCGGGGCCGGGGAACTGCGGGTAAAAGAGAGTGACCGGATTAAGGCGATGGCGGTTAATCTGCGCAAATTGGGTGTAAACATAGCAGAAAAAGAAGACGGCTGGCAGATTGAAGGCGGCCGGCCCTTGCGGGGAGCGGTGGTCAACAGTTTTACCGATCATCGGATAGCGATGGCCATGGTGGTTGCCGGCCTGGTAGCTGTCGGAGAAACGGTGGTGGAAGATACCCAATGGATAGAGACATCCTTTCCTGGCTTTATGAGTCGCTTGAACAAACTTCGCGCAGGGTGTAAATGAAAAAAATAACTATTGCGATTGATGGTGTTGCCGGCAGCGGAAAAAGCACGTTGGCCAAGTCTTTAGCCAAGAGACTGGGCTATTTATATATCGATACCGGTGCCATGTACCGGGCCCTTACCTATAAAGTCATCAGTGACCGGATGTCCCTGGAAGAGACGGATAAGATTGTCGAGCTGGCGGCCAGGCTGAATATTTCTTTGCGTAAAGCTGACGATGACATACGTGTTTTTGCCGATAATGAAGATGTCACGGAAAAGATCAGGCGGCCGGAGGTCTCCGCCGCAGTCTCCCGGGTTTCGGCTATTGCCGGGGTGCGGGAGCATATGGTTCGTTATCAGCGCGAACTGGGTAAAGGCGGCGGGGTGGTTATTGACGGCCGGGATATTGGAACAGTGGTTTT
>CAZIXI010000047.1:0-17511 GCA_964543115.1 uncultured bacterium
GCATCGTTTCTATCAGAAGTATACTGATTCTCTCGACGGAATAACCTTGGGCGAGGTGCGGGCGGTAGAGCCGCTGAAGGCCTTCTTTTTCCGTTCCCGGGAAGTAGTGGCTGATGATTTTAAGCCGGATGTTCCTGGTGCCAATCGACGTCCGCTGGCCGTTCTTGGTGTTAAGGCCTGTGACCTGAAAGGATTTAAGGTTCAGGACCATGTTTTTAAGAACCACGATTATTGTGACCCTTTCTATATTAATAACCGGGAGAAAAATCTGATTATCAGTTCCGACTGTACCTGTGCCATTGCTACCTGTTTCTGCCGGGCCCTGGGCCTGGAACCTTTTCCGCAGGGAGATTTTGATATCAATCTGGCAGCGGTTAAGGGAGGATTTCTGCTAGAGATCGGTTCGGAGAAAGGAGAAAAAATCCTCAAGGATAATGCCTCTCTGTTTACTGAAGCCGGCCAGCAGCAGTTAAGTGAACGGGAAGAGACTAAGAAAAAAGTTAGTGCTGAGGTAGAAGAGAATATTAAGGAAAACGAGGTTCCTAAGCAGGAAGCCTTTTCCGGGATCATTGAGAAAAATTACGAAGCAGAGCTTTGGTCGGAAAAGGCCAAGGATTGCGTGGAGTGCGGGGCCTGTAATACGGTTTGCCCCACCTGCCACTGTTTTCTGCTTTATGACCAAAGGGATGAAAAGAAGATGCAGCGCCTGCGGATGTGGGATTCCTGCATGTTAAAGCATTTTGCCCGGGTGGCCGGCGGGGCAAATCCCCGGCCCCAACTCTGGGAGCGGCTGCGTAACCGGTTTGAGAAGAAGTTTGATTATTTTCCGAAAGTAGCGGAGGTTTATGCCTGTACGGGCTGCGGCCGTTGTATTTCCGCCTGCCCGGCTAAAATAGATATTCGTGATCTGCTTAAAAGGTTAGTGAAAAATGCATAAGGAAAATCCCTACAGCCCAATTAAAACTGAAGTGCTGGACGTTATTACGGAGACGCCGACAATTAAAACCCTGCGGCTGAAGCCGGAGATCCCGATAACTTTTAAGACCGGGCAGTTTATTGAATTAACCGTACCCGGAGTGGGTGAGGCGCCGTTTACCCCTTCTTCGCAACCGGCGGTGAAAGAGGAGATGGAAGTTACCATCATGCGCGTTGGTAAGGTTACTGAGAAGATTCATGAATTGAAAAAAGGTGATATTGTCGGGCTGCGCGGTCCAATGGGGCAGGGGTATCCGGTTGATAGTTTCCAGGGGAAAGAGATTGTGGTTGTTGGCGGCGGCTGTGGATTGGCGCCGCTCCGAAGCTTGATGTATGAGCTGTTCAGCCGCAGCGGGCAGTTTAAAAAGGTGCTTTTCCGCGGCGGTTGTAAAACTCCGAAGGAGATGCTTTACCGGGAGGAAATCCACGGCTGGCACCAGCGCGATGATCTTAATATTAAACTGACGGTGGATAAGGGGGATGAATCCTGGAAGGGAAATGTGGGTGTGGTCACAACAATCCTCGATAATCTGGAGGTGGATTGCGCCCAGGCAATTGCCATTGTTTGCGGTCCCCCGGTGGCGATGAAGTTTTCCACTAAGAAATTATTGGAACTTGGATTTAGGGAAAATAATATTTATCTATCAATGGAAAAGAATATGTCTTGCGGGATCGGTAAATGCGGTCATTGCCGGCTGGGCACCTACTATGGCTGTAAGGACGGCCCCGTGTTTACCTATGACAAGATTAAAAACTTTCACGGTATTTGGGACTAATTTATATGAATACAAGCGCGGAACAGATACATAACGGAAAACTGAATCTTGAACCGCAGACAGGCGCTAAGCAGAAATTGTTTGTGGATCTGGATGTGTGTTCGGGAAATGAATGTAAGGAATGTGTCATTAAATGCAGTTATTTTTATCATCCGGATAATAATGGTGTTACTTCCGTGCGGGAACTGGCCAGCTATGTGCTTGTCTGCCGCAAATGTGAAGAGCCGCATTGTGTGAATTCCTGTCCGGTAGAGGCGCTGGAACAGCAGGAGGAAAAGAATAAGATACTTATCAGGCACAATATGCGCTGTGTGACCTGCCGGTCCTGTTCTCATGCCTGTCCGTACGGTACAATTTACCCGGAATTGGTGCCTCAATATCTCAGTAATTGTGATTTTTGTATCGATAGACTGAAAGGGAAAGAAGTTCCGCAGTGTGTGCAGACATGTACTTATAAGGCCCTGAGCTTGAAAAGCGGGGCGGATGTGAAGCTGGATGAGAATACGTTTCAGGTGGGTGATAATTTAGTCATTCATTCAACCCACTGGCAGAATGAGAAGGCCTAATTAATGAATTATTTATTATATATATTATTATATGGATTTGCTTTAACGGCGGTGGTTGGTTTGATAGCCAGCTGGATTGACCGGAAGGTAACGGCCCGGGTACAGTACCGGGTGGGCCCGCCGATCTTACAGCCGTTAATAGATATTATTAAGCTTTTGGGTAAGGAAACCCTGATTCCGGCCGGGGCCTCCCGCACCACGTTTTTGGCGATGCCCCTGGTGGGGGTGGCCAGCGTTATTTTGGTATCCACGGTTCTATGGGTAAATAATATTAGTCCAGGCAGTTCTTTTGTCGGTGATCTGATCGTTGTGCTTTACCTGTTAACTATTCCTTCCCTGAGTATTATTATGGGCGGGTTTGCCTCGCGTAATCCGCTGGCCAGTCTGGGTGCTTCCCGGGAGATGAAGCTGGTGCTGGCTTACGAACTGCCGTTTTTGCTGGCGGTATTTGTGCCGGTAATTAAATCCGGATTTTCTATTCAACTGGGTGAAATACTTTCTTACCAGGCGCAAAACGGTGTGATTACGGGCAGCTGGTCGGGGGTGCTGGCCCTGGTGGTGGTGATCCTTTGTGTGCAGGCTAAATTAGGGGTAGTACCGTTTGATATTGCCGAAGCGGAAACGGAGATTACCGGCGGGGCGCTGGTGGAATATTCCGGTTCCGGACTGGCCCTATATAGATTAATGAAGAACATGCTGCTTTGCACGCTGCCGCTTTTTGTGATAATTGTTTTTATGGGCGGTTTTAGAATTGATGGTGTTCATTTTCTGGCCGGGGCGGGAAAATACGTTGGCTTGGTGGCCCTGGTAACGGTTATTCGCAACACCAATCCGCGGGTGCGGATTGATCAGGCGGTAAGATTTTTCTGGGGTCCAATGACAGTTATTGCTATAATAGCGGTCGTTTTAGCATTTTTAGGATATTAAGATGAGTGTAAAATTAAAGGCATTATTAAAATCTCCGTGGATATTTCATTTATCGACGGGTAGTTGTAATAACTGTGATATAGAAATCCTTGATTGTCTGACGCCGCGTTTTGATATCGAGCGGTTCGGGATGATCCTGGCCGGCAGTATTAAACACGCGGATGTGCTGCTGGTAACGGGTTCGGCGAACCGTAAGTCCATGGAACGGGTAAAGCGCCTCTATGAACAGGTGCCCAAACCCTGTCTGGTGATGGCCATCGGAGAATGTTCATGTTCACGGGGGATGTTCATTCACAGTTATAATTGTCCGGTGCCCTTTGATCATATTATCCCGGTAGATGTTTATGTGCCCGGGTGTCCGCCGAAACCGGAGGCGATTATGGCCGGGGCGGTGAAATTGATTACGAAGGTAAAAGGCAGTGCTGAGGCACCGGCCGCGAAAAAATCATGAATAAAGAAGAAATTTTAAAAGACTTACAGGAACGGTTTAAAGTCGATATCGTCGATATTTGCGATAAGACGGCTAAACGGAGCTATATTGAAATTAAACCGGAGGCGATCCGTAGAGTAGGAAAGTATATCTTTAAGGATCTTGGCGCCCGGTTCAGTATCGCCAGCGGCGTGGATTGTCATTTTCATCTAGAAATACTTTATCATTTTACCTTTGATGAACTTAATTTCATTATTTCCCTGCGGGTAAAATTAAACAGAGAGAAGCCGGAGATCGATTCATTGGCCACGGAGTTTGAGGCGGCTAACTGGATTGAGCGGGAGATGAATGAAATGCTGGGTATCGCGTTTAAGGGGCATCCGGATATGCGTCCGCTGCTCCTGCCCGATGACTGGCCGAAAGGATTATATCCGTTAAGAAAAGAATACAAAGAATGGGACGACAAGGCCGTTCGTGATCGAGGAATAAAATGACAAAGACAATAGTTCCCATAGGCCCCTATCATCCATTACAGGAAGAACCGGAATTTTTTACCCTGACGGTTGAGGGGGAGACGGTGGTGGATATTGATGTAGCCGTGGGCTATAACCACCGGGGAATAGAAAAACTTTCTGAACGCAAAACCTTTGATCAGTCCACTTTTCTGGTGGAAAGGATCTGCGGGATCTGTTCTACCAGCCATCCTTTTGCCTATACGCGGGCGGTAGAGGATATTATTCCGGTGGAAGTTCCGGAACGGGCCAAGTATATCCGGACGATTATTGCCGAAGGGGAAAGAATTCATTCCCATCTTCTTTGGGCCGGACTGGCGGGCCATTTTCTGGGGTATAACACCGTTTACATGTGGGCCTGGAAGCTGCGGGAAGAAATCCTTGATGTAATGGAAATACTTTCCGGGAACAGAAACAATTACGCGATGTTTACGCCCGGCGGTGTGCGCAGGGATATTAAGGCTGAAGATATTCCGGGAGTGTTAAAGAAGATAGATTCGATTATTCCCACCTGTGTGATGCTGAAAAAGGCGGTGATGGACGATCCAGTGCTGCATGGCCGGACAAAAGGAGTAGGGGTACTGACGAAAGAAAAAGCTATCGATTTTTCAGCGCTTGGTCCCACTTCCCGTTCTTCCGGTGTGGCCAAGGATTTAAGGAAAGATTGCCCTTACGGGATTTACGACAAACTGGATTGGGAAATGATTGTTACGCCCAACGGCGATGTTTTTGATAAGGTAGTGGTGCGGGTGTTGGAACTTTTTGAATCAATTAAAATGATAAAGGACTGTCTGCAGAAACTCCCCGCGGGAGAGATTAGTTTAAATATTAAGGATATTCCGCCGGGAGAAGGTATCGGCCAGATAGAAGCGCCGCGGGGCGAGACGTTCCATTACGTAAAAAGCGACGGTACCAACCGGCCGGCGCGGCACAAGGTGCGGGCGCCGACCTTCATGAATCTGCCGACTTATAAGGCAACGGTAGTTGGTGAAACAATTGCCGACGCCACGATTATCCTGGCGGCAATTGATCCCTGTTATTGCTGTACCGAACGGGTGGCCGTGCGTAACGTTAAGGGTAAAAAACTCTACACCGGCGAGGATCTGGTGCGGTTGTCCCAGGAAAAAACAGAAAAGTTAAGACAAAAATATAAACGTTAATGATTATGAATTATCTACATTTTGATTATCTGGCAAACTTTATCGCGATTTTCGTGGTCTTTTTCTCTCTGTTGACGATCCTTTATTCAGTGGGTTTCATGAAGGGGAAGAAGGGGCAGGTTCGTTACTACCTGTATATATTATTGACCATGTTTGCTTCCCTGGGCGTGGTTTTTGCCGATAATCTTATTTTCTTTGTTGCCTGCTGGGGTTTCCTGGGCATGCTGCTTTATTTATTGATAGATTTCGGCGATAAGGAGCGCACGTCGGCAACCGCCAAGAAGACATTTATAATTATCGGCGGTACTGACGCCTTTATGCTGCTGGGAATCGGGTTGATCTGGCATCTTTCCGGGTCAATGGATATGAGTAAGATCAGTCTGGCCTTTGACAACCGGCTGGCGGTAATTGCTTATCTTTGTCTGGCGCTAGGCGCCTTTGCCAAGGCCGGGGCGATGCCTGTGCATACCTGGGTGCCGGATACGGCAGAGGACGCGCCCACACCGGTGACCGCTTTTCTGCCAGCTTCTCTGGATAAACTCTTAGGCATATATTTTCTGGCCAGGATTTCTCTGGATGTATTTAAGATGGATTTCGGCATGAACACGTTTCTCATGCTGATCGGCAGTGTGACGGTAGTGGCGGCGGTAATGATGGCGCTTATCCAGCATGATATGAAGAGGCTGCTGGGTTATCACGCGGTCAGTCAGGTAGGCTATATGGTGCTGGGTATCGGTACGGGCAACCCCATCGGGATTGCCGGCGGCCTGTTTCATATGTTAAATCACGCGATTTATAAATCCTGTCTGTTCTTTTCCGGCGGCTCGGTAGAAAAAAAGACGGGAACAACTAATCTGGATAAATTAGGCGGCCTGGCCAAGGGTATGCCGATTACCTTTATTACCTTTTTAATTGCCGCTTTTGCTATTTCCGGTGTGCCGCCGTTTAACGGTTTTGCCTCTAAATGGATGGTCTATCAGGGAGTGATCGAAACCGGCAAGAATGGCAGCCATCTCTGGATCATCTGGCTGGTGGCGGCGATGTTCGGCAGTGCCTTAACCCTGGCCAGTTTTATGAAGCTGGTGCATGCTATTTTCCTCGGTCAACCTGCAAGTAAAGAGAACCGGGGTGAAGTAGGCCCGACTATGTTAATCCCGACAATCATTCTGGCTTCGTTGTGCGTGATCTTTGGTGTGTTTGTCTATCAGGTTCCGTTAAAGCTTTTTATCTTACCTAGTTTACCGATGGCGGTTACCTGGACGGGGATTTGGAATTCCGGTCTGGCCACTGCCCTGATCATTGTCGGGCTGATTATCGGTTTTATTATTTATCTTTTGGGAACGGTAAAGAAGACCCGGGAGGCAGAGATCTTTGTCGGTGGTGAATTGGTTGAGCAGCATCCGGAGATGCGCCTTTCCGGAACGGAGTTTTACCGGACCATTCAGGAGATGGGGATCTTAAAAACGATTTATCGCCTGGCCTTAAAACGCTGGTTTGATATTTATGATGTGGGGTCGAAGCTGACTTTCGGCTTTAATAGACTTTTAAGTTTTATCCATAACGGGGTATTGCCTACTTATCTTGCCTGGTGCCTGTTAGGGATGCTCGTCCTTTTTTATATATTATTGAGGTAATTTTATGCTGGAACTTTATTTGCTGCTGGGCTTTATGATTGTGGGCGCGATTATCGCCGTGGAGATTAAGGATCTCCTTTCTTCGGTGGTTGCCGTCGGGGCCGTTGGCCTGGGGCTTTCGGTGGTCTTCCTCATCCTTAAGGCGCCGGATGTGGCGATTACCCAGCTGGTGGTAGAAATTCTGGCCCTGGTTATTTTGATCCGGGCGACTTTGAGGAAGGATCTGCCTTTTTCCACTTCCGGCCGCTGGCTGTTGAATACATTAATTACCGTCTGTTTTATTATTGTGTTTTTAATTATTTCCGTTAAGTGCGTCTGTGAGCTGCCGCAATTTGGTTCACCGCTGATGCGGATAGCCAGTACCTACGTCAGTCAGGGGCTGCAGCAGACTGGGGCGGCCAATATTGTTTCGTCGGTTATTCTGGATTACCGTGCCTATGATACACTGGGTGAGGCAACGGTGTTATTAACGGCGGTTGTGGGTGTGCTGGCGGTGGTCAGGACAATCGGCAGGAAAAAAGAAGGAGCGAAATGAGCAGGGAACACGAACAGGGAATGTCATTGATCGTTAAAACCATTACCCGGTTAACTGTCGGCTTAATACTGCTTTATGGTATCTATATCGTTGTGCACGGGCACATAAGCCCGGGCGGCGGTTTTGCCGGCGGGGTAATTATGGCTCTTTCTTTTGTGCATTTAATGCTGGCCTATGGTAAGGATGTGGCCCTGAAGAAAATCTCCCTGGGAGTAACCTCGTTTTTTGAGAGTTTCGGGGCGGTCATGTTTCTGGGTATAGCCCTGTTGGGGTATACCGGCGGGTATTTCTTTTTGAATTTTCTGGCGAAGGGGCAGCCGTTCCATCTGTTTAGCGCCGGGATAATCCCTCTTTGTAATATTGCCATCAGTTTCAAGGTCGGTGCCGGACTGTTTGCCATTTTTGCGGCCCTGGCAATGGTAAAGATAATAGCGGAGAAAAAAGAATGAGTGTGTATTTGCTTTGTTTGGTGTTGTTTGCAATCGGACTTTATTGCGTCCTGCGCAAACGCAATGTGATAAAGATTATTATTGGTGTAATCATTATGGAATACGCCGTGCATTTGTTTTTTATCCTGGTAGGCTACCGGGCAAACGGCCGGGCACCGATACTTTCGCCGGACGCGGATATTACCAATATGGTTGATCCGCTGCCGCAGGCCCTGGTCTTGACCGCCATTGTGATCGGGCTGGCCACAACCGCTTTGATGATCGCCATTGCCATGCGCCTTTATGAAAAGTACGGAACTTTTGATATTACTAAAATCAGGGAGTTAAGGGGATGATGTCACCGGAATCAATTTTACCATTTTTCGTCGCGCTTCCGCTTGCCGGAGCCTTTCTCATTTGTATGCTGGGGAAAAGATTTAAGCAGTTGCCGGATATTCTGGGGAATCTGGTTACCTTGCTGCTCTTAACCCTTTCGGTGCTGAGTGTTTTTCTCCTCAAACAGAATGGCGCGTTGGTCTATAAGGTGGGCAGCTGGGGCGGGAATCCGCCGCTGGGTATTATCATGGCCCTGGATGGTTTGAGTGTTTTTATGCTGGTTACCGTTAATCTGGTAGCCTTTACAGTTTCTCTTTATTCCATTAATTATATGGAACGGTTCACCGCCAAATGGCAGTTTTATGCCCTATTTTTGCTGATGCTGGCGGGATTGAACGGGGTAGTGGCTACCGGTGATCTTTTCAATCTGTTTGTCTTCCTGGAAATCGCGGCGGTGTCCAGTTATGCCCTGGTGGCTTTTGGCACGGAAAAGCATGAATTAGAGGCGGCCTTTAAATACGCGGTTATGGGCACAGTGGCCTCCTTGTTTATTCTTTTAGGCATAGTATTGCTCTACAGTTATACCTCTACCCTGAATATGGCGGATATGGCCAATCAGATAGCGCAGAAGGGTTCTGGCAACGTAGTGTTGTTTGTCAGTATCTTATTTATTATGGGGTTTGGTTTGAAATCAGCCCTGGTCCCTTTCCATGCCTGGCTGCCGGATGCCCATCCTTCAGCGCCGGCACCGATCTCAGCCATGCTTTCCGGGGTACTAATAAAAGCACTGGGTATTTATGCGCTCTGCCGCATTTTTTATAATATTATCGGGATAACACCCGCGCTTTCCAGTATTTTAATGTTTCTCGGCGCGCTTTCCATGGTTATCGGCGTGTTCCTGGCCATCGGCCAATGGGATCTTAAACGGCTCCTGGCCTATCATTCCATCAGTCAGATCGGCTACGTGGTTTTGGGTATTGGCCTCGGCACACCGCTGGGAATTATCGGCGGCTTATTTCACCTGTTTAATCATTCAATATTTAAATCACTGCTTTTCTTGAATTCCGGCTCACTGGAATATGCTACCGGTACGCGTGATCTGCGTAAAATGGGCGGGTTGATGAGCAAAATGCCGGTTACCGGCACAACCAACCTGACGGCGTCAATGGCCATTGCCGGGATTCCGCCGTTTAATGGTTTCTGGAGCAAACTGATTATTATTATCGCCGCTGTGCAGGCCGGCAGGTACGGTTATGCCTTCTGGGCGGTATTGGCCAGTCTGTTGACCCTGGCCTCGTTTATGAAGGTGATGAAATACGGCTTTTTCGGTAAGTTACGGGGAACATTGACGGCGGTAAAAGAGGTTCCTGTTTTTATGAAATTAGCGACAGCGATTCTGGCCCTGGTCTGTCTTTTCGGCGGATTACTGGCCCTGGCCGGGGTAAGTGATGTTTTTCTTGATCAGGCAGCTGGCGCGGTGGGCCAGGGAGTTAAATATGCCGTGGCTACCTTAAAGGGGTTAAATTAAAATGGCTAAAAAGATTGTGCTTTTTATCATTAGTTATATTGTCTGGTGCCTGCTGAACTGGCTGCCGGACTGGCAGCATCTCCTGGTGGGTGTTTTTGTGGCCTGGTTTGTTGCCTTTATGGTCGGGGATTTGTTTGTTAACCGGCCCGGTATCCTGTTTCATCCCCAGCGTTATGTGTATTTTGTTTTTGGTTATTTACCCCTGTTTATCTGGGAAGTGCTGAAGGCCAATATTGATGTTGCCTACCGGGTGCTGCATCCACTGTTACCGATAAAGCCCGGTATTGTTAAGGTAAAGAGCGCACTAAAGTCCGATACGGCATTGACCTTTCTGGCTAATTCCATTACCCTGACGCCGGGAACAATGAGCGTGGATATCGACCGGGATAATGGTGTGCTTTATATTCACTGGATAAATGTACAGGAAAAGGATGTGGCCAAGGCCACACAGGTGATTGTCGAACGGTTTGAGAAAATACTTAAAAAAATATTTGATTAATAGTCTATACTTATTTCTCTATAGCAGTTCCACCCTAAAGGGCGGCGAATCCCGACAAGTCGGGACTGCGAAAAGCCTGAAGCCCGAGCGAAACTTGGGAAGGATCAGTATAAGATGAAAATTTTACGATGGCTTATCGGAACAGTTCTCTTAACCGGGATAGTTATTTTTATTATTATCCGGCCGTTTCCTTTTCTCTTTTGTCCGAGCCTGCCTCATATGGCGCTGGTGGGCCGGGCCATTTATGTGATTGTACTGGCTTGTTTGTTTTGCCTCTATCGTATCTGGCGGGGGCCGACCGGAGCGGACCGGATCGTGGCCATTGATATTCTGGGTATTATGATTGTTGGTTTATGCGCTATCCTTTCTATTGCTACCGGTAGAAACTGGTACATTGATATTGGTATTGCCTGGGCCCTGCAGAGTTTTATCGGTGCTCTGGCGCTTTCCAAATATCTGGAAGGAAGAGGATTCGAGGAATAAACGCGGATCTGACGCGGATCTGACGCGGATCTGACGCAGATCACACATTAGGGAGATTATGAGTGATGTGATAGGATTAATATTTATTGGTATTGGGTTAGCGTTTGATGTTTTTGGTTGCTTAGGTTTAGTACGTTTACCGGATGTTTATAACCGCCTGCAGGCGGCAACAAAATGCGTCACCCTGGGTACCTGCAGTATTTTATTCGGGACCTTTCTGGTGATGGGATTTACCGGGGCCGGGATTAAATGTCTGCTGGCAATTGTGTTTGTGCTGTTGACCGCGCCGGTAGCCGCTCATGCTATTGCTCGTGGCGCCCATCGGGCCGGAGTTAGCCTTTGTGAAGGCAGCGTAGTGGATAAGTATAAGGAAGATAAGGAAGGCGAAGTGTGAAACTACCCAAAATACGAGAACTCCTGGAAGCAATTAAAGCGCTGATTGTCGGGCCCTATACATCCAAGTTTCCCAAAGTGATGCATGAGGCGCATCCGAATTTTCGCGGCCAGCCTAAATATGATGAGAATAAATGCGTGGGTTGCCTGGCCTGTGAAGAGGTCTGTCCGGTAGAGGCGATTGCCCATAAAGATGATGAGGCCAAACGCACAATGATCCATTATACCGATACCTGTATTTTCTGCGGCCAGTGTGAGGCTAATTGTATTGCCGACAAAGAGGGAATTAAATTGTCCACCGACTGGGAACTTTCCTTTTTTGACAGAAAAGAATCTTTTGAAACAATTGAAAAAGAGTTACAGCTCTGTGAAATCTGCAGCGGGCCGATCGCCTGTAAGGATCACCTGAAGTGGATCGCCGAGCGCATAGGAGAATTAACATTTTCCAGTCCTACCCTTTACCTTGCCCGTCTTAAAAGTTTGGGAATAACGGATGAGAATACCATTGCCGCGTTGAAAGATTACAGCCGGTCCGACCGGGTGAAGATCCTCTGCGCGCGCTGCCGCCGCGAGACCACCTTGACCACCAAGTAATAGTAGTCTATTTATATTCCTATAATGGCAGCCCCACGCGTAGCGTGGGACAATTTATATTCATTCCAATTAAAAAACATTGTCGATGAGCATTTCACTTACTAACATACTTAAAGGGCGGATTGTCATTGTCGGCGTCGGTAATATTCTCCGGGGAGATGATGCCTTTGGGCCCGCGCTGATTGAGCGCCTGCAGGGGCAGGTGCCGGCTGTTTGTCTGGATAGTGGAACAGCGCCGGAAAACTATGCCGGGAAGATTATTAAAGAGCGGCCGGATACCGTCCTGCTTGTTGACGCGGTACATCTTTCAGCGGAAGCGGGAAGCTGGGAGATATTAGAGAAAGAGGATATTCTTAAAAGCGGGTTTAGCACCCATGATCTTTCCCCGCGGATGTTTATTGAGTATCTGGAGCAGCAGGTAACGGCCGATATCTATTTACTGGCTGTCCAGCCAAAACAGTTGACTATGGGCGAAGAGCTGAGCCCGGAGATGAGCAGAACCTTGACTGAGGTTGGGGATAAAATTAAGGAGGCGCTTTGTGCACGAGACACATCTAATTCAACCGATAATTGACGGAATTGCCGAACATACCCGTAAAGAGGGCGGTAAGCGTGTAACCAAGGTAAGGCTTAAGGTGGGGGAATTTACCGGGGCGAAAGAAGAATCTTTCCGGGAAACGTTTAATGTTCTGGCCAAAGGAACAGTGCTGGAAGGAGCGGAGCTGGAAATAACTTTTTTTCAGGCGACCCGGGTAGAGGTAGTTTCATTTGATATTGATTAAACGGCAAATGACAAAAAGATTACGGATCAATGTTTATGGCCGGGTGCAGGGAGTCGGTTTCCGGCCGACAGTCTATCGCTATGCCCGGGAACAGGAATTGGCCGGTTGGGTGGCTAATACCGCCGACGGAGTGATTATTGAGGTCCAGGGACCGGAAGAAAACATTAACAATTTTATTTCCCGCCTAAAATCTTTACCTCCGCCGCAGGCGGAATTAACAGATATCTCTCTTAAAGCACAGCCGCTGCAAAAAGAGGAACAGTTCCAGATCCTTGCCAGTATCAGTTCCGCACAAGCAAAAACCCAGATTTCAGCGGATATTGCCACCTGCCCGGATTGCCTGCGGGAACTTAGAGATTCAGGGGATAGACGATATCTATATCCTTTTATTAACTGTACTAATTGCGGACCGCGTTTTACCATTGTGCAGGGTATTCCCTACGACAGGAAGAATACCACCATGAACGGGTTTAGCATGTGTAGCCAATGCCAGAGTGAATACGATGATCCGGGCAATCGCCGTTTTCATGCCCAGCCCAATGCCTGCGGCCAATGCGGACCTGTTTTGTCGCTTGTCGCTCGTCGCTCGTCGCTAGTTGCTTGTACAGGGAAAGAGGCGGTAGCAGAAACTGTGAGGATATTAAGTGAAGGAAGAATTGTAGCGATTAAGGGGCTAGGTGGATTTCATTTGGCTGTGGATGCCCTGAATGAACAGGCAGTAGCACTTTTAAGAAAGAGAAAATACCGCGAAGATAAACCGTTTGCCTTGCTGGCCCCGGATATAGAAACAATAAAAAAATACTGTTTTGTTTCTCAGGCAGAAGAAAAGCTATTGGTATCTTCCCGCCGGCCGATTGTGCTATTAAAGAAAAAGCCGGATTGCCGGATAGCCGGGAGTGTGGCTCCGCAGAATAAATATTTGGGTTTCCTGCTGCCCTATACTCCGCTTCATTACTTATTATTAAACGAATTAAAAGTCTTGGTTTTAACCAGCGGTAATATTTCTGCTGAGCCGATTGCCTATGAAAACAAAGAGGCAGAGCAGAGACTGGCCAAGATAGCGGATTATTATTTAACGCATAATCGCGATATTTATATTCGCTGTGATGATTCGGTGACCAGGGTGTTTAGAGCGACGGAAACTGAATATATCCTGCGCCGCTCGCGCGGTTATGTCCCCCAGCCGCTCTCTGCGCCGGTAAGTTTCCCCCAAGAGGTGCTGGCCTGCGGCGCGCAGCTAAAAAATACCTTTGCCCTGGCCCGCGGACAGGAGGTGTATCTCAGCCATCATATCGGGGATCTGGAAAATTGGGAAACCCTGAACTCTTTTGAACAGGGTATTGAACATTTCAAAAAAATATTCAAGCTAAAGCCAAAACTAATTGCGCATGATCTCCATCCTGACTATCTATCCACAAAATATGCCTTAAAACTCCGGATTATGGGTGAAACGTCTGAATTTCAAACCGTGCCTGTTCAGCACCACCACGCCCATATTGTTTCTTGTCTGGCAGATAATGGCTTAACAGACCGCAAAGTAATCGGTGTGGCCTTGGATGGTACCGGTTACGGTGATGACGGACATATTTGGGGATCGGAATTTATGGTGGCGGATTTTGCCGGTTACGAGCGCCGGGCGCACCTGCAGTATGCGCCTCTGCCGGGGGGAGAACAGGCGATTAAAGAACCCTGGCGGATGGCGGTTAGTTATTTACTGCGGGCCTACGGGGAAGAGGGCTTGGATTTAATCCCAAGATTCAGCGGCTCTAAGGCCACGCTCATCAAGCAGATGATCGAGCAGAAGCTTAATTCTCCGCTGACTTGCGGAATGGGCCGGTTGTTTGCCGCGGTTTCTGCTCTATTAGGTATTCGCGAAGAGATAAATTATGAAGGACAGGCGGCTTGTGAGTTGGAAAGGGCGATAAATGATGTGGCAACCGGCAGCTACAATTATCAGTTGATTAAAGAGCAGGATAAATATATTATTGATCCATTACCGGTAATCAGAGAAATCGTGGCCGAGCTGGGAAAAGGGGTTGCTGGTGGCATTATTGCCGGTCGATTTCATAATACGATCAGCGCGCTGGTTATTGATCTATGTCAGCGCCTGCGGGAAGAAACAGGGATTGCGGAAGTGGCCTTAAGCGGCGGGGTCTGGCAGAATATGTTTTTACTGGAGAAGGTATTTAGTGGTTTACGGGAAAAGGGGTTTACGGTTTATCTTCACCGGCAGGTTCCGGCAAATGATGGCGGGATTTCTTTCGGGCAAGCGGTAATTGCCAACGCGAGGAGAGGAATATGTGTTTAGCGGTACCGATGCAGGTTAAGGAAATTGAAAAGAGTACGGCTTTTGTGGAGCTGGAAGGGCTGCAGCGACAGATAAATCTTGGTTTGCTGGAGAATGTGCGGGTGGGAGATTATGTGGTTGTGCATGCCGGTTTTGCCATCCAGAGGCTCGATGAACAGGCCGCCCGGGAGACAATTGAGGCAATAAGGGAGCTGTATAAGGAATGAAATATATTGATGAATATCGGGATGCCGGGTTGGTGCAGAAAATAGTGGAGAAGATCCATACCCGCTGCCGCGATTATAAGAAAGAGATTGTGTTGATGGAGGTTTGCGGTACGCATACAATGGCCATCTTCCGTTCCGGCTTGCGCAAGCTGCTGCCGGATAATATCCGGCTCTTGTCCGGTCCCGGCTGTCCGGTGTGTGTTACGCCCAATAATTATCTGGATAAGGCCATTGCTTATTCCCGCCGCGATGATGTTATTATTACCACTTTTGGTGATATGCTGCGGGTTCCCGGGTCCAGTTCCAGCCTGGAAAAGGAACGGGCCAAGGGCCGCAAGATAGTTGTTCTCTATTCTCCGCTGGATGCCTTGAGGCTGGCTGAAGAAAATCCGGAGAAAAAAGTGATATTCCTGGGAGTGGGATTTGAGACCACGATTCCCACGATTGCCGGCACGATTAAGTGTGCCCGGGAAAATAAACTGAAAAACTTTTATGTGTTTTCGGGAGAGAAAATAATTCCCCCGGCCCTAAGGGCCCTGGGCGCGGCAGAAGAATTGCGGCTTGATGGTTTTCTTATGCCCGGCCATGTGAGTACAATTATCGGCAGCCGGCCGTATAATTTTGTCGCTGAAGAATTTAATCTTCCCTGTGTGATTACCGGTTTTGAGCCGTTGGATCTAGTGCAGGGAATTCTAATGTCGGTGGAGCAGGCGGCCAGCGGAGAGAAGGCGCGGGTAGAAATTCAATACAGCCGTTGTGTGCGGGAGGAAGGTAACCCCCGGGCCATAGCGTTAATCGATGAGATTTTCACGCCGGTTGATTCTGCCTGGCGCGGCGTCGGCACTATCCCGAAGAGTGGCCTGAAAATAAGGGATCCATATAAGGAATTCGATATTGAAGAGAATCTGGCTGTAGAAGTAGAAAAGACAAAAGAGGCAAAAGGCTGTATTTGTGGTGAAGTGCTCTGTGGGGTAAAGACACCGCTGGATTGTCTGCTTTTCCGCAAGGTCTGCACTCCGGAGGACCCCCAAGGGGCCTGTATGGTTTCTTCCGAAGGCACCTGCGCCGCCTATTATAAATATGCAAACTAACGATAAAATATTATTGGCTCATGGCAGCGGCGGTAAGTTAATGCACGAGCTTATCGATAATCTTTTTCGCGCTAAATTTGATAATGAGATGTTAAGTGAGCTCAGTGACGCGGCAATACTGGATAAAGATCCTTCGTTAGCTTTCACCACTGATTCCTATGTTGTTAATCCATTGTTCTTTCCCGGCGGGGATATCGGCAAACTGGCTGTTTGCGGCACGATTAATGATCTGGCGGTAACCGGCGCTGTTCCCCTGTATTTATCCGCTGGTTTTATTATTGAAGAAGGACTGGATTATAAGATACTGACTGAGATAACCGGGTCCATGGCGCAGACCGCGGCAGCTGCCGGGGTAAAGATTGTTACCGGTGATACTAAAGTTGTGGAAAAGGGCAGTGTTGATAAGCTTTTCATCAATACCGCCGGGATCGGCCGGCGGCCCGAGGGCCTGTGTCTGGGTCGGCAGAAAATTTCTCCCGGGGATAAAATTATTATCAACGGCTACCTGGGAGAACATGAACTGGCGATTTTGATTGCCCGGGGAGGTTTTCAGCTGCAGGCAGAGGTAAAGAGTGACTGTGCTTCCCTGGCTTCATTGATCCAGTCTGTTCTTAAACAAAAGCCCGGGATTAAATTTATGCGTGATCCTACCCGCGGGGGTGTGGCCACGGTTTTAAACGAGATTGTCGACGGAATGGAATTCGGTATCCAGCTACTGGAAGAAGAACTCCCGCTCAGTAAAGAGGTAAAGGCGGTTTGCGAGCTTTTGGGATATGATCCGTTATATATGGCCAATGAAGGCAAGGTAGTGATTGTGGTTTCCGCCCAAGACGCGCCGCGCGTAGAGCGGCAGCTGGGTGGAGAGAGCAGGATTATCGGTGAAGTTACCGCGGAAAATAAGGGCCGGGTATTACTGAAGACCAGAATTGGCGGGACAAGGGTTATTGATATGTTGAGCGGTTCACAACTGCCGCGAATCTGCTGATTTGGAATAGTACGCAGATTCTCGCGGATTATTTATGACTAAAGCATTTGTTTTATCTGCCGGATTAGGAACACGACTGCGCCCGCTGACCTATGAAAAACCAAAGGCCCTCCTGCCGGTATGCGGCCAGCCGAATATTCTACGTATTTTAACTCATCTGCGGACTAGCGGCATAAAAGAAGTTATTATTAATACTCACCATCTGGCAGCGCAGTTTAAGGATGTATTAGCTGATCGGGTAGAATACTCATACGAAGATAAGTTGCTGGATACGGGCGGCGGGCTAAAAAAGGTAGAGTATTTTTTAAGGGACGATACCTTTTTGCTGTATAATTGTGATGTGGTAACCAATGTCAGCCTGGA
>CAZIXI010000048.1:0-17488 GCA_964543115.1 uncultured bacterium
TGTTCCGTGAATATCATTATACGGTCTTTTGTCGTCTCTACGCCTGTTTAAGTCCACAAACGCGCCATGCAAAGAAATAAAATGCAGATCCGGACATTTTTCTGCCAGCCGGCTGACAAACAGCTCCTCTTCATTGCGGAAGGCAGGATTCTGGCTGGCAAGCATTTGCAGCATATCCCGGAAAGTAACATAATCAATCTCACTGGCGGCAAAAAATTCTGTTCGTATTCTGTGTAGATGCGCCTTCACGTAATCTCTGGCTTTGCCGCTGCCTTCTTTGATTCCTTCTTCATGCAGCCGGCAAATATCATCTTTTTCTTTCCGGAATAATTCTATAAGCCTAAGCAAGGCCCGGCCGAATTGTCTATTTGTTTCTGCACTATTACCATTAAGAGTAAAAGTGCCCGCCGCCATTGCCTTTGCTGTCTCCAGCAAATAGTCATAAGAATTAAGCGCATAACCCAAGGGCCGGTAATTTACGGGAAATTCCACAAATAAGATTTCTCCCGGCAAATAATGACGCTGAAGCTCACTAACCACATCCTCCAGCGGTTCCAGAGGATGATGTTTATTGTAAAAAGCAACAACCCGGGGATTGTTTCTGGTTATTTCGCTCAAAACATAACTAAAAAAACCTATCTGCCCGCCCTTGGGCGCCAGCGACTGTAACGATCTTATCTCCTCCTCGGTTAGCGCTCGCCAGTGTCTGGCGGTTAAAATTAATTCATCAATAATTACATTCAAAACAGTTGACGGAAGTTCCGTTTCCTTAATGAAATATTCCGTGAGAATAGTCAACGTCTCCTTAACCTTTCTTTTAACAAAACTATCATCTCCAATATCCAATGTGCGTAGATTATGCATCCGGTCAGCTATTTTTATTGTTTGGGCGGCGGCAAGGATCTGCCGGTCATTTATTGTATCAGTGCCGAAGATCACCTTTTCGATATAGGCCTTATCGCGCTGGGCGACACTAGCAAAGTAGTCAACTAAGGGTTTTTGTAATATATAAACAATATCCGCAACTTCCCGGCCAAAGGCCTCTCTGATTGCGCCAATATTGGTACGCGAATCCTCCGGTACATCATGCAGTAAAGAGGCAATGATCCATTGGGGATCTGTTACCTTCAGTTCTTCAATCAAGATCCTGGTTGTTTCAATACAATGAAGGGTGTAGGGAGTTTCACCATCTTTACGAATAACACCCAGATGTGATCGGTGCATTGCCTGAAAGGCCTCAAATAATATTTTTTCATCTATCTTTACGTCATGTTTGTTTATTGCCTGCTTTAGTTGATTCCAGCCCTTTTCAATTTCCCAGTTTTGCCGCTCGATCTCATCTAGATAAGATACGAGTTTATGCTCAGCTTCTGCTCTCCTCGGGCCGCTTTTCCAAAGAATTGGTTTAATCAAGGCCACAATTTCTTCCACCCTCTTTTCCAGCCCTTCACTCAAACTGTTAGCAAACATGTGGCGCACGCTGGCCGCGTCCACAAGCTGAACCACTTCCAAGAGCTCCAGATCCCTCACGTCCGTTAAATCATTAATAAATTCTACCAGGGAAATTTCTGTTTCTCCGTAGCGGGCCAGGTCAGCAAGCACGGAATGATATTTGATCAGCACGAGATCAGCTGCTATTTCTTCTTGACTAGACCCTAACCGCTGCAAAATCGGCCCGGCAATTTCTGCTGATTTTTCTGGATGCTCTACATAAGCCAGCGCTCCGTATTCAGGATCCTCTTGTAGGGCCAGAATTTTACCGAAATCGTGTAAAAACAAAACCCGGCACAACCGTTGTCTATCTTCTTCGGTGACGATCTTCTTTGCAATGATCTTATCGAAATATTCCTCTTCCAAGCGGGTAAAAATCAGCAGAATATGATCCTGGGGACTGACATGATGTTTCTGCCGAAAGGCCTCATTATCAAACAGGGCCACCCAATCCCGCCATTCCGGCACAAGCACAGCTATCCAGCCATTATCAATATATAGCTGCAGATTGTCTTTACTGGAAAGCATATATCCAAATGCTTCCCTTTTAAGCGCTAGCAGAAATTCTGAATCTTCAGTAACAACACCGGCTAATAATTCGATTGCGGCAATTAAAACCGCCTGATTGCCGCCGGCAAGCCTCTTGAACAAGCTTAATCCCTCCTCTGTCAGCCACTCTTCATCCTTACAACCGCATTCATGCGCTAATTCATGATGCAGGCCTACAATTAAGAGGATGCGGGCCACCAGCTTTCCGGGAGATTTATCGCGCCGGATAATTTCTAGAAATTGTCTATTAATGCCAACAAAGCCGTTCCTCCGGCAGTCAACAAATAAAGTTGGTGATTCCGCAACCAAACCAATTGCCAGCATGTTATTCAGACCTCCCCTCCCTGCCGCTGGAATTGCTGTATATGCCTCAGCCAAGATCACCAGCAGATCACCCCAACAGGCCGCAATTTCTTCGGCTAACTCTTGATCAACACTCAGTTCTACTTTGGCCTGCGGCCAATATTGCCCTACCTTCACTCCGCTGTTATCATAAACTGTTTGCTTACTTGCATCTTTTAAGCGCAGCCCAGCAAACTCTTCTTCCGCCGTTATTGTTGGCCCCTTATCTGCCTGATAAGCAGCATAGGAGGCAGAGCCGGTTTCTGCCACCTCATGCATCATGGCTGTTCTGATTTGCACCTCAAACTCCTGACCGCCATCTGCCAGGGCATAGACAGCATGCAGGGATTGATAGCCATTGGGTTTGGGATTTTTAATATAATTTTTACTTTTCAGTGGATCAGCCAAAAAGAAAAACAGCCTGTTATCAGCTACGATGTTGGCGATTTCCTCACAAAGATCACTCTTTTTCCTTTCTGTTAAAGGATATTGCGCATCCTCTCGGTCAGCGATAATTACCCGGAAGGCCAAAAGATCATGAATATCTTCTATACGCTTGATATTCGGATGATTCGCGGCAACTGATCTCTTTAATTTATCGTCACTGCTCCAGACACCTTTCTCCCTGCCAGTTATCACTATTTCAATCTTGTTTTTAATCCTATTCGGCAACTCTGCCAGAATCAGCTGTTTCAGCGATTCAGCCAGAGCAGTAGTTGTCTGCGCGCAGCCCAACTGCCCGGCCAAATCCTCTTTCAGCCTTTTTAGCTGAACGTTTCTGCTTTTTGCCGCCATTTTGTAGCGCTTAGGGTAAACTGACTCATAGAGCGAATCTATTAGTTTAGAACTTAGCTCTACGCCAAAATGCTGCTTGAATAACGGCCGGAAGATCCGGACAATCTCCTCATAGAGATAATAGCCTTCATCATCAGCTCCGGCAGGAACTTCAATCGTCGGATTTAATGTCTGCGCCAGCCGGTAACAAAAAACAAGAATGGCCAGCACCTGATCCGCCTCCGGCTCATCCGGCTCCATTAACTCACTGAAAAACTGGTAATAATCATGATACTTATCTGCATTACTCACATCCAGCCGCATTTCTTTAAGCACCCGCAGCCGCTTAACTCGCCTGGCTACCTCTTCAGGCAATCCTTGCGGTTGAAGGTCCCGAGGCAACAGGCTCCAGAGAAGGAGCCGGCGCGCCCTGTGTGTTTTTTTTCCTTTTATTAATTGACGCGGCAGGCGGTCGCAAATAACCATGGCATTAAGGATATCGTAGAATTCTGGCAGCCGCTCATTCTGCACACACCATTCCAGCACGCGCTTGAAATTTGCTTTTGATCTCTTAAAGCCGAGGACCTGCATAAGCTTATCGTAAACATGAAAAGTTTTTGTTGAGTCTTTTTCCTCTTCAGCAGTCTTTACGGTAAGATGTTCAATGTTTGTTCTGCGAGCATAGTTTTCTTTGCTAAGGTATACTTTAATAATGCGATTTAACACATCTCCGTCTCTTCGTTTTCTTAAGGGAGAACAGGAGATTATTTCAATAATTTCTTCTTTCTTGATTAATTCTTCTTTTAAGGCAGCAGAAAAATAGCAGGTAATTCCCTGGCGCGTCTTACCGTTAATGTCGATATTTAAAGGCAGAATAAGCCCTTCGGCAATTAAATCCCTTTCCTTGTCCCTGACCAAAACATACACATCTTCCGGATAATGCAACTTAATTACCTTCTCCGCTCGCTTTAGCTGCTGTAGTACTTTTTTAAATAACTTCCTTTTTCCTTTTCCCCAGAAAAACAAATGCCGCAGTAACAGTCTCCTCTGTACGGCACGAAAAAGCTCTTCTTCTCCTATTTTGGGCAACGGATGCTTTTCCCGTTCCTTGCGCAAAACCCTAATAATTTCATCCTGAATTTCTAAGGCTAGCGGCCGTTTCTGCGGTGCCTTCAGCCCACGAATAATTCCCCCATCACTCTGCCGCCTTCCCTTATTCAGCCAAAATCGCCAACTAGTTAAAGCTGAATCCGTTAATGGCAACCAGCTGATCAGTGCTGCTGCATTGGCGGCAATAATATAACTCAGAGTAATAATGGAAAACGGCGAATGGATACCGTAAAAAACAAGTACGGTTAATATTGCCAGTGCGCCGCTCGCGGTAAAGGAATTGAGCCGTGGGCCCAAACGGGCAACTGTCTTTCTTAACTCTGTTAATTGCAGTTCCGCAGCGGCAGATATCTTACCTCTTGCTTTAACCTCTGTCCAGAGCCAGTGAAATTTGAAGTCTACTTTAGGATAATCTTCATACTTCTGCAGAATATTGTTTCTAATCTTGCCGAAGAGATAATGTCCTACCACCTCATGAAAGAACCAGGGTGAAAGAAAGGCAAATACCAGCCAACACAGCTTGATAATTATTTCTGTACTGAAAACAAGCAGCAGGGAAATGTTGGGGAAAAATATCTGCTGCACCAAAAACGCCACTACTGCACCAACACCCACTGCAAAAACAAGATCCGCCGGCAGGAAAGGAACCTCTCCCTTTTCTTCCTCTTCTCTTCTCGCAATCTCCCGCTCAAATACATCCTTGCCATCACTGTCTTCATAGCCCAATTGCCGCCGAATATTATCCTGCACAATTGAAGCATGTCCCTGATCATCATCCTGATATTCTAACCTCTCCCTGGACGAAGCCAAATCCTTTGCCCTCGTGCGCTTTGATACAGCCTGTATCTCAGCTGCAGTTTGATGAAAAACATACCTTATTCCCTTAAGGTCAGCGGAACTTAAACCGGAAATATTAAATATCTCCGGCCAGTGTTCATCGAGAGTAAAACCCGGCAGCAGCACCGGGGCCTCAGCCAACAATTTGAAGACCGCATAAAACCGGTTATGGTTTTCTTTGATTTTATCGGCGGAATATTTCCCCAACAAATAACTGAACAGGTGATGAACTCCTTCCCCTTCCGCCCAGGCGGCACTGTTTCGACGTGGTACTATGATAAAATTATGCACGTAAGCGTAAACATAATCAAAACTCTGCTTTTCTTCCGCTAACAATAAATCAGCCAGATATTCCCTGAATAGCGGACTTTGCCCCAGGGCGGCACTGACCAGGTTCGATATAAAAAAATATCTGTAAATCCCCTCAGTCAATAATGCCCGCAGCGCCTCTTCCTGATCACCTCGGCAAAAATCCTCTAATCTGCCGATCAAAGCCGGATAAATATATTTTGTAATGCGCCGGTATGCCAGAGAAGACTTATCCCCATCATTGATATACTGATCAAAGGGACCGATAATCAGTGCTAATTCCTGCGGATTATCTATGCAGCCGACCGTCAAGGACAGCAGCTGCGCCAACCTTCCCTCCAAGAGCGGGTTGTTCACTTCCCTGCTTAGCAGCCTATGCAGCAGGAAGTAACGAAACGATTGATTGTTTTTTATTTGTTCCAGCAATTGATCATGCTCTGGATTATCCGGCATCAGCGATCTGAAGACTGCTGTTTCCGCTTCACTCTGAGTATAGTCCCCCCTTAATGATTCTGTATCTACATTCCTGGACAAAACATCCAACTCTCTTCTTATCCCGTCTACGGTATAACCAGCCGGCAGATCAGCGCTGCACTTTTTCAGCATCTCAGTTAAAACACGAACAAATATTTTTGCCCTTTCTGTATTCAGATAATACATTCCCCTGGCGGCAATTCTCAGAGCATCTTCTATCTGATCCGGATGATAAATAATCAGGGTAACCAGCTGCCGGCATATCGTCAAGGCCTCATCGGCCGCCTGCGTATCGTCAATATTATTGTTGCCGACCATTCTTCCTATCCGCCTTTCCAGCATCCGCCGGATGGGCATGATTTCCCTCTGCATCTCCGGCAGTAAACTTTTGTGTTCCGGAATCCCCTGGAGTCCGAGCACAACGGCAATCTCGTCACCATAATCCCTGTTGATTATCTCCCTGCCTAGATGACCGGCCCGCAGTCCGGCTTCCAGCAGGAGCTCAGAATCCGCTTCTTCAGCCAGCAATTGCTGCAAACGGTAATATTCGATTAATAAAACAATTAAATTCAGCCCTCTTCTATCATACAGCTGCGCCCGCACCTTCGGCTCCTTATCACCGATGAAATCAGCTACCTCTTTTGAGACCGCCAAAATGTCTTCTTCCTCTTTATCTTTAATTACTATTCTGCTGAGCAAAAGAGAGAAGTAAAGATACCTATTCACTGTGTTTCGCGTTGTCAGGTAACATTCTACCCGCCCCTGAACATCCTGAACGGCATCACGATCTCCGACCTTCAGCAACAGTTCTTCAACCAGCACCTTAATGGCATTTCTCTCATCTTCGGAAAGATAGTACAGTTTTTTATTTTTATACAGAAGCACCAGATCAATTAGTTCTTCTGCCATAATTACATCTTCAGAAGATTCTTGCCGGAAAACATCTCTTTTATGGCGGGCAATTAATCTTTTTTTGCCATCACCGTAGAGGTAGTGATAATAGAGATCCCGACCGCCGGCAAGTTCCTGTCTCTCTGCCACCGACAACTGACGAAAATGCCGCGCCTTAGCTTTGCCTACGGCAGTCCCGTCCCGCTTATAAACAGAATCACGCGGCGGTATTTTCTCTCCGGGACAAACAGCAAGAATAACAGAATCCACTTTTTCTTTTAGTTCACGATAACCCTCTCCTTCCACCTTGCCTTCCAATACCGGCAGATATTTGTCCATCAGCATTTGCATCATCTTCATTCTTTCAGCACGCGGTAGCTCCAGCATGCATATTGCACGCGAATATCCCTCAAAATCACGTAGATATTGTATCTCAACATGTTTGTTTTTATTTATTCTCGCTAAGCACGTCATTATCCTTGTTGACCTATTAAATATATGATCGCTTTCATCCGCTGAAACAGCAGACTTTTTCTTTGCCGCTTGATCAGTACTATCCATAAATGCCTGATGCCCGGCAGTAGCTCTTATGTCCGGAAACACATCTACTATTTCTCTTAATCCCCCGGCAGGTGAATCCGCCAGGAAATGCAGCCATAATTCTGCCATAATTACTTCCTCATCCCCGGGCTCTCTTATCTTTTTACCTTCAGAAACAACAGTATTACCCTGCGTATAAGCTTTGCTGCCTTTCTTGAAAGGCATAACCGCAGCTTCATCTCCAATAACAAATAGACGTCTTTGATCCAGCAATAAGCCGGCCACCTCATCACAAATCCCTTCCATTGTGTATTCACCAAACGGGGACCGATCATAACCGAGCAGTGTTTCAGTCCGCGCCCAATTGAGTACTTCACCGGTTTTGGGCAGGGCAGAGGTGTTTATTATCGGTAATATCCGCTTTTTGCCATCCAGGGACACCAAATAATTGGGAAAATAGGAGGTGTAGGGAAAAAACGACCAAACCGCCTTGCAGAACTCCCGGTACGTCGAATACAGCTGCTTTATATATAAGGCATAAAACAATAATTCTGTAATTTTTTGTTTAAACTCATCTGGAGATTCTATATACAACTCGGTCAGCACGGGATGTGACACAACGGCATTAAAGCCCTCAGCTTTTAATATCTGCCGCATATCAATTGCCTCTTGTGTATGATCCCCTACTTCATCGATAAAATCCTGCAGCAGATGCGCCAGATCCCGCACCGCCTCTTCCTGTCCCTGCCAAATACCCTCATAAGTTATCGCAACCTGCGGTTTAATCTTTGTGGCTTTTTTCTTTTTCTTTCTTTTCGCACCGCCCACAAGGGCAATCTTTTTCGGTCCGGGATCTTTCGGCGGCATGATCTCAACACAATATAACTGTAAACCTTCATTGCTAAGATCATTTAACACTCTTTTTCTATTATTAACGCGATAGGCATAATCGTCATTCTCCACCTGTTCTTCAGCAAGCACCAACCGGTATTGCTCCGGCTTGTCCGCCTCCGCCTCTTTGCGGACAACAAAGAACCGCCGTTTTCTACTAATAAATCTATTTAGTTCCTCAAACTCCGCCCTGTCCAGATCACCCTGTTCCCACAATAGCTCCAGTTTTGCATCGTAAGTACCTTTTAGTTCCAGGCCTAAGCGGGCTAAGAAAGCTGTAAAATTATCATCCGCACGCCGTCCCTCGGCCAGAGAAACAACCAGTTCCTCTCCTTCTGCCATCCGCTCACTGGCGGCAATCAAAGTATCCTTTATTTCACTTACCGTCATTCCCGGCTTAATGGTTAAAACCTCCGCCGTTAAACTTTGCGATTTCAGAAAACGACTGTTCAACAATTTTTCATCAAGAATATCCAGGTATTCACTTTCCGGCCGGCCGGCTACCAGCGCCGCCATTTCCTTACTCCAATCAACACCGCATGATTTTAATGCCAGCCAGTCATCAACCACCAGCAGGCAGGCCAGTAGGCGTTCGAGGCCAGAGCGATCACGTTTAGCAAAAACACTTCCCGCCGTAATGATATTTCTCTCACGGCTATCTTTTCTTTTCCATTGCTTTTCAGCCAAAGAAAGAAACTGGGTGTCCACATAAGGAAACAAAAACTCTATCTCCCGCCATTCCAGCAAGCGGGCAATGGCCTCGTCAAATTCTGCCAGTCCGTTAAATACGCTTTTGCCGGCAGATAACCGTGCGGCTAATCTCTCATTAATCCTATTTGTCAGCAGCCACATTTCAGCTGTTAGATGCTGCTTTTTAGCAGCGAGAATCTGCCGGATACTGCGCCGGTCACTTTGAGCGGTCAAATTACCCACAGTCTGGTACTTACGGATCAATTTCTTTAACCGAACAAATTCTTCACCATGTTTAACAATCAATCGCTGACGTCTTTCTTCCGCCTGCCAGATAGCCGCCATCTCACGGACAATTTTATCTAATGCCTCATTAACAGCAGTTACCTCTGCTAAATTCCTTTTATTTAAATCAGTTTTAGTAAAATCCTTAACCTGTTCATATCTTTTCCTTAATTCTCTTCCCAGCCGGGGCACTAAATTCTCCTTTTCTTTTATTTCCGCCAACTTAACGCGGAATTCCTCTTCCCGCTTTGGGGTAATAAAGACCGTCAATTCTTCCAGCTCGGCAACCAGATCATAAAGCCCGCCCACAACCTCTTCATTAAAGATATCCGGATAGGCCCGCGCCGCTTCCACCCGCTTTTGCAAATCACCTTTTACATAATCCGCTAAAATATTGGGCGGGGAAATCTCTGCCGCTAATAACTCCTCAATATATTCTTTCAATTCTGGAATTTCATTCACCTTTTCCGCCTGCTGTTTTAATTGATCACTGTGTCTTAATCCATTCGCCAGTTTTTCAGCTAACAGCCTGGCGGCCTCTTCTCCTTCCTCGTTCATTGATAATTTTCCATCCCGGCCATCCACTGCCGCAATCAGCTCCTCCTCCGGCAAAAGATCAAGATTCTCCGGTTCCGCCGTTAACTGTCTTTTCCCTGTACCGCCTTCATAAACAAAGGTCAGGGCATCTTTTTCATCTTCAGTCAAGGTGAGATCAATCATCCCTCTTTTTTGTAAAACAATCACGCTGAATTGTTTTGTCTTGGCATTGGGATTTTGTTCCCTGGTTAGAACACGTTTTTGTAAAACAACCTTAAATCCCATTTTGCTTAAGATCTGGGCAGCGGATTCCGGCAAAATGTTTCCCGCCGGCAAGGCAACTACACAGCAGCCGCCAAAACGCAGGAGGCGGTAAATACCAGTAAACCAGCTAAAAAGATCCTTCTCTCTCTTCACGTCATTGCAAGAAACAATAAGCTCATAAACACCTTCACCTTCCTTTTCTTCCCTGATTATTCGGCCATTAGTTATATCCCGCAGATTGGCAGTGTGTATTTTTCCTCTGACCCTCCGCCCATTACTGCCAAAGTATTCTCCCCGGCTGTCTACTATATGATCATCCACCTGCCAGGGAAATTCTGCTTCTTCACCTGTTTCTACCTTAAAGGACTCATGCAACATGGACAAACGGCTGTCCACTTCCAGTACCCTCACCTCGCCAGTAAATTCTTTGCCAAACTTATCCCTAAATGTATTTCCCAGCCAGCGGCCGAATCCCCAACCCCAGGTTATTTTTAATGAATCCAGTGGTTTGCGATCAAACCTGTCCCGGTATTCACCGTATTTCTTGCCGGCAATTTTAAGATAGTCAATCGCTGGGACAAGTTTCTCGCGGTAGATTAAGACAACCTGCTGCAGCAGTGTTTTTACCGGATCCAGAAATTCCTGTTTATGCAAACTGATATGATGTTGACGAAATAGCTGCAGAAGGTCGCTCAATACCAGCAATTCCGCATCATTACAGGGAAAAGGACGCCGAAAATCCAGCCTTTTATAAGCGGGAACAATATTTTCGGCAAAGTAACAGCACCAGAGCAGAACCTCTACCAGGTCATCTTCCTTTAAGACAGTTTTATCTATTTCCAGAGAATCAACCAACTTTTGGTGGAGGGTTCGGTAAAGCGACATGAATCCGCGTTCCTCGTTCTTTGTGAATGACGGTGCCTGGCCACCACTGTATTCCTTGTATTTGCGGCATAATGAGTTAAATGCCTCCCGGGCAGCTTTTTGCCTGTTTAACTGCAGCGCCAAATGACGCTGAAACTTTGACAATAGCGCCATGCGCGGGATAATCTGCTCTTTAATCCGTTGACGGGAAACAAGTTTGGGAACATTAATCTTATCAAAACGCCTATCTCCGTTAAGCGCGCGTTCCATACAGGCGTCATTAACCAATTCAAAGAAACGTGCCTCATCACCGCTGCAAACAGTATTGATCAGTCCGCTGGTCTTAAAACCCAGACTGCCCCGCAGCACAGCATTACCATAATTGCCGCTATCCAGCTCACGCCAGCGGCGCAACAATTCCATCACCGCTTCTTCATCAGTAAGCGGTACTGAACGGCGGCGAAAAACAATAAGTTCACCCCGGCTGAGTGTCTGATCGGTTTCCCCCCGGTACTGTTTCAATAGCTCAATCAAGCGGAGAATATATTTTTTGGCCAGTTCCCGGTCATGTTTCTTCTGTGCTCCTCTTTTTTCCACCCATTCCGGCACCCGCACCCAGGCAGTTAATCCCAAGTGGTAAAGAATATAGGATATGCGGTCGCGAAAGCGCAGTTTGTGCTTTTTGACAACATAACGATCTCTGTTTCGCCTGCTCTTGTACCAGCGGAAAACATTTTTTGCCCTTCTCTCACCAATCCCTCCGCTGTCAAAATCCTCCTGAATAAATTCATTATAGAAAAGATGCCCCAGCACTCTCACTCCCGGTAAGGCCTGGATAAGGCCGAGCAATGGCTGGGCATCGGCTTCGGCCAGATTCTCCTGAATTATCTGTAACTGTTCCAGCCGCGGCAGCCAGGCCCGGTCCGCCGGCAGTTCCAAGGCGTAACCAGCTAGGGCCACGGCCTCAGCATAAGCACAATCCGGCTGAATAATTTTTAATTCTTCTAAAATAGTTAAATAATTCTCATATAGTTTATTATTTTCGCTGCCGCCAAAGCGGCAACATAAAAGCGCGCTGAAACGCGCATCAACGCCGTTTTGACGGCGTTCAACCTCTGCCTGAAAATCCGCTCTCCTGTCTCCGGCCAATACCCCGGAAAGGACCGCCCGCAGCATCTCTACACTCATCTCAGCCACAGGAATATCACGAATAATCCCCACAGCGGCAAATTCTGGATCATACTGCCAGTCACTTAATACCTCTCGTTCCACAATCATCGCCTCGTGGCGCAGTTCATGATAGATGTATGTTTGTAAATATATACTAAGCGCTAATAGATTGTCCTGCAGTTTTCTCTGCCTGTAAACATTAGTCTCCGTACCCAGTTCATTTTCATTTTGTTTAATTAACTCTAACAAGTGACGGTTAATCCCCACAACACCGCTTTCCTGGCAGCGCTGGGATTTGTCTATGATGGTGAACAGCACTCCCTCGCCGGCAAACATTTCTAACCCGGCAATAAGGTCCTCCCGCATTTCCCGCCATTCGGTGTTCCAGCCAGCATCTTCCTCCAGATCAGTCAAGCCATGATACATGTGTAAAATTTCCCGGCTTACTATTTCATCCAGTCCCTGATCCCTTCTTTTCGCACCAGCCCAGAGACACAGCGGCACCTGACAATAATCCTGCATCTCCTCAACTAACCTTGCCTCCCGCGGCATATGCCCGCGGGAGATAGCGCCAAGCACCTCTCTCACCGCCTCCCCGTTCAACAACCAACTCTCCGGCGAAAGCATCTTCCTCTCCACCGCAAACAATGAATTATTCGCAATAAAGGTGATGATTAATATGTAAGTAAGGATTTTATTTATTTTGCTCATATATTTTTTAGCCACGAATTCTCACGAATTAACACGAATTTATTATGCTGATTTGGCGATTTCAGTTAGGGCAATACGGATAAACGAAATTTCTTCTGTTAGCGGCCTGATACGCTGATTGAGCCGCCAGGGGCTGGTGAGCCAACTGAGGATTTCCTCATCAGCAATTTCTTCTCCAAGAATACTCTCATAATAGCCTTTCATAAAATCAAACACCGGTGTTTCCCGCAAATCCGCCGGCTTATTTAGTGTGAGCCAGGCCGCCAGAAAGAAACTCTGTTCACAATAAACTAGCGGCAAATACCACTGATAACCTTCCTGCCCCCAGATATCATAATCCGCATCTGACGGATCAAGTAAAACAACCACATCTTCCCGCCGCACATCAGCAGGAAGCTGCTCTTCAGTAACAAACCGCACACCCCAGGCATCAGCTACCTTGGCAATTGTTTCTCCGTATTGATTTGCGCGATGCTGGTCAATCAGTACATATGTTTCTTTCTTCACATCTGCTTCTTCCGCCGGCGGCTGCGGTAAAGTGAATTTTTCCATCTGCCGCACGGTTTTTTCCACTCTATTTCTCACTGCTCTCTTCACATCATCTCTGGCCCATTGGAATCTGATTCCCCGGGGACTGCTGCTAACCTCCAGCTGTACCCTGGCAAAGAATGGTAAAGCTTGGTAGATTTCATAGGCCAATACCTTGGCAATCTTTTCCGCATAGGCATGAGTCTCGGACCCCAAAAGAACTATCAGCGGCTCCTCAAGGGCAAGAAAAACTTGCGCATAAACCTGCGGCGAAATGCCCTTGTTCCTGGCCACTCGGATTACCTCACTATAGCTTCTTGGTAGTCCCAGCCTCCTTGTTCGACCGATTATTTCCGCTAATTGTTTTTTAGACAATGTCTCAAGTTGAAATTGTTTTTTTAGGGTAATCTTTATCTGTTTTGCTGTATCATAATCTTGACAATCATAAGGCAGCTGCAGATCTTCATGAACTTCATCAAAAAATTCCTGATTAGAAACACCATTATGCAAAAGAGTGTTAATAACCTCATCTGCCTGCTCGCCGAATATCTCAATAAATCTCTGTTTATCTCTTTCCGCTAATTGTGCCTCAAAGGCACTGATATCAGCCTGAACAGATTCCGGACACAGTTCATGAATCAGTTCATGTTCCAACTGCCATTGGATAAAGGCATTGGCCAACTCTACCCCCAGAGCTTCCCTTAGCTGCCGGTAAATTCTGAAAGTAGCACTGTTCAGCCCAATAAAGCCGTCCCGTTTACAGTTTTCCGCCAGGTGGGGAGAGCCAGTAAGCAGACTGATAATAAGCTCCGCGCTGAGATTTGCCCGGTCCGCTTCCGGCCATTGTTCGGCCTCAGACAGTGCCGCCGTAATCAGCGCAACAATTTCTGTAAATTCCAATCCCATTTCTTCTCTTATATCGTTATCAATAATAATACCCGTATTACCTGTTAGCATTTTGTTGGTTGAATATTTCCTTACATGTTCACTAATTGCCCCAACGCCTGTCTTGTCTCCTCTTTTCAGTTCCCGACTGTAAGATTCAGCCTTCGCGGTCAGGGGCACAGTTTCCATATGGAAAGGCTCATCCCCCATAGACTGCATTATCTCTGTGGGCAGCTGGGGAAAATTATCCCGCGCGTAACGCAATACCCGCCCGCGAAATTCTTTCATGCGCTCCGCAGGCAATTCCGGGCTGAATTCACCGGTAACTAGATTACCTAAGTCACTGCGAGGAACAGCAGGTATCTGTGTATGCAGAATCGGGTGACCCTGATATTTTAATTTCAACAAACCGAGGGCCTCCAAGGCTACAGCCAGCAGGTTATCTTCACACTGCCTGATAGTTACCCGATGCTGACTAGCAAACGCTCCCTCTTCATCAATGGTCTGCCCGGCCCGCGTATTCAGCATCCAGGCACTGATATTATCGGCATTCTCCTGTAAAAAACGATAAAAATCAGCCGCATAGCCTTGTGGATCACCATGCAGAAATGGTTTGCCAAAAAACTGGGAAAAAGCTGCTTTTCCCCAGCTTTGTGGATCAATGCTGGAGGCCGGAGTCTCTACCGAAACGCCGGCAATCAACGCTAATACCGCCTGCTGCGGCGTCAGTTTCTGGAGGGGAACCGCATCCATTGCCGGGTTTTCCGCTCTGATCGCGTTATTTATTAACGGAGAAAGAAAAACAAACTGTAGTTTTGTGTCTTTGGCAAAACCCGGAGTGGATAGCGGTAAGGACATTGGTGAATGGCGGTTTACCGCATCCCGCAAAATAGTTGCGCGCATATTTCTTGAGGGCATACCGCTCTGCACATTCACCGTTACCAATCCATCCGGTCCCACTTCATAATCAACATTTTCCAGAAAGGCAAAATAATTGTTAAATGTTGCTTCATGAATCTGCTCATGTTCGCTTCTGGTAAGATCAGAAATAATGGCAAATACGTTGGTTTCTGTGCCGATAACCTCACCCGCCTTAAAACTTTGATCCTCAACTTCAGTATCTGCGGTTACCAGATAAAGCATATCATCATTAATTAATCCGGTTTGACTTGAAACAACCTCCCATTGTTCCATTCCTGGTTCATCAAAAAGCACACCGCCAAACTGCAGTGATTCCCCCAAGCGCACATTGCTGGTGGAATAGGTTGTCTTTCCGGATCCGGAAAGACCAAAAAATACCTGTACCAGGTTACGTTCTTCTCCGCTGTGTTTGTGTCTGATACATGTCTTACGCAAGCCAGCATGCAGTCCCAACCAGCCTTTTTTACGTGCCCGGTAATTACCCATGGTAAGAAAACCCTTCTTTATTTCACCGGCATAATCCATTCCCCAGCACAAACCAATACCCTGCTCCAGAAACATATACTTTGCCGGTTTATCCGTCTCATATTCCGGGGCAAATACCAGGGTCAGCGCCTTGGCGCCTTTCTCTAACGGTTCCCGAAACTGCGAACGGAAGAAATAGGCAAAACGCGCGGCTCGGGGATCGGCCTTGGAGATATAAAGCCGGATAGGAAAAATACCGCCTAGGGTTCCCTCAATCATAATCAGGTCCTTGGTTTTAATATATTCCAGAAAATTCTTTATCCGCCCGTCGGCCTGACTAACCATGGCTTGTTGATAATCAGTATATTGCGCCGGGTCTTCAAATGTCTCTGCTTGCGGCAGATGCACTGTTTGTTCTTTGGCGCGGGATTTACGCGCGGAAGGAACCATAATTCCGCCATAGGCCTGTTGTGGTGTGAGCAGTACGCGTTCTTTAAGCTCCGCACCGTTATCCACAATGATTATCCGTCCTTCAGAAAGAATCTCCCGTACCTCATCTTCATGATCCTGAATATAGGCAGCGGTTAAAAACTCACATTTGCCCTTATCAATATAATTAGCCTTAATTTCCGGCGTGCCGCCGATATCCAGTTGATTGGTTAGAATAACCAGCTGTCCCTGCCGCACCTTAGTAATAAAACATTCACTCATTAATTGCCGGCAATACGGCCGTGCCCGCTCCTTTAAGGCTGCCAGCTTCGTATCTGTCAAATTTTCACACTGCGGTGAAAAATCATCCAGATTGGCAAAAGCCAAGGTAGCGGTATGAATTAACATCCCTTCTTCATCCACATAATCATGACGGTCTCCCAATTGACGCAATACGCCAGAATCTTGCGAGTCCTCTTCTTCCTCCATAACATTAATTCCCGGCAGATGAAAAAGACCGTATTCACGATTAACAGTATAATCATGATTAAGGATCAGTCCAGCATAGCCGGTATTCATTTCTTTGGGTATGCTTGCCCCGCAAATCTCCAACAAGGCACCATAACTATCTATTCCCAGACAAAAAGCCATGCCCTGCTGTGGAAAAATATAATTGCCAGCTTCATTGGTTAGTTCCGGCGCAAAAAATACGGTAAAGCTAGGTTTACTCGTATCCACATGCTGCCAGCTGAATTGCTGACGGAACAGATAGGCATAGATTTCCGCTTTTGGATCTGAACGTGAAATATAAACCGTCACCTGCTGTCCCGGCGCCAGGCAGCCTTCCAGTCTGATTAGGTCCTTATTACTTAAATAATCTACGGTATCTTTCAATGTAGAGGCTGCCGCTTGCTGTGACTGCCCGCCAAACAGATCAGTTGCTTTATCCGGCAAGCGAAACTCTTCTTCATACTCTTCATCTTTGTCTTGGGTGGTAACAAACAAAGGACCATACGCCTTTTCTTTGGATAGAAAGACAGTTTCCTGATCACTTAATTGCCGGGGACGGTCTGAAATCTCGATGATTCTGCCGGCAGCCAGCAGCTTGCCCGCCTCTTCCGGATTATCCTGTACCTCCTGGGCCGATCTGTCCACTTCTTCACGTTGACCATACAGTCTTCTGGCCTCAGCTTCACCTATACTCTCATCATAAATAACAATTCGTTTTCCCTCATGAAAGGCATCCATAAATTCAGCACTCATTGCCTGCTTGCAAAATTTACTTATTCGGCGGCGAAATTCCTCTGGGCTGCCTTCCTGGTAAGGCTGAGCAACAAATAGAGCGAAATTGTCCAGAATATCCACCAAATCAGGATTTAGCTGTTTGCCTTTAGCAGCAAAAAACCTCAATCTTTTACTCTGAATTAGTCTCTTCGCGACAATCAACTTACTTAAACCCTCAACATATTGACCCTCGGCAAGATTATTCAGCGCGCGCAAATATTCATCTATTTCCCCTTCAGTTAATAAT
>CAZIXI010000049.1:0-17373 GCA_964543115.1 uncultured bacterium
CAAGCAGGAACAGGACGAAGGATTAGCGCAAAAGGCGCTGGCTATTCTGGCGCCTTATCCGGCTGGGGAAAAAAAGTCAGCCAGCCCTTCTTTAACCGATGACCAGATCCATCATCGTTTGCAGGAGATTATTTCATTGGGGCAGCAGAGAGATGAGTTCCATAAACATATCCAGGAAATAGAACGTAAAATGGCCTGGTACGGTCCCTGGCGGAAATTTTTGCCGGGTGATCTCTGGGAGCTGGAGAAACACAAGGTCTATCTTAGTCTTTACAGATTGAATAAACACCAGTGGCAAACTCTTACCGGGAAGAAAAATGTCTATTTGATCAATAAAGAAGGAGGATATTACTATATCGCGGTTCTGGACTATCAGCAGGAGGTCGCATTACCTTTTGAGAAAATGAAAGTGCCGCCGGAAGATTATACACTGCTGACGGAAAAATTAGCGACTTATCAGAAAGAGCTGGCGGCGGCGGAAAAGATCCTCGGGGAACTAGCCAAGGAAAAACAACAATTGGATTCTTTTATCCGGCAGCTAGTGAAGCGGCGCAAGTTTTGGGAAGTTTTTTACGGAATGAATGATCAGGGAAAATTTGCTTTGCTGCAGGGTTACTGTCCTGTGCCGGAAGTAGAACGATTGGTCTCCTTTGTTAAGCAGCAGGGTTTTGGCTATTTAATAGAGCAGCCGGATAACCAGGAAGAAACGCCGACTTATATTAAAAATCCGCGGTGGATCAGTATTGTTAATCCTGTTTTTCGTTTGATGAATACATTACCCGGTTATCAGGAATTTGATATCAGTCTGGTGTTTTTAGCCTTTTTCAGTGTGTTTTTTGCCATGTTGATTGGTGATGCCGGTTATGGATTTATATTTTTGGGGATTACTTGTCTGGCGAAACTCAAACTGAAAAAGATGCCCGGACAACTGGTGGCTCTCCTTTGTTTATTAAGTATAACGACGATTATCTGGGGAACGATTACCGGCACCTGGTTTGGCTGTGAGCAGATAGGTAAAATACCGTTTTTAAATCAGCTGGTGATCAGGGAAATTGATAGTTTTATCGATTCTAATCAGGATTTTATGATCTATTTCTGTTTTCTGATCGGTATTATTCAACTCAGTATTGCCCACCTGATGCGCTTTTTCCGCTTAATTAATTCCCTGCGGGCGTTGTCCCAATTGGGCTGGCTGGGGATTATGTGGGGGCTATTTTTCCTCGCCAGTGCCTTGATTGTAAACAAACCATTTCCCCCTTTTGCGGGTTATTTATTTGTCGGCGGCATTGTGCTGGCCCTGCTATTTACTAATCCGCAAAAAAATATTTTTAAAGGGATTTTGAGCTCGCTGGCGGATCTGCCCTTAACGGTAATCAGTTCTTTTTCGGATATTGTTTCCTACCTGCGTTTATTTGCCGTTGGTTACGCCTCGGTGACCATTGCCAGCAGTTTTAACGGTATGGCCGCCAGTGTTGGTTTCGGCCATATACTTAGCGGTTTTATTGCCGCGGCTATCCTGTTTATGGGTCACGCGCTTAATATTACCCTGGGTCTGATGGCGGTAATCGTTCATGGTATCCGGCTGAACATGCTGGAATTCGCCGGTCATCTGAATATGCAGTGGTCAGGGAAAAAATATCAACCGTTTACGGAATCAGAGAATTAAGCAGGCAGATAGACTTAATTAGCGCTGTTCACAACCTTACACCCACCTTACTCTCTTAGAGCAAAAATGAAAATAGCCCTTTTACAACCTCATGTTCCGGATTTAAATACAACACCGCCTCTGGGGCCATTATATTTAGCAGCCGTTTTGGAGCAAGCTGGTTTCGAAGTGTTTCTTTTTGATGAAAGAATCGAAAAGGATGTGATAAGAAAGATCATTTCGTTTGCACCAGATCTGATCGGCATTACCGCGGTTACCTCCGCATATTTACGCGGGTTGGCCGTTGCTAATGAAATAAAAACACGTTTTCCGGCAATAAAAGTTGTTTTTGGCGGTCCCCATCCGACAGCCTTGCCGGAAGCTGTTCTCGCAGAAAGCATTGTTGATTATGTGATAATTGGCGAAGGAGAACACGCCCTGCTTTCGTTGTGTCAGGCGGTTCGTGATCGCGATGAATCTGACCACAGGTTAAGAATGCTAAAAAATATTGTTTATCGGGGCAGTGCTGGTGAACTGCATCTTCCGGAAACAAAGTTCCTCTGCGATGCTGAATTAGATCACCTTCCGTATGCCGCTTTTTATTTAATGAATTTAGAAAATTATTTTAAAGGCTCTCAACTTCATGGTATTTATCAAAAAGGACTACGAGTACTTCCGATTATGACAGCCCGTGGTTGTCCCTCAAGATGTACTTTCTGCTGTCGCGTTATGGGTAACAAAATACGCAAACGCAGCATCGATAATGTTGCCGCTGAGATAGAGTATTTGCTCGGTAAATATCATATTGATGAACTTTATATAGAAGATGATAATTTTACAATTGATAAACAGCGGGCATTAAGTATTATGGATATAATTAAGAAATCCAAATTGAAATATTTAAAGTTTGCCAACGGGGTAAATGTCAATCAGGTAGATGAGGAACTTTTGGCTAAAATGAAAGAAGCTAAAGTTTATTCTGTTTCTTTTGGGATTGAGTCAGGATGTTCGGCCACGCTGCAGAAGATGAATAAACATATAGATTTGGTAAGGGCGAGAGAGCTGATCCTTTACGCAAAGTCACTGGGATTACTTGTGGGAGCTAATTGTATTATTGGCTATCCAGGCGAGACACAAAATGATATTCGGGTATCACGTGAGTATTTTTCACGCTTACCGCTGGATAGCATGGCTATTGTCAATCTGGTTCCGTTTCCGGGTACTAGAGTCCGCCAAATATGCGAGGAAAAAGGATATTTAACGCCACAGGCAAAGAACTGGAATAATTATTTTTTTTCGATTAACAATCCCATACCATTGGTAAGTACGCCAACTCTCAGCAGCCAGGAATTAATTAAAGAAGTAAAGAATGCTTATCGTAAAATGTATTTTAATATCTTTTGGGTTCTCAAAGCGGTAAAGAATCTATCTTTAAATAAGATATGGATGGGTATAAAAATATATTTTGGTAGATGTTAACTTTATCTGACTGGATGCCTCTCCTAAAGTACTGGAAAATAGCTTGCTAAGATGAAAGTGGGAGTGTAAAATGGGGCAATACTACGCTATATTAAGTAACTCAAAAGGAGGTTATTATGGTACAGGGATTAGGTGATTTGGGCTTTTCATTGTCTTTAGCGGCAGTGGGTTCGGCGTTTGGCACCGGAGTGGCCGGGATGGCGGCAATCGGGGCCTGGAAAAGGGCCTTTATGCAGAATAAAGCGGCACCGTTTCTGTTATTGGCCTTTGTGGGCGCGCCCCTATCACAGACGATTTATGGTTTTATTCTCAAACTGAACATTAAAAACGCTAACCTGCCGCCAGAGACTTACACTTTGCAGATTTTACTTGGAGGGATTGCCGGTTTGGCTATTGGCGCCTCCGCCTATATGCAGGGCAAGGCCGCGGCCCGGGCCTCTGACGCGTTAGCGGAAACCGGTAAAGGTTTTGGAAACTATATTATGGTCCTGGGAATCATTGAAACAGTGGCTCTTTTTGTCATGGTCTTTGTCATGACTGCCCTGCCGAAACTGGCAAAATAACTCATGGTAGTTTTATTTTTGTTTTTCACTATTAGTCTTGGTTGGATTTGTTTTGGCTATTATATCTATCTCTGGCGCGCTGGCCGCCGCCAGCGGAAAGAGTGCGGGGATATCTATTCAGGAGCGCCCTTTCTGTCAGTAATTGTTCCCTGTTATAATGAGGCCGGTGATATCGTTGCTAAGATAGAGAATCTGAGAAGGCAGGATTATCCCCGAGACAAGTTAGAAGTTATTTTTGTTGATGGCGGATCTGTTGACGGAACCGTTGATTTAATCAAGGCCAGAATCAGCGGTTCACCGTACATGCGGTTACTCCATTTTCCGCGGAAGGGTAAGATTAATCAATTAAATTTTGCTTTGGCCCACGCGGCGGGGGAGATTATCGTCAATACGGATGTTGATGGAATCATGGAACCGGATTGTTTGCCGGCGATAGTGCGGGAATTTAATCAGGACCCGGAGGTGGCTGTTGTTAGTGCTTTTTCCACCCCGCGTAATGTTTCAGCGGTAGATAGCTATTACTGGCGCTGGCAGAACAGGGGTCGCTTACTGGAGACCAGAGGGCACACTTCTTCTATCGCTATAGCAGTATGTTATGCGTTTAAAAGAGATTTATTACAGCATTTTCCAGAGGATGTAGTGGCTGACGATGTTTATCTGGCCTATCTTGCTAATACTTTAGGGTATCGAACGGTCTATTCCCCGGCTGCACTGGCTCATGAAACCAGGGGGGGGCGGCGGACAGCGGAATTTCTTCCGCACAAGTTTAGGAAATCTAATGCCTTTTTAAGGGAAACATTGCGGTTTACCGCCCGTCTGCCGGAAATGAGTGGTGTCTGGCGAATGATGTTTCTTACTAAGCTGGGGCAATTGCTTTTCCTTCCCTGGATAACACTTACCTGGTTGTTGAGCGGTTTGTATTTGCTCTCCTTAGGGAAAATTAACGTAGTCGTTGCTGGGACGGAATTGCTCTTAGTTTTATTATTGATTACTGGGAGGATTTTTCGCTCAGTCCTTGTTCCGGACAATCATGTCCGTTATAGTTTGTTTATTATTATGAAGACGTTTTTATTATCTAAATTAGTTCTGTTTACTACCGGATTAAGCTATCCTTTCTACCATCAGGATAGTAGTTACAAGAAGCTAAAAACTGTTCCAGATAAGGTTGTCGACCGGAAGGAGGAAAAGGTCCTTGTCTGAAGTTAAGGGCGTTAAGGATGCTAAGAAAAAAAATAAATAATTTTATAATCAATTTTAAATATGCCTGCCGCCTCAGGAAGCCGCTGCTTATCCTGAGGCTGTTTTGTAATTATCTGCAGATTATATTTCTGGGGAAGAAACCGCTGCGCTATCTGGATTTTGCCGTTCACTACCGCTGTAATCTTAATTGCCGGCATTGTTTTGCCAGTGGCCTTATTGATAATAAGCGGAGCTGTCTTTCTCCCCGGGAATATAGTCAGGTAGTGCGGGGCGCCATGCGTCTGGGTGCCGTTAATTTTTCTTTCCAGGGCGGGGAGCCGCTGCTTTTAGCCAACCTGACAGAATATATCAGGGCCGCTTATCCGCGGAAGAATCTAATTTCAGTTACCACTAATGCTACCTTATTAGATGAGCGGCAAATTAAGAAATTAAAACAAGCGGGTGTTGATATTTTGACTATTAGTTTAGACAGCGGGATAGCGCGGGATCATGATTCTTTTCGTGGTCAACCCGGGACTTTTGCCCGGGCCCGGCGGGCAATTTTTTTGGCCATCAGGCACGGTCTGAAGGTAACTATTGGAGCAACGGTCTCTCACGAGAATATCCGTTCGGCCGGATTGCAGGAATTAATTGAGTTTGCCCAGCGTTTGCGGGTAGTTTTATTTCTGGCCCTGGCCGTTCCCGTGGGCCGCTGGCAGGGGCGAGGGGATATTCAACTGACGTCTGAAGACCATGTTTATCTACAAGAGATGTTAAGAAAGTATCCGTTGTTACGGACAGATTTTTCCGCTAACTATATTCACAGCGGCTGCGGGGCGGTAAAGGAAATACTCTATTTAACACCGTATGGGGACATTCTTCCCTGTCCGTTTATTAATCAGTCTTTGGGGAATGTCCGGAAAAATTCCCTGCCGGCAATCAGACAGCAGGGTTTGCAGGAAGAGTGTTATCAATATTATGCCGATTATTGTCTCGCGGCTGCAAGAAACAATTAAAATGAAAAAACGAGTGTTTCTAACTGGTGCTTCCGGCTTTATTGGGGCCAATCTGGCCCGGCGGCTGATTGCTGAGGGCTACCAGGTCAAGGCTCTGTTTCGCCCCGAGAGTAACCATCCTTTTTTGGCAGGCTTACCCCTGGAGATGGTAACAGCTGACTTAGTTGATGAAAAGTCTTTAGTGGCGGCAGTTGCCGGTTGTAATTATGTGTTTCATTGTGCCGGCAAAATATCATTTCGCCGCAATGATTATGAAGAGTTGTATCGGAGCAATGTTTTAGGAACACAGTATATTTTAGCAGCCGCTTTGAAAGTAGGAGTAGAGAGGTTTATCTATGTAAGTGCCTGTGCTGTTTTTGGTTCAACCCCGTCAGCAGTAGAATTAATTGACGAGAGTTCTAACAGGAAAATTGCCAAAAGTGATGTTTATGCCACGACCAAGAAACTGGCTGAAGAGGAAGTAAGGGGTTACGTTATGCGTGGTTTACCGGCGGTTATTGCTAATCCTTGTACTGTTTATGGTGCGGGGGATAAGAAACTAAATTCTGGGACACTCATCCGGTCGGTCTGGCGAGAGCCGCTAGCGATTGTTCCGCCGGGAGGAACCAGTACGGTGGCCATCGCCGACTTGATTGAAGGTTTATTACTGCTACTTCATCAGGGTATAGCGGGAGAGAATTATATCTTGGCTAATGAAAATCTGAGTTACAGTGAACTTATTGGAATTATTATGAGTGTTTGCGGAAGAAAAGCGCCAAAATTAAAAATACCGCGTTTCTGTCAGTATCCGGCGGTGGCTTTAGCCGCCGCCAGTGAGAGATTTGGTGTTGGCAATTATCTTTTGTCTAGCCAACTGGCCAGAGAGTTGTTTAGATATAAGTATTATAGTTCACTTAAGGCCAGGAAGGAACTAGGCTGGCAGCCACGAGAGACTATTGCTGTAGCGGTCAGCCGGGCAATTGACTTTTATAAGTATAATGGTTTGTTATGATGAAAGATCTGGTAAGAGCTGCTAACAAACAGTTTTATAATTGTGTCGGTTCTCATTATGAGATGATAGATGGCCGGCGGAGAGCCAGCTTGGAAGATTGGCTCAAACAGCAATTGCGGGAATTGAGCCGCATAACCAGGGGCGGGGTGCTGCTGGATTTGGGTTGTGGTTCTGGTCTGGTTACAAGGTGTGCCCAACAATATTTTCGCAAATGTTATGGTGTGGATTTAGCGGAGCGGCAGCTCTCTGCCGGTAATGCTATTTGTGCCGATGCCGCTCAGCTGCCGTTAACGGATGGGGTAGTGGATGTGGTTGTTTGTTTTTCCACCCTGCATCATATTTATGATTATTATTCTCTTATTGGGGAAATCCATCGAGTCCTAAAGCCGGGAGGAATCTTTTACAGTGATCATGATTTGGCACTCAGTTTTGCTCGCAGATTTAAGATTCCCTTGCGGCTTTACCGCTATTTCTTTCGGCCGGCACAGCGTTATCTTGATCAGGTGCCCGGTGTGAATGAGGATTTATATCACTTAAGTGAAGTTCATTCCCAGGGTATTGATGAAGATACTCTCCGGCGAGAACTTAGCGGGGCGGGTTTTGAAAAAATAAAGACATTTTATCATTGGTATGGGCTACATTTGTTTAGTGATAAGTTTTTTGGGACAGGTTGTTGGCGCCGGGGATGGGCGCCATTAGTGAGAGTTAGGGCGCAAAAGGAACTATGGGACAGAAATCTTCACTGACAAAATGGTTTCGCAATGAAGAAACACCGGCCTGGGTAGATAACTGGCTGTGTTTTGACCGGGGCCGCCGCAATAAAAAGCCCTCGACCATTAAGAAATTAAAGAAATTGGGATTTTTTAATCTCCCGCAGGGAACTGATCTTGTGGGCTTAGAGTTGGGTTGCGCGACCGGCAATCTTTTGCAGGTTACTTCTGGTCTTGGCTATAGGCGTGTTTACGGGATAGAATTAATCGAACAGTTTATTCACCAGGCCAATAATAAAGAAAAAATTGTCAATGCCAGTTGTACTTGTTTACCATTTAAGAGCGATAGGTTTGATTTAGTGATTACGCTGGATACGCTGCATCACCTCTATTCGGAGGAATGGGCTCAGTGTGTGCAGGAAGTACAAAGAGTCTGTAAAAATGGCGGTTATTGGTTGGTGAGAGAGCCACGGGATTGTCTTGGCGAAAAGTTATATACATATTTTACTCAGCGGTTTTTTCCCGCGCGCTGGATAAGCTTTTTCAAATATATGCGAATACTGAAGGCGCAAGAATGGCACGTATACCAGACCTGGCTGAAGAGTGCTGATGATTTTTTTGCTTTACTCAATCAAGAAGGATTTCATTTAGTTAAAAATAAAGATTTGATTAATTTTTATCTTATCTGTAAGGTCAGAAAATGAAGTTTCTGTTGGTTACTACCTTAAATAAATTAGTAAATAAAGTCTGGTGTTGTGAAGAAACATCAGCGGTAGGTTCCTTGCTGCCGCCGGTTGATCTGGCCAGTATTGCCGCTGTCCTTAAATCGTTAGGGCAAGAGGTTATTATTGTTGATCCGCGTCTTGCTCCATACGGTCAAGCGCTGTTAAATGAGAAAATAAATAATTTTCAGCCTGATTTTATTGTCATTAATATTGCCACACCATTTGCCAGGCAGGATTATGCCTTGTTGCGGGAGATTAAAGGTCCGCTTAAATTGGCCTTTGGCCCGCATGCTTCCGCCTTGCCTGAAGATTGCCGGCAAAACGGTATAGATTATGTCCTGGTGGGAGATCCTGAACAGGGAATTATTGATTTTGTCAGTGGTGGTTTCAAATTGCCTGAAGAGAGCATATTTAGACAATGCCGCGATCTGGACAGTTTGCCCTTCCCGGCGTTGGAACTCTTAGAATTAAGAAAATACAAAACACCATATATTCAAAAACTGCCGTTTACCTGTTTACTTTCCAGCCGGGGTTGCCCTTTTCGCTGTAGTTTTTGTGTCTATCCGGTCCTCTTTGGCCAGAATGTTCGGCGGCAATCTGTGGCGCGGATGATCGCGGAAATTGAGTATAATCAGAAGCACTTTGGTATCAAGGAGTTTATGTATCTGGATGCGATGTTTAATTTAAGCGAAGAAAGGGTATTGGAGTTTTGTCAGGCGATAAGCAGGAAAAAACTCAGGCTGAAGTGGTCCTGTGATTTTCGCGTTGAACCTGTAACAGTTGAAATGTTAAAAGTGATGAAACGAACAGGGTGTTATCGTATTTTCTATGGAGTTGAGGATCCGGCACTCTACAGCGATATTGGAAAAAAGACTACCTGGGAGAAAACCCAGAGGGCATTTAAGCTGACCAGGGAGGCGGGGATAGAAGCGGTAGCCTTTGTTATGCTTTTTCCTGATCGAAAGCTTCCGCTAAATGATTACCGGAAATATATGTTGGATTTATTAAATGAACTACGGGCCGATGGTCTGCAATGCAGTATGTTTATCCCTCTTCCGGGCACAGACGCGTTCAGAGAAATGAAACAAGGGGAAAGATTGAGTTATGATTGGGATTGTTATGATCCTGCTGGAGCTCGTTTACCCTACAATACCAGTGTGGATTTGGCGGCGGTAAAAAAAGGAGTTTATTTACGCTATTTACAAGCGCATCCGTTTAAAACCCTAAAACAACTAAGCAGGCTGCGGCCCGGGCAGCTCTATTCTGTCTGGCAGTTTATAAAGCTCCTATAATAGCAGTTTATATCCATTCCAATAATAGCAGCCCCGCGAAGCGGGGCAGTCCCAAGCAAAGCTTGGGGCAGTCTCTTAGGCGGCGGTGAGCAGCACCTTCATCCGTTCAATCGATCGGTAATAACGCATCGGATCAAATTCCATCGGGATAAAGCCTATACCTTTCTGTTTAATTTCTGCCAGCAGCTGGTCTTTTTCTTCCTCAGCCAGTTGGTTTTTTGCTACCAGATCAGCGAGTAATCCTTCGGCAATCTGGAGAATAAGATCCATAAATGCGTCCTTGGTCTTATCAATTCCATCCACCGCTGTACGGAATTCCTGCCAGATAGTGGCAATGCGGTTATAATCCGAGAGCAGGGGAGCGATGATCTTTAAATCTCCGGGTTCTGTAATTGCCGCTGCCGCCTCTTCACCTAAGATGGAAACAGCAGTTGTTGTGTTCTTGGTTATCCCGAGTAGTGCGGCCAGGTATTCAGTAAAGTTAATGCCGTAATGTACGTTCAGATTAGACAGATCTTCCGGCAGTAAACCAAGCAATTGCTGGATTGCCGGATCATTTTGCTCCGCGACGGTGATGGCCAGCAGGTTTATCTTGGCGGGCAGCTGTCTGGCAAAACTGACAAACCGGCTAAAATATTCGGTGTCTATTGTCACTGCCGTACTCAGGGTATCGTTCTGAATAATAAATCTGGCTAAATCGATAACAATTGTTCCCTGCGTTGGTGCCGCGGCCAGCGCTGTCTGAAATTCCGTGTAACCGGTTTCTTTTGCCAGAATGCTTTCTTCAATATCCGCGGTTACTCCTTCAGTATAGATAGTTTTGCCCTTCAATTCCGTCATAACATCGGCATTGTGTTGACGAATAATTTGGTCAAATTCTTCCTCATCAATAGAAACCTCAATTGTCTCCTGCAGAATTTGTGTGTAAGTACTATAGCTCAGTGGCATGCCCTGACTAAGGAGAGCGGCGATAAAGAGCCGATGAAAGTCTAAATCAAATGTCTCAATTTGATGTTCTATCATGACCTCCAGAAGTACCGTAGCAATATCAGCAAAGTTAAGGCCGTTAATATTATCTTCGAATTCCGTAAGTACTGCCTGCCGATGGCTATAGCCATTTACATACTCATGCTTTTCATGTGCGTCAACAGTATCATTGCGCCGTTGCAGGATCTTAGAAGCGATAGCTTTTAGATTCTGGTGAATTTTATCCAGAGGCAGGCAGTCATCCGGCCGGTGGATTTTACCGCCGATGGTTAGTGCGCTGTAACACCGGCCATTTATTTTAAAACCAAGGCCGTTTTCCAATAAGGAACTCTTACCATCTGAATCTTCCCAGCCGGTAACACCCCAGATGGGCATGCCAGCAAAATTTCCTGCGGCTTTCCCGCTTATTTGTACATTTGCACTTGTGATATGGTCATAATCCTCACGGCGCACATCCGGATCAGCGCCAAAATAAGGACGGGTTACTGCCGGAACACCGACTAGGCCTTTTATCTTTGCCGTGCCGCCATTTGTCAGCAGAACCTTAACGGTTTTAATATTTTTTAGATCGATTTTGGATTTCCAGAAGGTTTTGGCGGCCAGCAGGTCAATTGTCACACTGCGGAAAGAAGTGGCGCTGAGATTACTGACCAGTACATCCATAGAATGTGTACCATCAGAAACGCGGACAATCAAGGGACTATTGCTCTGAGCCTCAAAATCCAGTTTTCGTAAGGAGTTATTAGGATTGGTTTCCAGGTTACTGGAATCTACGGCCATGGCCTGTACTTCTGTTGCGGAAAGTTCCCGGTCATAAATTTGTAGATTATCTTCGGCCATCTCGGCATAGGCCTCCCAGGGAGTAGTAGAAGGTTGGCCATTATAGCCGATCAGGAATTTTGCCTTACCGGGGGCAGTGGGTTTAAGCATTGGAAATTTTTGAGCTTTTGGACTGGCCTTCTTTCCATTTATGTAAAACATAGTATTACCGCTTTTATCCCGGGTAAAGGCCACATGCACCCAGGTGTTCAGGGAAACAGTCTGAGAACTGTGAATTGGTTTACCGCCATCCCAGAGTGTGAGACGGGCCTTGGAGCCAGAAGTCTTTTCTGTGTAAAAACAGAAATCAAAATTTGTGGCTGTCGTGCCGTCATTGCTTTTCTGGGCAATAATGTTTCCCTGCTTAGAAAAATTCCGGGGATTAATCCAGGCGACAATAGAAACAGGCCCTGTTCTGATAGCTTCCAGGCTGGAGGACATTTTACTGGCGGGAATTTCCAAATATGTCTTTTTCGCTGTCTGAAAATTTGCGGCAGTGCCTTTCTTACCGGGTCCGGCTGTGGTTGTCACGCCGCCATGATTAGTCAAAGCAACGTTTTTCTTGGTGCTGTCCTGGACGAGGCTGGTTCCCTCCATGCGCCAGGCGCCCTGGAGATTTTTCGTGGTCAGATCCACATCCGGACTGGTTTGGATTTCTATTCCATTATTCGCACTGGCCGATATTGTTGTAGTATTGCCAGAGGTTGAGGTAGATGTTAACAAACCGACTTTTTTTGTATTGGTGCTCAGATAATCAGGGGTAACGGTTCCGGAATGTGCCTTAACAGCATAACCTATGTAAGCATCTGGTTGCAGTTGGTCTGGTTGTAGTTGATCTGGCGTTAGCGGGCCATCAGGGAGATAAATATCTGGCTGTTGCATATCGGGCTGTTGTTTATCTGGCAGCAGTTGATCCTGCATACCTTCTTGGGTCAAAGGTCCATCCTGCAGATAGAAATCTGGCTGTTGTATATCAGGTTGTGGCAGATCAGATTGTTGTTTGTCAGGTTGAAGTTGATCGTGTTGTGGTTGATCGGGCGGCAGTTGATCGTGCTGGCTGTCACTTCCATTATCAGGGAAAGTTAACTGGCCGTCCGCATCAGTGCCCGTATCTGGATAAACACAATCTTCGCAAATTGGCAAGCCACTGGAATCAAAAACACAGCCGGCTAATGTAATCGCACCAAAAAAGAGTAGCATCTCCACAACTGCGCGTCTGTGCAGAGGCAACAATGATAATTGTGTCTTGATTGCGGCTTCCCGGGTGACACGAGCTGTGAGGGCCATTGTTTTCTGTGTTTTTATTGTCTGCTGCTTGAGTTTAAGGGTAAGCAGGTTCCTTCTGGAGATTGCTGTTTGAGCGGATTGGCCTTGTACTGTATTTGATGGCCGTAGTTTAGCTGCCAGGCTGGCTATTCTATTCCACAATCGATGTAGACGGCTGTGGTTAGTGGAATTTAAGGTTGTTGGGTCAGCAATGGCATTTGTGGCTTCCGCCAGCTGAGTCAGTCCCTCTCTGGCTGCTTCTGTTTCTTCCTGCTGCAGAAACGATTCACTGGCAAGTGTCTGTTTAGCAATGTATTGCGTTTGCGAATAGCTAGCGGGAATAGACGTAAAAATAAAGGAAATACATAAACAGATAGAGATAGCTTTTTTAATGCTCATTTTGTCCCCCAATTCTTACTGGGGGACTGCCACGACTGGAATGGATATAAACTGCCCCCCAATTTATTGAATATTAGTATCTTAGCAAATGTTTATACTAATATATGCCATATAGATAGGGTAGTGTCAAGGGGGGTTGAGGGAATTTTGTTATGAAATAAATTTACTGAGCAGGGTGGTTTTGCTATGATGAAACTCGAAAAATTATGACAAAAGTTTTACTATTGAGTCCACCTTATAAACGTTACTACATGCGCAATGGCCGCTGTGATTTTGTTTCCCTGTCCCGCTGCCAGTGGTTCCCGCTCTGGCTGGGTTATTGTGGTTGTTTCCTGGAACGGCAAGGCTGTCAGGTAAGATTAATTGATGCGCCAGCCTATAATCTTTCCTTTGCCCAGACAGAACAGATTTTTGTTAATTACCGGCCGGATTTACTGGTGGTTTACACCGGGGATAAGAGTGCGGATAGTGACTTAGGATTTGTCGAAAGACTGCTTGCCCGGTATTCCTGTCCGGTAGTGCTGGTTGGCCCCTATTTTTCTATTGATCCTGTCGCTGTTCTGGCCAGGAGCCAAAAGATTCATTATGGGGTAAGGGGAGAATTTGAGTTAGCGGTTTGGGAGTTATTGAACGGGAAGAATCCCGCTAAGATAGAAAATCTCATCTGGCAGGATCAGGGGCAGTCCCCCGATGGAATCGGGGGGCAGTCTATATCCATTCCTCTATGGCAGTCCCCCGATGGAATCGGGGGGCAATTAAGAGAAAATAAGCAAAGACCCTATCTTAACAGTGAAAACCTCGATGACATGCCGTTTGTCAGTGAATTTTTCGCGCGGCAGCTAAATTTTCGTTTTTACCGCGCCCCCTCGGAACCGCATCCGTTCATAGATATTCTGACCGGGAGAGGATGTTCCTGGGGAGCCTGTACTTTTTGTTTGTGGCCGCGTAGTTTTATAAAGGGGAGGGTTTATAATACTCGATCGATTGACAATGTGATGGAGGAATTGGCCTATATTGAGAGTTGTTTGCCAAAAGTGCGTTCAGTAATGCTGCAAGATGATACTTTTCCGGCAAAGCGCATACGGGAATTCTCAGAAGCAAAATTGCAAGAAGGAATAAAGTTGGCCTGGTCCTGCTACGTCCGGGGCGATTTAGATAAAGATACGTTACGGTTAATGCGGCGGGCGGGCTGTCGCAATCTGCATGTGGGCTATGAATCGGGTAATGACGAAACATTGCAACGGATAGGTAAGGGCCTGACCAGGGAACAGCTGACTAAGTTTACCGCGAATGCCAAAAAAGCAGGATTAAAAATTCATGCTGATTTTGTTTTTGGTTTTCCCAGGGAAACTGAGCAGATGATGATGGCAACTATGAACTGGGTACAGGAACTAAAACCGCATACTGCCCAGTTTCAGTTATTGATACCTTTTCAGAATACCTCAAAGATTTCCGCTGCAAACAGGCGGGAAAAGACAGAAAGATTGGCAAAAAAGGCCTACCGGCAGTTTTATTTCAGTCCCTCCTATCTGAGTCAGATTCTGCGGCATCCGGGAGAAAGTTTGTTCAAACGATTACCCGCGATTAGCCGGGCGTTGCCGGCGGTGTGTTGGCGGAGGTGGGACAATCGGTGATTGCGAGATTACGATTACAGTTAAGAAGAGATTTTTACCACTGGACGTTTGTTTTATTCCTTCTCCTCTACCTGGGTTTTTTTGCCAAATCCTGGTTCAGCGTCAGCGGCAACATCTACGATGGGGATGATTGTTCTTATGCCGGATTTGTAATGTCACTGGCCAATGATTTTGATGTTGATCTCTCTAACCAAGATTTGTTTGTGAAGATAAGTCCGAATCCCGTTACTGGGAAAGCACAGATAGGGCATCCTATTGGCACATCCATTTTATTGCTTCCCTTTTATTTGGCTGCCAAGCCTGTAGTATTATTGGTCTCTTTACTGAGAGGGATGCCGTTCAATGAAAAAGATCCCTTGTTCTTTGTCGTTTTGTGCTCAGCGATTATTTTTTACTTTTATCTGGGCGGTTTTTTCTTGCGCAGGGCGCTGCGCTATTTCGTTAACGGACTGGCCGCCGACCTGGCGGTTATAGTATCGATGTGGGGGACAATTTTACCGATCTATGTCTTCCGGCGGTTGATCTTTTCTCATGTACCGGAATTTTTTCTTCTTTCACTGCTGGTGTATGTATTAACGTGGTATTACCGGTGTCCGCGTGTAGGTATCAATATGAGTGTGGTCCTGGGTGTGCTTATGGGAGGCAATTTAGTCATTCGATATGGAAATTTCTATCTTATTCTATTTACTATGTTAAGTATATTTTATCTTGTCAGACTGAAGACGCTCTTTAGGGGTAGCCGGTTAAGAAATGTTATTTTTTATGAATTCGTATTTTTATCAGTAACCTTTCTTATTTTTATGATTAGTCAGGGGCTGGTGTTTAATTACATTTATGGCGGGCCATTTGTCTGGTTTACACAGATCTTTCTGGGAGCGGAGCAGGCTTGTTCTGGAGTGGTATTCGCAAAAGCCGGAGCGGGCATACATTTTATTTGGTTTTTTCTAAAAAATTTCATTCAGATCCTGTTCGGCCGGGATTGGGGGCTGCTTTATACAATGCCTAGTTTATTTATCGGCATTGTGGCATTCATTTTTGTTTCACCGTTTAAATTTTTTAACAGGAAAGTTCCCTGTTGTTTGGCCAATGCCCTGATTATTGCTATACCTTTTGCCGTTGTTTTGCGGTTGGGGTTTCAGGGTGATTTTTACGGCTATCGTTATTTATTAGGCCTTTTACCTTTTTCAGCTTTTGGTTTTGCCTGGTTAATGGAAAAATGCCTGCGGCGGCGGAGGAAAATCACAATTATATTATGTCTCCTTATTTGTCTAGTTAATTTCTTTATTCTCTTGCCTTTTGAGTTCACGCAGGCCACAACGCTATTGCCAGAGACAATCAGCCCTCTGGGTAGTCCTTGCTGGGGGAATAATAACTACGTTATTAATGGTGTTAAGCATTATTTTGTCAGCGAGCCACGGACTTTAACCGGAACGTTTATGCGGGGATATATAGGGGCTTATGGTTTTGGCGCCCTGTCTCTCACGGGTGTGGATTTAAGTCGATATGGCCGGAAAGTGCATAAATATTTTGCCCTGGATTCATATAAAAAATGGATAGTGCTTCTCTATCCGCCACTGGCCATCTTACTTATTTTTGCAGCATTTTACGGATTAAAAAGACACCGATAGTAAATAGTATTATATTAGGGACCCACATAAACAGCCAGGGATGAAGGCTGGCCTCTTCCTGAAATGCTTCTCCGAGAGTCATTAAGAAATAATAAGCACCTACCAGTAGGAGGCTGATTCCCGCTCCGATAGATGTTTCCGAGCGATGAACTCTGATCCCTAAGGGGATACCAACTAGAATAAAGGCTAAACAGGAAAAAGAAATAGCCAGCCGGTTATGAATACGGGTTTTGATAGAGCTGATTTCTTCGTTGATATCAGATATTAGGGGACCGTAATCTGTGTGGTTGCGCTTGAGTTCCAGTTTTTTTACTCTTTGTTCTAGTTCCCGGTTGGTCATTTCCCGTTCTTTTTTTGATAATTCACCAGCGCCCGGAAATTGTCCTTTAAGATCGAATTTGATGATATAAACATTAAAATGAATGCGGTTTATTTGTCCCGGGGCCGCTTCTGCCCGGGGGATCTTTTCCATAACACCATTGTATAGTTTAAGATGAATGTAATCAGCATTATCTTCTTTCCCGTTTTCATTGGTAGTATCTTCACTTTCATAAAAAAATCGCCCTCGTTCCGCGGTAATTACGCTATCCAGTTTATTGTGCTCAAATTTATATACCACTACTCGCTGCAGCATGTCCCCTTTCTTTTTGCCGATATAAACCAGATGGTCGGAGAACAGTTCATAGAATCTGCCGCTGGGAATGTAAACGGTTGGTTCCTGCATGCCTATCTGCAGTAATAGTTTGCGTCCGGCAAAAATGGAGTTGGGACGAAGCTGGTCGTTAATAAAATAACAACTGCCCATAAGTAGAATTGTGCTGAAGATTACCGGGGTACAGATATGTTTGAGGTTGATTCCGCTGGCCCGGATTGCTGTGATTTCATTATCCGCTGACAGCCGGGCAAAGACCAGCAGGACGGCAGTGAGGATACTGATCGGAATCGAGTAAGAGAGCATAAAGGGCAGCAGGAAGGCCAGGAAACGGAAGATAATGAAGATATTTATTCCCTTGGAGAGCATTTCGATTATCTTAAGCATA
>CAZIXI010000050.1:0-2121 GCA_964543115.1 uncultured bacterium
GCTCGTTTTATGTATTCACTAAGAATATTCTGCGGTGTTCCTTCGATTTCCGCTTTGGCATGGAAACCCTCAAAGAACAAAAAACCAATCGCGTAATCATTATCACTGGTCACCTCCGTAAAATCTATCAGCGCCTCAGCTAAAGGCACAAATAACTCATCAACAGAAACAACTTCTACCTCCGAAGGCTGGTATTTAATGCTTTGCTTCTCCTCTTCAGTTATAAAATAAACAAAGAAAATTGCCTTTTCCCTGTCGTAATGATCGGTTTTGGAGCTGTCGTTCTCTATATAAACACCCTCCGGCGTAATGCGCTTCAGCCGTGTGGGATCAACCTTAAAACCGGTAGTATCAGTATCATAAAGTTCCTCCTCCAATTCCCTCTTAGCTGACAGAAAAGGATCAACCTCCAGACCCATATGGCCCCCGGCGGAAACATCATAAGCGCCTGGCTTGGATTTCTTATTCTTGGACCTAGTCTGAATAGCCACCTTACCATCCTGATCCACAACAATTATCCCCACCGTCCTGTGCCAGGTACCGTCCGCGTGACATAGATCACGCGGTTTGATCACCTGATTGCCCTGCTCATCTTTTAAATAATTCCCCTCCTCATCCGTCACTAACAAAAACTCTTTGCCTGCCAGCTCCGGTAAAGAAACATCTTCACCCAATTCCTCCATAAAAGCATTTTTCCACAAATACATATTCATTACCGTCCGCTCTTCATTCCCGTTAAAATATTTAACCAGCTCCTGAAACCGTGGCATTTCTTTTAATTCTGAACTCAAATACGGGACAAATGCTCCAGATTCATCATCTTGATAAATAACTGGAAGAGCATATAAAATTTCTCTTTTAATTCCATGCGGGCAACTTTCTGGATCACTTGTTTTGTGATAAAATACTTTCCCGTCATCTTCACATGGCTCCGCTGCCGAAGTTGCATATTCTCTCACATAGCATTCGACACAACCTTCCGGGCAATCGTATTCAATATCAACATAATAATTACTTCCTATACTTTTTATCTCTTGCTCAATAATTCCTTTTAATTCTTTTAAAGTTGAAACCCTTTTGATCAGTGGGAATATTGCCGCCCTTAGTTCATCATCTTTAAATCCATTATCTCTCGCCTTTTTTAACCATCCGACAATCATCTTTGCTACCTGCAATAATTCTTTAAACTCAACTGCGTTATTGATACTAATTTTACTTGTAATATCTTTAGCTACTCTAAGCGTTTCAGAAGGATTTACAGGAGCTAACTCCTCCAATGCTATTAAATTAACCATAAAACACTCCCGACTATTATTTGCCGCAATTACCGCTAATGGAACCCCATAATTCAGGGTAGAACAAGGCCTAACATTTTTCTTTAGCAATCTTTCTCCCAACTCAATTGATAACACAAACCACCCATGTCTTCCCCTAGTAGCATTATAACAATTCGGAATAGACTTTTTGCAAGCATAATCAATTGGCATACCGTGAGCTTTCAAAGCAACTAATAATCTTTTTATTAACCTTGCTGGTTCATCATCAATTTTTTTCACATATTGAGAAAATCCAGCATAAATCAGTGGCTCTAATGCTTGTCTATCTCCCAAAAGGCCCAAATTCATCGCTGCTTTTTCGCGAATTATTTTAGAATTATTTTTTAATGCTCTTGTATGTCCTTCTTTTATATAATCCAATTTAGCTGGATATAACATTTTTAATGCATAATGATATGACATTTTAATAATCTTATACCCTATTAATCTGTAAAACAACATGGCAATAAAATAAACAAGGGCCAATAACCCTGCACTCAATACAACAATGATGACAATGCCTAGTGATGTCCAGTACGGATGTTTTAACGCAAAATATTTTATCTTTGTATAACTATCCATATAGTGCTTCAACTTGTCTAAAGATTCTAGTGCTTTATCATAACAACACCACCCAGAAGTTGATAGTTTATCCATTAAGGGCCCTATTGCTTTAGGGTCATCTAATTTACCTAGCATTCTTATTGCAGTATCAACCTGATATTTGCTGCTCAAGGCAGCTATTTCTATATCCACTAATTGACTTGTTGAAACAGGTGTCTTCAATAAAACATCATGTGCTAAC
>CAZIXI010000050.1:2131-5250 GCA_964543115.1 uncultured bacterium
ATATTTATCTCCATGAATATACAATTCACTTAGTCTTGGGACAAACCTTTCATCAAGAAGCTCGACGCCATGCGCATTTAATGTCTTCAACGTATTCAGAACGACACCATCTTCACTACTTTCTAATGCACGCAAATATGAATCTGCTATTTTATATTCTGAGGCTTCTAGGGACAGCAGAGCTTCATATACTTCAACAGATCCTGTTTCTGCCAATATCGCCAATAATGGCTCTATTGCGCATTCATCATCATACTCAACTAACTTCTCTATAGCATTACTTCTTCTATACCTATCATACTTATTCTTTAAAAAGAATAATGCCCGCACATATGCATCAACAATTTGCTTTTCATTTACTCCTAGTTTCTTCAATGCTTCATGTGCCTGCTCTGAAGCACTTAATTTTAATAATTTCAGCAACAAGTCTTTTTCTCCAATATCCTCTAATATCCTAGCATAATCATCCGCCACAGCAGAATCGACTAGATGTCTCCTGTCTTCCTTTTCGACTAGCATTTCCCTAATGGTCCTCCTAAACAGCCCTTTGTCTACCCCATGGGCCAACAATGCATAATATATGCTATATATTCTTAAATCATTCCTTTTTAACAATTCTAACATTGGTTTTATGGCTTTCTTTTCTTTATAACTCTCTAATACGCTGACCGCATCCATAACAACAAATTTATCTTCGCTGTTTAGAGCTTTAATATACCCATCTATAATTTCACCAGTCGGTACGCCAAATTCCACCAGCACTTCATAGGCCATCTTTCTAACAAAATAGCGTGGAAACGACAAGAGGTCCAGCAAATATTGTTCATCTTGCAACAACAACAACCTTCTAAATTCTTTCGGCACATCAATGCCAGAGAAATCATCCTCCTTAAAAGCCTCCAACATTACCCCTACAGCTTGAGGATTATCAGAATGGCATAATTCAATCGCTGCTCTATCTCGCTCTTTTCTGTTTGTACTTTTAAGCTTATCAACACATATATTAAACCGCTGGTCATCAGCTGCAACCTCTTTTTCTTCAATAAATGTATTTTGACAAGCTAAAGAATAAGACATTATCGAAGCTAAAAATATAATCATAGCAACAAACATTATCTTGCTTTTACTGTTTTTGAAGATAATAAACATTTTTTTAATTACCAAAGGCATTTCTACAAACATAAAAAATAATGGTGATATTACACTATATCCAATACTTAACCTTAACGCCCGCCACCAGGATGTCTTGTGCCTTTTTCTTTCGCGTTTTTCCTTTTTCAAATCTAAGACGTCTTCGACATTCTCTGCCTGCCAGAATCTTGTAAAACTGAATACCACAAATAACAATTCCGCTGAAATCATTAGCCCCAACGGAATTGTCATAGCTGGAACAAATAAACCAATGACAAAACCAAGTGCAATAACCGCATGGGCGGCAGAAAGTAATCTGGCAATACTGCTTGCTTCTCTTTTCTTAAACCATTTCCGTCCTTCCTCATCCACTTTAGAGAGTTCACCGGAATTTACACCTTTATAGAAATGCCCCGTGGTCAAAAGCGTGTGTTTTGGCTTCCCCTCCTTGTCTTTCGATTTTATCGCATGCTCCGAAAACCATTCAAACAAATCAACCCTAAAAACAAGCCCCAAAATAGCCAAAGGTATTGCCAGCAGTCCGTGTGCAATACCCCTGACAAACCGGTCCTCAATAAATGTCTTTTTCAATCTTAATTCTTTATATTTAAAAATATTCCAGATGACCGGTATGGCTAATACCGGCGCCAGCGCCGCGTAGATCGGCAATACAGGCAGAAAACAACTGCTCAGTAAAACCATAACACCTGATAAAAGCGCGCCCAGATAAAGCGGCATATTAGTATAACCATTCTTTAAAAACGGCCCGAAAATAAAGGCAATCGGGAAGATAACAAAGAAGAACTGCCCAATTACCGCCGCTGGATGGGCGGGAGACAGAAATAATATGGGCAGAAGAATTACTCCCCAGCGGATAGCACTCTTGAAAGTCAGGTAAAGTTCGGCAAAACTGAGCTGGGGGAAATAGATATCCTTTATCCCGGATGTAAACAGGCCGGCTGTGCCCTCAAAGGCGCTTCTCACCTTTTCATCATGCATGGGAATAAACGGCAAAAAAGTAAAGACCAGACTCCAGAACCGCGCTAAATACAAAACGTAACTTATCAGCCAATTAGTAACGGTAGTCACTACGGGAATGTTCCACTTTTTCCAAACGTTTAGTGTTGGTTGATTAATAAACAGCCGCGGCCCGCCGGCGGTTATCGCCTGGGAGAAGACATACTGCAGGCTGATAAAAAACAGGGGCAGCGCCAGATAGGCAAAAGGCGTAAACTGCAGGAAGAAGGCAAACAGGAATATCAACAGGTTATAGCGCGGCACCAGCGGCTTATTAAAATAGAAATCAAAGTTCTGAAACAGCGTGGCTTTTTCCGTCCAATGCAGTTCGTCACTATCCAGCAACTGCTGGAAGTGCACGCCTAAAAACGTATCGGTTACCAGCCCGCCGAACCTGTTCACAAACGCCGGCATTGAACCAACAATCATTTCCCGCGGCCGGCCCCAGGTAACCCACGGGGTATAACTGCCTTTCCAGCCCATCTTCAGCGCCTCGATTGCCGCGCCGGTATCCTCGATATTATCCATATAAGAGCCCCATTCACTCATTGTGCGCCAGCGAATAATGCCCGGGCCATAATAGGCATGCATACCTATTTCCGCTTCCGCGGGAATCACCCTGGTGTTCCAGTTATCTTCCGCCACCCGGTGATCGGATGCCGCCGGCATAAAACCATCCACAAACACCCGCAACCGCGTGCATAGCCAGCCCAGATTTTCATCTCCGGCCAGCCTTTGTGAGACAAACGGCAGCAGAAAGAAATCTGAGGGAAAGAAGAAATGGTCACGATCAGAATTAAGGATCAGCGCATCATCTTTTCCGATACTTTCCAGATATGTTTCGATAAACCGGGCGGTAACACTCCAAGTATCTGTCTTGGGCTTCCATTGCTTGCCTACTGCCTGCGGAAAACTATAGTCACTATTACTGTCCCTCCGGGAAACCAATACCCGCCGAAGGCCTTTCTCGC
>CAZIXI010000050.1:5260-17057 GCA_964543115.1 uncultured bacterium
TTAACTTCCAGCCGTATCCGCCCACTAGTTGCTCCACCAAAATCTTTACCTGCTCATTATCATCAGAATCATCGGGATTAATATCTTCATGCGCGGCCATTATCAGCAGATAACGATTTATTTCTTCTTCGATATCCGTGCCCGGAGGTAATATATGCTTCAGCAGCACCTGATAAGCCAATTCGCCGGCTTCCTGACTGAAGATCTGCGTCTTCAGAAACCCGTCAGCGCGGAAGATCAACCAATCATAAATGATCTGCTGCTGAACCTGCTCGCCCTCAAGTTTTAACTCTTCAGCTATTACGCGTACTGTTTCTTTAAACGTGAGCTCAAGCTTTAACAATTTCTTTAACGTATCCCGAGAAAGACCGCCAAACTCTCTTTCCAAATAAATGCGCCAGGATTCACCAAATTGTTCTTTGGCAATATAATAGAGTGATTTCATCACCGGCACCTTCTCCTTGGTGGTACTGGTTTCCGCCTCTTCCTTGTCAATAAAATCCAGATCCGGCGCCACCCTCTTCTTTCCCGTTCCCTTAAAAATCACCGGCAATAATACTGCGGGATCATCTTTCAACTGATTAAGCATCTTTTCCAGCTCTCCCTGTCCGAACATTTCTATCTTATTGAAAAACTCAATAACAATTTTTCTGGCCTGGGAATTACTTATGAAAGGCAACTTATGCGCGCCCGGATCATTTATGCCTTCAATAAATGCCTTTCTTTCGTTTTCATCAATCAGATGGTATTTCCAGAGACTGCCTTCAACCAGTACTTCGATAAAGGCATCTTTCAGATAGGCACTCTCCAGCCCACTTCCCCTTAATCTATTTAACTGCTTTTTCCCTATCTCCCCATAGGTCTTCAATGTATACCACTTTTGTCTCGCCTGCACCTTAACCGCCTTGGCCTCAATCAACAGATACCACCAGCTACGGATAGACTCCCTGCTGGTGAAGAGCAGAATAACCATTCCGATTGCTTGACCGAACCACGGCAGGATACCCCAAGCATAGTAGATCGAAAACGCCCATAAAGCTACGTTGGCACCAGCCAGCCAGAAAAAATACTGGCGAAAGAATTGATTCTTTACCTTTAGCTGCTCCTTGATCCCTGGCTGATTCTTATACTTGTATTTAGGTATTGACCTGATTATCCGCCAGATCCCCTTTGGCCAGTCCGTGAGATGGAACCTGAAATACTTGGCGGTAGTCCATATCTCTTTAACAAGCACGATGGCAATAAACGCGACAAAGAATATGGCGACAACTTCGCCAAAGCCCGGCCACTGAGCGGTCCACAGTTTTATAATGGAATATACCGCTCCGGCAATAACACCCGAAGCAAGCAGCCCCCGGATCAAATTAGCCAATTTCTTTAATTTCAACGGATAGATAGAATATTTCAGTCCGTGTTCCTTATAGGCAGAGAGCAGCCAATTCCTTATTTTCTTTTTACTGACACCTTTACTATCACTATATATTTCATTAACGGCGCCCAGTATGTTCTTATCGGTCATTTCCGTTATCGCCTTCATGTCTTTTTTATCAACCAATTCCAATAAATCAAACATCTGCCAATTAAGATCAAACCTTAATACGGGATCCGTCTCCTCATCAAAAGCATCATCTTCCAGGCCCTTTTTCTTCTGTGCCTTTTTACAGAACTCCAGCAGCCTCCTCAAGTCCTGATCCCTGAACGGCGGATAGGCATCCGCTTCTTCCTTATTAACCTTACCTTCATTGTATTTTTTCCATTTTCCATGCTGGGGAATAAGTAACGCGAGGAACATATAGGAGATGGGCTCAACAAACCACTTTTCGATGAATTCTTCCCGTCTCATATCTCCCAGCCGCATATTAAACAGATCTTCATCAACAGTATCACCATTGCTTTTTGGTCCCATCCTTTTGGGATGCCCGTCAGGATAAAACATATCCACAATCTTCTCTAATTCAGCATCGTTGGTTATGCGATAGAATTTCATCAGGTATTCGGTAAACGGACCGATAAGATAAAGATGACGGTTTATTTCCGCGATCCTGGCCCTGATCCTCTGTTCTTCCTTGGCTTTTGCCCCATCGCCGGCGCCTTTAGGCTCTGTTTCCGCTGAGGTCCTTGCCGGCTTCCGCCACAACAGCCAAGAAAGAAAACGGGTAAACATTAACAATAACAACGGCAGCAATAAAGTGATTAATAAAATTCCCGCAGAGACAACCGCCACCATCGGCACAATAGTCTTTCTTTCTTTCGCTTCCAGAATAACATTATAGATCCAGTTATTTTTGGCATGTTCCTTAAAATGTATCCTGAAATATTCTTCGATCCGGTCCCAGCCCTTCTTAACATAATTGCGCCAGACCACCGGCGTGAACCGGCTGCGTTTTTCCTTGATCACGTCTCCCTGAAAAAAATACGCGCCTTTTCTCTGGGCCACCTTCTCCGCCTTATCAGCGGGCAGTACCTGAACTTTTTTCGTTTTTTTGGTTACCTGCCGGCCGTCAACAAATTCCGCCAACTCACGTTTCGCTTCCGGCCAGGCACCTGCCTCGACATCTTCATCCCAGATCCACATATAGCCGTTTTTATCTTCCACCAGCGCCACATGATGCACTTTAGACAACTCTTCCCGCTCACCGTCTACGGCCACCGTATACGCGGGCAGAGCGCGCATATCATGGTAAACGATCGCCTCCGGCTGTTTTAACGGTATGCGTAGATGCCGCTCATAGACCATGCCCAGCACCAGCCGGCCATCCGGATAAAACGCCCTTCCGGTTATACTCTTTTTGTTTTCGCGGCTATCCTTAACATCAAGAGTAAATATCCAATTCCCGTCGGCCATCTCCACCAGCTCTAAATTATTGTTTTCAGCTACCGTCTCCTGCCCCTCATAATCGCTTTCTACCTTGGAACCGCTGTATTCATAGGTCCTGCCGCCCTGAGAAATACTCATCAATGAAAATACGCTCTTCTCCGGATAAATGAGAAAGGAAATGTACCCGGGCTCGCCGGCAGCAAAACCATTCTTCCCGATCTCCGTGTAACCGTCCCTGATAATGGTTATTATCCCGCGGTTATTTCTCGTTTCCGACCACACCTTACTGATCCAATCCAATCCCAGTTTTTCAAATATGATCCGCCCCTGCTCATCTTCTAACCGGGCGCGATCAAACGCTCCATACCCCTGTTTGACTTCATAATGCAGCCGGCCCCGCTTATCCATCTGCACAGAATTGGAAACAGTGGATATTTCCTGTCTGCCTTCCGTCATTAAAACATCGATAGTGTGATCCGATATATCGTATTTTCCGAATTTCGAGCCGTAATCAAAAAACCGCCGGCGCACCACCACTTCTTTCGGAATAACCGGTGAATCATATACCTTATCTAGCTGCGGCAGCCTGTCTTCAAACAATCTATATTCATTTTCCAGCCGTCCATGTTTATCCTTTACCTCAATATGTTGGGTTTCCGTGCGCGCGCCGCTTCTTTCTTGTTTATAGAAATTTTTGACCTTATAAGCCAGCCGGCCATGCTCATCAAACAGGTTGTCTATATTTACCGGCACATTAGTATACGTTCCTATTTGGTCCCACTGTACAAGCTGCTGCTCTTCGTAAAACTGCTCTATATCCGCTATCTCACCCGCCAGTAAGCCGGTCAATTTACTGATTTCAATTATCGCGGATACACTTATCGGCCCATAATCATGATTTTTAGCACCATACTTGTCTGTGGCCCAAGCCTTGGTGGCGTAGGGGTAATGCAAAAAACCCAAGATGCCTTTATCATAATGGAGTTCGTAGGCAATCTCATGCTCAGCCAAAAAGCCGCCGTCCACGGATGTCTTCATATCATATTTCTTTTCCAGCCGCCCCCGCACATCCATGATCTCCTTCCAATGCAGCCTGGAAACATGATTCTGGATGTAATAGGTTACCTGTCCATCGATAAAGCTTTCGGTCAAAGAAACCGTAAACGGTTTCCCCTCCACAGCCGTTTCTGAACGATGGGCGATATCATAGAGCCCGAATTTATTATCATCATAAAAGACATACTTTGTCTTTCTCAACGAACCATCCGGCCTTTTTTCTTCTTTCAATACCGTTCTTCCCTTATTATCCCTGGCCTCGGCCCACTTGAGTTTTCTTAAGACATGATTAAAATTAATCTTAACCTGCCCCTGACTGTCAATAAATTTGAACACACCTGCCGGATAGAAGTTAGTTTCCAATTCTGATTTCGAAACCAGCCGTTTCCCATCGGCACTGTTTTGGTCATAAATATGCGTTTCTGTTTTTTCCGCGATCCCTAACAACCTGTAAACGGGTTCCGAATAATTATTTCCCGTTTCCACCATTGGAACAAATTCATTTTCCCCGTCGATATAGCCATCATATTTCATTTCAGTTACGCCGCGTTTATCCTTTAACTCCTGCCAGACCAGTCCCGGACGTTTCAAATCTTCTATCTGAACAAGGGTACGGCCCTCATTATCCAGATAACCTCCGCCGGGAAATTTTAAAAGAGAGGATTGGCTGAGCTGTTCACCGCGCTGGAGCAGGTATTCATCTTTAACCGCATCATACCGCCACTCTGCCACATACGTGCGCGCCGACCGGGCCACACCCAGAATACCCATTAAACCCCTGTCATAACCATACCGGGTAAACTTACGATAGACGAATTCTCCCGGATCATACGTCCGGCCATTGAGCGATACCTGTTTATCTGTAACATACCCGTCATATTCCACTGCCAGTCTGCCCCGGCCATCCAGAGCGGTAATCTTAACAACCTTGGTGATCTTATTAACATTTGTTATTACCACGTTGCCTTGCGCGTCCGTAAATTTTCCGTTTACGTCCCCCTGCAGCAGGGAAGAGGAAACATGAACAGGTTCCTCGGTCTTAAACAAATAATACGTGCGTGCCTCTCTGGCGATACCCAGAAAACCGGCAATGCCTTTTAAATCATTTTCCGTTGCTGTCCACCGTTGAAACTCCCCGCCGGCTATTTCACCATCATATACGCACGCGGTCCGGCCCAGCTTGTCCTTCACTTCCTGCCGGGTAATCTTTTTCTGCTGATCGGTTGTCTCTACAAGAACCTCACCCTCACTATTGACATACGCGCCGTCCGCGAAAGTAACCGCTCTGGCCGAGGAAATATGTTCCCCGGTATTGTATAAATAGGTTTCGCCGCCAGAAGCAATATCTCTTTTAGCCAGTTCCGGCACTTCATAGAAAAAATCCGTTACCGTATCGATGATAAACCGGCCATCTTCCAAATGCCCGTCGTAACGCCACAACACCCTGTCGCCAGCCAGATCCTGCACCTCCTGCCAGACGAGGTTCGTCTTTAAGCTCCTAAACTGAACCTTCTTCCTCCCCTCACTATCCAGATAGCTCCCGTCTTCCCAAGGGATAAGCTGGGTCTCATAAACCGCCACCCCGTTTACCTCGACAATGCTTCTTCTGGCCAATGGACTTAACCGGGAGAGGAAGTCATACTGCTTTGTTACTATGTTATATGTTTCTCCCTTCAGCTGAACCGTTTCTTCTTTTTCTCGCAACTGGCCGTACTGGTTATACCATTCCACCCAGGTCCTGTTCTTCTCATGGTGGGTCATGGTAACCGCGACAACGGTCTCCCGTGATCCGTTTTCATTATCAATTCCTTTAACCAGCGGTTTGCCGTCTTCCCCGAACAATACCTCTCCACTCTGCAACAGTGTCCCATCACCATCCCCGACCGCCATTTGTGAGGCAAACCGCGTGCCCAATAAAAACTTCATATTGCGCGTAATCTTATCGCTGCCGTCTTTGCTCCGGGATACCATCTCTCCATCATAATTATAAAATTCCACGTATCTCTCTCCAACAGCGTTATCCGTTGCCGTTGACTCGAGGCCGCCTGCCTTCAGCTCACCGTCCGCTTCCCATATTTTTTCATCAGTCTCCTTATCAATGACAACACTTCCGGCCGGTGATTCAGTGCCCGGAACAATACCCGTATAATAAGTGCGCAGGCCGTGCGCGCCGTCTACCTCATCAATCATTAAAGGATCACCGTCTATATCAGTATATTCAATAGAGTGTATTTCAAAGGGAAAATAATCTGTGACGTCACTTCTCGTGGCCCTGACCCGGTCCCCCTTTTCCGGTATTTCCAGATCATGGATTACCGGCACATTCCAGTCCTCATCCCAATCGGTATGGGCATATCTGGTTTTGTCTGTATCTCCATTATCCGCTAAAGCAAGCTGATAAACCTCATATGAGGCGCCGGCGCCAAGCAGCACACCTTTATGCACCGTAGCCGCTACACCATCTTGTTTTTCCCTCATCCTCAACGCCTGGTCACCAAACCCTGTCTGATACAAGTCGTATTGCACATCTTCTCCATTATCCTCCTGAAACAATCTTTCCACTACCCGGTAACGATAGAGCGGGAACAACTGCGGATCACACCGATCAGCATCCCAGATATCCGTGATTGCCGGCTCAAAATCCAACCGGCTATAGGCCAACGGCAAATTATCCTCACCCAAGAGCAGGAATCTTTCCCGTATCTTTGCCGCACCCTTTCTGACAATAATTTTCCCGCTGTCTTTATCTATAATTATATCTCCTTTATAGTATTCATCTACTTTTGCCGCGAACGACGAGCTGTAGATATACTCACTGGCCACGGCCTTTACCTTTGGCGTATCGTACACCAGCGTCTGACCGCGGCGGTTCTTGTATTCATCGCTGCTGCTGCCATTAACAACATTGGTAACTTTATTATTATAAAGATAAAGAATATCTCCGGCAGAGCCGGTATATGTATAGATCTTTGGCAACCCGCTGCCCTTCTCCGGTTCTAGCTCTGTCGCCCGCACCACGCCCCTATTTACTTTTACAGCCGGATTTATCAGCACGCTGTTCATGGCCTTACCCGTACCCGGGTAATAGTTCCAGTATTTTTCCCTAAACCCTGTTAACTTGCCATCAGTGCCCAGATACTCCCGTTCCATCAGGTTACCGTTTGCTATATCTATAGAATCTACATATTGTACCTTGCGAATCTTATCTTCAGTATACACCTTGATCACCCTATGTTTTTTTCCGGCGCGATCAACATACAACTCCATCCGGGGCTGTCCATTTTCAGCTAGATCTTTTTCGCGAACATAACTGTTCTTAAGAATCCCGGCCACCGGGTCAAGCTGCAATCCTTTTAGATACTTACCTTCAACAACAACACTGTTTAGGGATATGTTTGTCCCCAGTAAAGTCTTAAGATTCACCGTTACCTCATCCCCGTCTACTTTTAACACCGAGGCCCCGGCCACATCCACATATTCCTCCCATTCCTCCCCCGTGCGCAAATCTTTCCTGATCACTTGGCGCACATTAAGCACAATATCACCATAGCTAAAATTTTTGAAGATAGGCCGACCATTCCTAGCTAACCAGTCACCCGGAATTCTGGTTTCTTCTACCGCGTGCCAATTATCATCAATACCTTTAGAGTATTTGGTAGATTTTCCCGGGATGTTTGTTCCGGGGACAAAATCTTCATTCTCGATCATCACCGTGCGACGCTCGGCGAGTAGCCGCACCTCCCTTACAGGCTGCCCTAGGGCATTACGGCTGACAAGATAATTGCCCCGCTTGTTTTTACTGACAAAATTCTCCACTTCATATATCCGGTAACCATAATCATCTATCCCCATAAATGTATGCCCTTCTAAATCATAAAGTTTTGTGCCCTGACGATCCTCGACCCTGATCCTGGTTTTATCAGCCAGGGGCAGTGTGGAATCCCCATGAAATTCTGTTTCCGAAACTATCCTGCCCCCGTCCGGCAGTACCAACTCCGTCTTTATATCCTGCCCGAGAAAATTGCGGTGTTTTATCCACTGAACACCGGCATTATCTGTATAATCATATACCAGCAGGCCTTTTTTTCTATCAACTTCCAGCAGCTCACCCCTGCCGATTTTTATTCTCTCCCCCCTTTCATTAATTACATAATCCGTGTACCCCTGCGGCACATCTTGCGTAAGGGGAATAAGACTGTCGGCTGCGGAAATCACGTCTCCCGTAGTCCTTTTGATTAACTGCCCCGTGCTCAAATCCGTTTCCACCGTTTCCCTCACTGAATGCCTGCCGCCATCCCGGTCATACACAAAATGCTTTGTTATCTCTATCCTTTTAGTCGATAAAATTCCTCTAACCGCAACCCCTTCAAAAGGGGTACCCGCCTGTTTTTTAATTTCCTTATGGGCCAGCGGCCTGGCAGCAGACTTAAGTATTATCCGCGTATCCTCTACCTCAACCGCCGAGCGCCGGTACACATATCCGCTCTTGCCGTCTGTGCTGATATACACCGTCTCCTGACTAACATGCACGACCGTATCACCCCGGCGATTCTTATATTCATCCCGTGACGGCCGACCCAGCAAGAGATCTCTAAAATTATGTTGATAAAGTTTTACTGTTTCCCAGCCGCCCTCTTCGTCCTGATAACTAAATTCGTATATCCTGAACAGCCCATTTTTCCCCCGGGCCACCGTACCTGACTCTACTTCCTCTCCCTGCTTGATCCTCGTACTGTAACCTGCTCTCTGATTGCCCGAGATAAATCCCCCGAATAGATCTATTCTACCATCCTGATATTTCCTCTTTAGCAGATTGCCTGTATTTAAATCTATATCGTCTATATATTCGTTCCCACCATTCTCATAGTCTATTGTCTTAACTCTGGCAACCTTATCCTTAGATACTTTTGGAAAACCGCTTTTTTCATATTCTAAGGGAGCACTTTCCCTGAGGATTTCACTTTCATATCCCTCACGCAGGAAAATACCTGCCTTAGTAATAACTAGATATTTAATCGGAACAGCAATTGTCCTTGTAGCAACATTAGCGCCAAAAATTCGACCTGTATTAACAACTGCCTCATCACCATCCAGAATTAGCACTGTACTGCCATCTTCAGCGAGAAACACCCGGTATTGCTCATCTGTCTCCACATCAGTAATTATCCTTTCGGATACATTAACTAGTTTCGTCTGACCATTCTGCGGATCCGTATAAACGAAGTTCTTATAGATAATCCCTCCCTGAACCGGGTCTATTGCCGTATCCGGCAGGCTTGATTTCTTCAGAGGATACTGCTTGCCGCCGATTATCGCATAAGTAGTGGTGGTCCGGGGAGTACCATCAGGAAGGTATTCATCTATTACTGTTTTTACCTTTTCTTGTTGAGAAACAATTTCCTGCGTCCTGCCCTGATAAACATCCTGAGCTACATCGCTTTCTATCTCACCGGGTAGATCTGTATATTCATATACCAACTGGCCATTCTCGACAAGCGGCTTACCATCCTTTCTCTTCAACATCCGCTTTCCTTTTAGGTGCTGTTTACCATCCACACCCACAATATAATCTTCATATTCCTCAAAAACATCTGCTGTTCCTGGCATCAATTTTTTTGGAATACTGATTACGCCGCTCTTCTCTCTTTTTAAGATCTCTTTCGTTTGATAATCCCGGATCACTACCTCCTTTACTTCAGCCTTCTTCCCGCCTGCCTCTTTGTGATGATGCAGTGTTGTTTCCACCAGCACATTTCCTTCCTTTTGCCACTTAGTGCTGGCGGAAACCTCAGGGCGCGGCATACCGGTTACAAAATCCACCAGGAATGTTTCACTGGAACCTTTCTTCCCCTCAATGCCTTTTATCTGAATAAGCTTAGTAAACACATAATTACCTCTTTTATCCCTATACCCGATAAGTTTCTTTGTCGGATTACCGTCCCCGTCTTTTTCCAGTATCCGCTCTACCCGGTAACTGACACCGCCAACGGGTTTTATAAAGAGCGGAGAGAGAAAGGAATTCGGCCTGGGCCGGCCAGCCAAAAGCGGCGGTCTGCTCATATCTATCCCCAAATCCCCGGCCCAACTGTTATATTCCGCCCGCGCGCCAAGATAGCGCTCAATAGTTGTTACGGTATTACCTCTGGCATCCAATTCCGTCCGCGCCCAGCTGGTCACCAGATCCGTTCCCGGCAGAATTGTCACAACGTCCGTTGGTAAAAATTCCAGCCGGCCGGTAAGGGAATTGAAATTAAAGATCCTGCCGTTATAGGCCTTTAAACTAATCTGACCATCTTTTGATTCCAGAGAATCATAGGCCTGGCCAGCTTTGTAGATGGTCTCCGCGTTTCTAAAGATTAGTTCCAGGTCGCCGGAAATAAGCCGCAGGTGCGCCTGGTCCGTTGCCTGGGCTGGGCCAAACAGGCCGGGCCCGGCATAATCCCGCACCTTATCTTTTATCTTGTTGGCAATCTCACAGTATTTTATTACTTCATCAGCGTTCCGCCACAACTTGCCGCTGCCCACTCCTATTTTCTCAGCAAAATAGAACAATGCCTGATGCATAAACCGGCGATTATCCAGATTAGTCAAACTGTACCCCGTACTTATCTGGGCCAGATTAAACTGCCTGCCGGAAAATCTACTAATACTATCTAAGAGCAATGAATTGAATTCAGGATTCTGCATTAGCTGCGCCACATCTTTTAATACATCAATATAATCATCTACCCTGTCATTCATCGCCGTTTCCAGCAAGCTGTAACGGCTCTTATCCAAACCAATCTTATTATCGCCCACACCGGTGTTCTTAATATATTTAACTAAACCAAATAATTCATCCACAACCACTGAAAACAATCTCTGCTCTTTGGCGTTGCCGCTCAGGTTGTGCCAGTCGGTAATGGGATAAATTGATTTACCGCCGTTGGCTACTACCTGAAAATAATAATTATCCGCCAGCCTAACAACCATTTTTACAAGGCTGATATAATCCTCGGCACTGTGAATCCCCCCTTCCCGCCACTCCTCGTTATTCTCTATGTTCCACGTTATCCCCAGCAAAAAAGCCAGCAGGGGCGTGACGTTTTTGTCCAAAGACTGGCTAAACAGCTTGATGTCTTCCGCCGGATCATTGGAATATTTCCTGCCCCAGTCAATATCAACGCCAAAGGGCAGATCCAGATTAAACAGTTTCTGGAAACCGCGATCACCGGCAATCTTAAACATGGCCTTGAACGCAGTAAGATACTCTCCAGCGGAACCATAACCGCCTTTACCGGACAGATAACCATTCTCCCTGAACCAGCGCTCGTTATAAGAAAGATCCCGCGAGCTGCCTATCCACTGATCGGCCAGACCAAAAACAAATGAAAACACATGTCGCTTTGTGATATCCTGCCAATCCCTGGCCAGAATATCGTTTGGAATATTAAAGAACTGCCGGAACTCCGCGTCCCGCAGCAGTTCCAGCACCTCCGCGGCATTTTCAAAATAATGCCCCGCAATATCCTGCATATTTTTATCTCCACTAGAGAGCGCCGCCCGATAAATATCAAATCCGCCTGGTTTAGCGGAATCTAATGCGGCATGCGGCGGCACCGCGCCCAAATAAGTTTTGATTACCCCGAAGACGATACTGCTTAAGATCTCCCAATCATCAATTTCCGCCTCCGGCACATCCCAGGGTATTTTACCCTTAGTAAAATGCGCCGTGCCCTGTATATTACCGGCATATAAATCTTTAACAACGTTCGCGCTCTGGGAATTCGTTTTCATTTGCCGCAGCAATTCCGTTAAAGCCGGAACCGTGTATTCAAAATAAAAATTTATCCTGTCCGAAACCGGCACCTTTACCTCGCTAACCTCTGAGCCAACCTGTTTTGCTATCCGCGGATACCTGATTATGTTCCAGGCAATATCCGT
>CAZIXI010000051.1:0-7856 GCA_964543115.1 uncultured bacterium
CCATGTTACCAAATTGATTAATTAATTTAATCCATTATGAAAAAAATAACAATATCATTTATTATTATCACCTTTATTGCACAGAATTTGCTCTGGGCGACAGGGGAGAGGGTGTTAATGCCGGATAGTAAGCAAGCTATGCAGGAGCTCGCAAGTTCAATTGATGAGGTGCAGAATCCGGCTGCCGCCTGGCTAAGATTCAGGGATGGTGGTCAAGCAGTTGATGATCGAGTAGGCGGGGATGAGAGAAAGTCAACTTTGTTTAGGCTAATGATTTGGCTTACCTTGATCTGCTCTTCTTTATTTGTTTCTGCGGCGGATATTTTTCCGGCGGAAGTGTTTGGATTTGAGCTGCCTGCCTGGTTAATGTTTGGGATGGCGAAGAAATCAAAAGCAGATAGGCCCAAACAGAAGCCGGTATTTAAGCGATGGAAAAAGATAGAGAGAGAGTATAGAAATGGAAAATACAGGCTTGTTATTAAGTTAGGTAAAGATGCCCTGGAATCAGGTAAATTCCTCATTGATCAAAAAAGTTATATTGGGATTTGTACGCTTATTGGCAATGCCCATTTTGACCTAAAGGAATTTATGGAGGCGCTTGGCTATTACCAGAAGTGCTATGGGTATCTTGAGAAGATGCCTGAGGAAGATCAGGGTGGCGTAGTGCGCAACCTGGGTTTTTGTTATTATTCTCTGGGGCAATATAAGGAGGCGAAGGAAAAGCTGCAAAAAGTTGTCGATGATCATTTGCCGAGTTTGCGGGCGACGGAAGTTTCTTTTACTCTGGACCGTTTGGGGAAATGTTGTTTCTTTTTGGGAGAACTGGCGGAGGCGCGAGATTATATCTTAAGAGTGGAGGAAGATGAAGTTACTAGTTCAGGCTGGGCTGTGTTAGCAATTATATATCTAGTTTTAGAAAATGATTATGATAAAGTGCAAGACTGTCTTGTCCGGGCAGAAGGAGAGGCGATAAAAAAGAGTCTGCCCGGCATGCTTTGTTTCAGCCAATTTTGTTATTGGCTGCTGCATTGGCGGCAGGGGGAGGGAGAGGCGGCAGAAGAAGATTTAGAAAAATGGCTGGCCTATGATAGTGAAATGATTTATGAACGAAGACGCAGTGCCCTCAATGCCATGATTTTGCTTGCTGGGGGTAAATTGTCTTTGCTAAGGGATTTAATAGAAAAGGTAACAGCGGTAAAAGGAGGGGAATTTGCCGCGAATTATTTACGCGGGATTGTTGGCGGTGTTTTACCGCCTGTTGATTTGCGCGATGTGCGGGAGACAATCATGGAGCTATTCGGGTTTGAGGATTGTCTGGCCTATGCCCAGTGGCTGTTGGAACAGAAATTTGTTTCCAATGAAGTTTACCAGATAATAGAAATGCAAAAGTTAATCAGCGCCTTTGAAGAAATAATAGATTTTCTTGCCGGAGAAGAACGAATGGAAGAATTGGCGCAATTGGCGGAGACAAAGGCCCTGAAAACGATTCCGCAGCTGCGCCAGCGCGTTGCTGCTGCGCTTGATCCAGCGGGAGCTGTTGTTGATGAAGTAGAAGTCTTGGCTAAGTTGCAGCTGATTACGCAGTTAACCGGCAGCCGGGATACTGCTGTTTGGTTAAGAGAAGCGCTAAGCCTAATAGATGATCTTGTTTGTTTAAAAAACCTGCCGGAGGAAAAGACCTTTCTCATGTTTATCATTATTCTCTTTGAAGGGATTAAGGGGGCTAATGAAGAGTATAGTGAAGAAGTGGCCAGGCCGTTAAAACGAATTATTTCCTGGCTGGAGGAACTGGGGGCAGATAACCTGTGCGCCCATGCCCTGCATTACCAGGCTAATCTTTATCATTATTATGATCAATTAACAGCCGCCAGAGAATGTGCGGAGGCCGCCAGGGCGATAAATACCGATGAGCGGCTGGCCCATTTGTTGCGGGTACTTTTTGCTGCTATTTGTTACAGTGAAGTAACGCATAATCCTGATGAGACGGAAAAAAATATTGCCCGGGCGCAGGAAGGCATAGCGATGTTTCGGGAAGCAGAGTCGATGGGAGATATTTCTCCCACAACTTACCTGCAGATGAGCGCTCTTTATGAACTACTGAATGAATTTGAATCTGCTCTGGATATGTTAAAGTTAACACATAAAAAGAAGAATATGACGGTATTAACGGCTGCCGGGTATGGGCCGGAAAAGATTCAGAAAATATTGGACGGCTGTTTTGGTGCACATATAAAACTGCGGCTATATGATAATAAGCTTGAACAATTATTGCTGTATATTTTTAATGATCGGGTGTTGGGGCTATATGAATTGATGCAAGAACGGTATGAAGAGTTGTTCTGGAACCAGGGCAGAAGGGAAATATTGATTCGCGCCGTTATTAATATTTTGGGTGATGATTCCTGTTCTATTGAGCATAAGAATAAAGCGGTTGCTTTGATTGAGGGCTTAAATGTGACAGCCCACGCTAAAGAGCTGATAGCGTTATTTGGCAAGACGTTGAGGGTTTCCGGAAAAAAGAGTAAGCAAATGCAGCGGTTATTGCTGCGTTTGCTGCCTTATTGCCAGACAGCAGAATCTCTGCAGATACTTAAGAAACATTCTGTTAAGGCTGCTGCCGCTTTACTTGACTGGCGGGAAAAGACTGTGCTTGGTGTCTACCGGCAAATAGCTGATGGGGAAGTGTACCTCTCGCAGGAAAAGTGGGATGAAGCGCTGAAGGCGTGGGCGTTGCCTGTGCCAGGGAACGAAGAAGAATTAAACGAATATATCTTGAATTGGGAAAGCGCATCTCTCTTGGAAGATTATCCGCATATTTTTGTTGATAATATGCGTGAATTGATTATAGAAGCCAAAGCGCAGCGGAAGACGTTGGCGGAACTCCATGAGCAGTTGGTGGGAAAAAATAAAGAAGCCAAGAAGCGTCTTTTGGCCCAGGAAGAACAGCTTGACGATTTAATGCAGCAGGCCGAGCGGGAGATGGCGAATGGTGAATGGGATAAGGCACAAGCAAAACTTGCTTTTGTTGTGTATGGAAACATCGAACTTGGTCATATTAGCTATCAGTGGCTCGTTTATCAGCGAAGAGACACAGCCAGGGAAATGGTGAGGCAAAAACTACGGCGTGTCTGTTATTTATTGGAGCAGTGCTCGATTATTGCCAAGAAAGGTGAAGAAACGCTGCGGGGGACGGTGGCCGAATGGCAGGACAAGGTCTCCGCGTTGCGAGGAAACCAGCCAGAGGATATTCTGGAAGTGGCCAAATCATTCTATTTTTGCGCTGATCCGGAAAGAGCCCTGGCGGCGTTTAAAAATATTCCCCGGCGGCAATGGCAGGATAATCCGGAGATGTATTTTTGGCGGCTCAAATTTCTCCTGCGCAGCGGAAGAACAGATGAATATGGTCATGAATTGGCTGAATGGCAGAAGGAGGCCGATCCGCGGATTTGGCATTTAGTGGGCAGGCTTCAGCAGGAAGACGGCCATCCCCTACGGGCCATGGATCTTTTTTTAAAGGTTAATGAACAGGGTGACAGGAGTACAGAGTTAATATTTGATAATTTTGATGCCTTATTTGAGCTTTCCGGCTCCCTCTGGTGGGCAAAAGGATACCGGCAGGCACTGCATTTCTACAGGAATAATCTGATCGCACCAACAATGGCTGGCGAAAATGTGGAAAGGGTATTATTAAGTTCCAGTGTGCTGGGCAGTCGGGGAAGGTATCAGGAAGAACTTGATCTGCTGGGATGGCTGCAGCAAGCTTTTCGAACTCCTGAGCAAGAGGGAAGGCGCCAGGCGCAGTTGGGTGTGGCCTATCAAAAAATGGGACGGGACGACAAGGCCCGGGACCATTATCGGGCCTGTCTGGGGCTGGCCACTGATGCGGATTCTTTGACGGCTTCAATGAACAATCTCATTGCCGTTTATTGGCGGTTAAAGGAATATGGCGACCTGAAAGAGACGCTGCTCCAGACATTGAAGATCGGCTATAATACAATGGCCATAGCCACGCTGAAGGAAATTATTACCGCGGCGCTGGCCGGTGATGATGAGGCGGCGGATTTTATTCGGGAATTATTGGCAGAGGATAAGCCGAAAGTTTATGAGGTTATCCGTGAGGCTTGTAAGGACTGGCTGGCTGAACCGGAGAAGATTTCTGCCTTGGCTGTATTGTTTTGCCGCGAGCAAGGGCAAACAGATGTGGAATTAGTGGATATAGTCAGTGGAGTTGTCTCTGGTCTCAAATTTGTTGAAGGTGGTATTCAGATTGAGATTGGCGAAGAATCATCCCTGCTTATGTGGGAATTTTCTCCGGAGCTGTTTGACCGCTTCGTGAGCCTGCTTACGCAAAGGATGCGAACAGTATATCCCGCAATCGTGGCTGTTGTTGATGAAGATATTCTTTTCGGTCTGATCAAGAGCCAACAGCTAAATATCATGACCAAAATTGTTATTAATTACCTGCAAGATGCTTTTAGCTATGTTTTTGAACTCATGCCGGAGGAAGAGATAACCACGATAGTAGCCGGAATACTGGCGGAAGGTGAGCCTTCTGCCCTGATCAAGGATGTTATTTACCCAGTGTTAAATAAGATGAGAGATGACTACAGCTTTGGTGTTCTGGCTGATCTGCCAGGGCTGCCGGCATTGACTATTGGGAAAGTATTGCTTAGCCCGGAAGTGCGAGGTAAGAGCCTGACGGAGGTTGTGGAGCTGTTGCGGGGGAGGACAGATTATCAGGGGTTACTCAATATCAGTTATCAGTGGATTGTGGGTAAGGAGCATATTGTAATTGATGTGCAGGCGGAAGGAGAAATTGAAAAATTGCTTAATGCGGAAGCATTTCAAGAGGTTTTCGACGGATATGTAGAGGATGTTCTGGAAGAAGGGGTGCCGGTGCCGGTAATTGTCCGTTGTCAGGATGCCGAGAATGAGCAAACGGAGCTGTTTATTTGGTCATTAATTCTGGGAGCGGAGGTAAATGCGCAATTAATTGACCGGATCCTGTTTTTGGCAGATGAGGAAGGGGAGCATACGTTTATTGTTCCCTACGGTGTCAGCCTGATGGAATTACGGCAGTATGAGGAGCAAATAAAAGATGTTTTCCGCGGCTATTACTGGTTTGATTTGCGCACCAAGACGATTAAGGAGCTGGAGCATGTTGAGCGGGTGTTCTTTGATGCGGTAACAGAGGATGATGAAAAAGCAGAAGATATTTCCGCTTGGCTGCAAAAATTGTTTGGCAGAGTCTGGGAAGAAGAGTTAGGCAGTATCGCGGAAAAAGAAAAGGCCATTTATGCCAAGGTTATGGCCGAGGGCGATGAGATTATTACTGCCAGTGGAGAAGTTTATTTTCGGGAAGAAGATGGTGTTCTTTACCGGATAAGTAGGAAGAAAGGCGAAATTGTTTCTGCGGCTGTGTGCTTTCCGGATGAAAGAATAGAGATTGCTGAAGGTTTTTCACTGCCGCGTGATCTGACGGCCTTTATTACCTTGCCGGTTGAGTTTACCGCTTGGGAAGAGGATTTAGAGGAATTATTGGCAATGCTTCTCCGGGGACAATCAAGCACAGATTTTCATGTAATCTATGATCAAAGTGCAAAAACAATTCAGCTTGTATCTTTTGGCTTTAATCCCCGGGTGATCATCCTGAATAGCCAGGGAATAGTGATTGCCTGTGATAAAACACGCCAGCGAAGATATTATAAGGGAAATCAATTAAAATCCGGCTTCCGCGATGTCACCAGCCGCTTTCACTCACTGCCGGCAATTGTCGAACAGAGCGAAGCGCTAACCACGTCCGTGTAAAGTAAGTGAGTATATAGGAAGCGTGCTAAGCTCGATTTCCTTCATGGCGTATGTATTATTAAAAATTATTTGCCGTTACTGCAATGGCCGCCCACCCAGTCGATGCCGCCCCGGTCCCAGTACATAGAACGCTCAGCAACAAAACCCACACCGTTAGTTGTTGTTAGTTGGGTGGAGACTTCACCGCTAACGTATTGGGAGACATTAACCGTGTCCCTAGTAGCTGGTCCGATAGTGCGGGTGGTGGCCACAGTTGTTCCGTTAGGAGCCATAAATGTTACCGCCACTTCCGCGGATGTGCTGTTGGGGTTCTGGATACAAATATATTCGTCGAAATCACTGGCGGTATAACCTTCGGCAAAATATTTAGTGGTACTGTTTGCCGTTGCCCCGGGACAGCAGTGTGCCCCGATCCAGGTGATATCATTTTTGTCCCAGTAGATTACCCGCTCGCCAACTATGCCCACGCCGTTAGTGGATTGCAGCTGCACGGAAACCTCACCGGAAACGGTCTGCTCCACATTTATCGTTTCTCTAGTGGTCGGCCCGACAGTCATATCGGAAGTGGTTGTTGTGCCGTCAGGCTGCATATAGGTTACAGTAACTTCGGCGGTAGCAGCGTGCGGATTTTGAATGCAGATAAACTCATCAAAATCACTGCCTGTGTATCCTTCCGCGAAATACCAGGTACCGGCAGCGGAAAGGGCGCCGGTGCTGCAATGACCGGCAATCCAGTCTATTCCTCCGCCGTTACGGTACATTACCCGTTCGGCGTTAATGTTAGTATTTTCACAGGTTACAAGAGTAGATACCTCGCCAGAAATATGGTTGCCTACATTTACTGTTTCCCTGCTGGTGGGAGCGATAGTTACGGCAGTGGCCACGGTGTTGCCGTTAGGATCCATAAAAGTAACGCTGACGGTAGCGGAAATACTGTTGGGGTTTTGAATACAGATATATTCATAGAAATCATCTGAGGTGTATCCTTCCGCGAAATAAACTGAGCGTGTAGGGGTATTTACCCCCGGACTGCAGTGGCCGGCCACCCAGTCAATTCCACCCTTGTTCCAGTACATGGCGCGTTCAGCGATAATTGTTTCGCCGCCGGTTGCCTCAACCTTAGTAGAAACCTCACCGCTAACATAATCACTCACGTTAACCGTTTCTCTGGTGGTGGGACCCATAGTCCTGGTGGTGGTAACCGTTGTGCCCGCGGGCTGCATGAAGGTAAGGGTGACGGAAACGGAACTGGTGTTGGGATTTTGAATACAGATATATTCACTAAAATCGCTAGAGGTAAAGCCTTCGGCAAAATAGGTAACGCTATCATCAGTGATAAGCCAAACTTCGCCGCCAGTGGTGCCATTATTTGTTCCGGCCAATAACGTTCCGGCTTGTATCCCTAAGCAGGTAATACTCTGGTTATTTGTATCACCGAAGGCGGTTGTTCCTGCCTCGGTCCAGGTAGTGCCGTCAGTTGTTCGCCAAAGCTGACAACCATCGGCGTTATCGGTACCGGCATAGAGATATTGTCCCATGACAACCATGTCGTTAAGAGACTGATTATTCGCTGCACCGAATCCATCTGTATTCACCTGTGTCCAGGTAGTTCCATCAGTAGTGCGCCAAACCTCGCAACCAGTGGTTTGATTTTGTGTTCCGGCGTAAAGATAACCATTGTAAGTGGCAAATCTACCAATGGCGTCATTATTACTGTCACCAAAGCCACCGGCTACGGTAGCAGAATCGCCGACCACAGGCTCCCAATACGTAAGATCGGAGCTGCGCCAGATCTGCGCACCGCTTCCTCCGCCATTGTATGTTCCCACGTAAAGATATGTGCCAAAATCCGTCAATGCAGGAATAGTATCGTTATTGGTGTCGCCAAAACCAGCGGGAGTAGTTGCCCCGGCACCCACAGCAACAGTCCAGGTTTGTCCATCAGCAGTGTACCACAATTGACAACCATCAAAATTGCCTGTGGCTGCGTATAAGTTATCATTGTATGTATGCATACACGGTATGGAGATGTTATTTTCTCCAAATCC
>CAZIXI010000051.1:7866-16887 GCA_964543115.1 uncultured bacterium
AGACTGCTGCCAGCTGGTGCCGTCACTGGTCACCCAAACTTGGCAGCCATCAACGTTGTTTTCAGTACCAGCATATAGGTTAGAATCTAGTGTTTTTAGAGACTCAACAGCACTGTTATCAGTATCACCAAAACCATCAGTGTTTACTTGAACCCAGGTTCTTGAATCAATACTACGGAAAACTGCACCGCCAGTGTCTACATTTTGAGTACCCACATACGTATACAAGCCTAAATTATTAACTGCACTTATATGGGTATTATTTGCATCACCAAATCCATCATCTCCGCTTTGTTGCTGGGTAAAGGCAAACGCCGTACCGTACAGACAGATAGAAATAATCAATGCCAACAAAATAATTTCGCCAAATTTCATGTTGGTCCCTCCTTTTCTGAAGCGCTATTTTCACAAATAACGATACACAATTATATCAAAAAACAAGTATTTTTGTCAATGTTAATACATTGCAGTGCAGGAGATGAGAAAATTTCGATTTCTCACATAAAATCGCGAATTATATTTCATGATATCCTCATTTATATTTCAATCAATTATCCTGTAACTATATAAAAAGCATTGATGGCTAATGACTTATAGAGTTACAAGGTTGGCATGGCGCTTGCACTATTATATGCACTGAATTTCTGTGCCTAATAATAATCAATTCATTAACTTACTGGAGGTGCTATGTACTTTTTCAAACATGAAATTCTGCGAAAATCTTTAACGGTTCTTATTATCGTTTCATTTCTCTTAAGTAACAATCTTTATGCCCTGGAAAGGCAATCATTCCTGGCGGTTGATTCCCAGCAGGCATTTTCCCGCGCCCTGCAGCTGGCGGAGGTGCTGCAAACCCCGCTGGCTATCCACAAACTACAAGACGAAATGGGGATAAACGATCTTGGGGCTCTGGTGAGAAAGCGCAGGGAGATGGATGAGATCCTTTGGGATTTGGTAAGCGCGGGAAAATTACCCGGACTAACTGTAAACACATTGCCATATCTTCATTCTCTGATTGTGCCGGAGCTTGATCCGCAATCAGGAGAAAAAGTGCGTAATGGCGGACAGGCATTTTATACTTTTAACAGTATGGGTTATTTTGTGCGCATCAGAACCAGGGATTTTGTTGATCCCTTTTATGCTGCTTTTTTGCAAGGAAGAGGGGCGCCTCTGCAAAAAACAATTGAGTTAGAGGGAAAATTAATAGATGTATTCCGGGTAACGGAAGAAAATCTGCCGGCAATTAACAGAACATTAAAGGGCTTGGCTGAAGCCTCCGGTGTAGCAGCAAGGGTCAGTAAGGCAACCATTGCTGGATCCGGGGAGGAAGAGAAGCCGGTTGCTGCGGATCCTGTTGGGACCAAGGGCGAACACGTTGGAGTAAGTTTTCTGGTTGATAGAATAGCGGAATATGATGTGCAGGATATTCATGATGCCGATCCTGTCTATTTACAACGAATCACAGAAATCATTGATCATTTGCCGGGTACGGGACATCGTGAGATTGCGCAAGCATTAAAGGATGCTGTGAGTAGCGGCAAGATGAAAATTGTGGAGTCGCCTGAAGGTAAAGATCTGCTTTATCTTTACCTTAGCTGCGTCCGGAAAATGCGTTACAACGTTATTGCTCATATTGAAGATGAAATCTATGTTCCCAAGGGATTGCTTGACCTGTTTATTAATCCCGCTAAATGCCGGGAAGAACTAAAGGGGTATTTGGGAGAGGAAAAATTTGCCAAAATGTTTGGCCCGCAGGTGAGCGGCGACCGTATACGCAGTTGGTTGTTGCGCGCCCTGGCCGGCGGCTTTACACATGAAGGGCATGAGGTAATGATGTGGAAGCGGGAGAAGGATAATTACCAGCGCAGTACTCATCACAATACTGCCAATATGTTAGAGAGAAATGTAGCGGGCGTTAGTGTTTTTGACGCGGAAAGTCATTTTGATGATATTACCAAATTTCTTTTTCTTCGGGATCTGGGAATGAAACCGGAGATATTTATCTTCGATATTTTGCGTGACCGTCTGCGCAGCAATGAAGGCATCATTAATCATGGTTATGGTTTTGAAAGACATAACCTGAGGGATGTTGAAGGCAATCTTGTGCGGCACCGGCTGGAAAGATTACTGGAAACTGAATATGACCAGGCAGCAATTGCGGAATCGGGAGATTATCACTTAATTACCTATAAAGGCAGGGCCATTGCCTTTAGCAAAAGCACAGCGGAAGGAGAACTAATTTATAGTTTGTATCCGGATGAAACTAAAATTGATCATTATCCGGTTAAGAATCTAATTGCCGATTACCGCGATCTGGCCACAGCCACTTATAAGCCGCAGGTAATGGAGTATCATGATAGGGACGCAGAAGACAGAACATTGGCCGGAACAAAATGCGCAAAATTGGCCTGGGCCTTTAATAAGGGTATTCCCAATCCCGTGGGATTCAATATCACTAAGTACGGTAACCTGGCCTATCTCCGACATAACCCTGATCTATTAGAGGCGCTGCAGGGAATTAAAGAATTGAATGTGATGAATGTGCGCCAGCGAAAGGATTTTTCTGAACGTGTGCAGGAGTTGATGCACTCGGAAACGGAATTACCAGAGGAGCTGTTAGAGCGAATGCAGGACCTGATAACTGAATACAGCCGCCGTCTGGGTTACGATGTGGATAAAGGTGAATACGCCAGTTTTGCCTACCGGGGCAGCGGATTGATGGAGGATTTTGAAGGAACCATCCCCTGGTTTCAAAAAAGCATCGGTGCCCAGCCGGGACAGGGAACAACGGTGCTGCATAAACGCGGCCTGGATGTGGTTGCCGAAGCCACCATTGAGGCGATTGCCGGATTGTTTAACGATCAGATATTTATTTACCGTGATATCCAGGTGTTTTTTGATTTTGTGATCAAGATGACGCGAGAAAAGGGCGGCGATGGCGAACGCGAGTACCGGAAGTTAATTGAAATTCTCGAACAGGAGGGATTCGCGGAAATTGCCCGCAGCCTGACAGAAGAAAATTCTCCCGGCTACGTACGGCTGCGTGACGCCCTGGCGCGAATAGAAGAAAAAAGGCCGGATATTAAAGACCGCTATCATTGGTTGGATAAACTAAATGAATCAGCAGACGAAATTCTTAATCCGGTTAAATTATTAACCGGGGTAGCGGTGCTGGAACAGCTGGATTCCTATGTTTCCGGTACGGCCTTTACCAGTAATTTGGGCCGGGCACGTGATGGGTCAACATTTGCTAAGTGCCAGGGAAATTTTCCAGAAAAGCCGGGTGATGATTTTGGCGGATTTACCAGGTATCAGAAGGTTAATGTAGGCCCGGGCATGGGGCCGGGAATTGTGGAAGGGAAATTTGAACCGGATATTTTCAGCCTGTTCAGTCCGGATGGTGAAAACTGGGTGTATGAAGATTTTATGGTGGGCGGTAAAGAAATGCGGCTGGTTTATCTGGAATATGCCTATCAGGCCCTGAAGGAAAAATTAACCTTTGTGCAAATAAAGGCGTTGGTTGAGGCCTATGGCCGATACCGTAACGCTCCGGATAAGTCGCGTCGCAGACGGCGGGCTAGGGGAGAACTGGCACAGTTGTTGAAGATTGATGATGGACTTGTTGACGATTGGGTCAGAGCGATGTTTGATGACTGGTATTATTTTGGCAAGCCGGAACAGCAGGAGTGTCCAGCGGAGGTGAAAAGGGAATTGCTGAGAGTAATGAATCTGACAAAGGAAGAGTTTTTTATTCTCGCCCATATTATCAAACATGAACACAAAATAGATACTGATTATGACACCTTATCTTATTTGCCCAATCCCGCCAATATTTGCGGTATGAAAATTCTTTCTCCTGAGGCAATTATGGCGCTGGCGAAAATGATTGCCGAAGTGGGCAATCTTAATGCCCAGGAGGCCTGCGAAGAGAAATATCCCGGCGACTGGATTGACCGGCGGGATATTGAATTTGCTTTTGCTGTCTGTCAGCCGGATGATGAAAGTCCGTATAAGTTTCGCATAGCGGCGGGCAAGGGATTTGACATGATTAGCGGCCGGCCTAATGAAGAAGAGATTTGGATTAAACTTTGTCACCTGCAGAATAGGCCGATTAATCCGGAAAAAGAGGCACAGGATCCAGATAACCTTGTTTTTGAGAAGAGAAAAGTTGATAAAAAATATGTTGAAGATAAATCTATTTCTCCAATTGCTGACGGCGGTTTAGCGGGTTTCAGTGCGGCCGAAGGTGTGGCCTACATAGTTAGTCCTGAACGCGATCTAGCGATTCAGGAAGAAGAGATTCGGGCAATGGTGGCGGCGGGAGAGAGTGTGATTCCGGTGTTGGAAGAAATGGGACCGGAGCATGATGTAATTGTGGCAGCAGCGGGCAAGGCGGTTGTCTGGCGCGGTAATGATACTTCCCATGCCTATATCTTCAGTCTGGAACAGCGTATCCCTATTTGTATCGGGGCCAAGATGAAAGAAGGACAGCCGGCAATTGTCCGGGGCCAGCCGCTGGTGATTGATGGTGAAAACGGCGTTGTTTACCCGGGTGATCAGGGTATTCCTATTATTGCTGATAATATTACCATTAGGATAGACATGATGCCGGAAACCAGGGCGGGATCCATTGTGGCCGATGATGCCTCGGCGGAAGAGGTGGCTAAATTGGGCGGAAAGATTAGCAGTGTGTTAACCCGGTTGGAATTTGTGATTAATCAGAAGATAAAAATCTACCCACAGGCGGCATTGGCCTATGATAATTGGCGGGGGTTGAATGCGGGAGTGATAAACGTCGGTGAATTGACAGCGGAAGAGTTGCGGGATGTGGATATCCTTCAGGAGCGGACGGACGTTATTTATGAAATCACCATGACTATAGCGGGCTTTGGCAGTGCAACGGAATTTGTTACGGAAAAGATGCGTTATCTGGCCAATAAATTCGGGGCGATCTTTCCGTTGGGAAACAAGATGCGTGATTATGATAATAAGGAAAAAGAGGCACTGATGTATGGTTTAATTGGGGCCGGACTATTTTTACGTTATGACGATACAGATCCGCGGTTTGATTCACCACTGGTGGGCATGCGCGGCTCTGCCTTAATGGCTGACCGCCATTTTGAAAAATGTTTCCGGCCATTGCGCCGCGGGATCATCAGATCTATCAAGGATGGTTTTCGTAATAATAGTTTCTTTTTTGTTTTTCTACGTACACCGGAAGAATTACGAAGTCAATTAGAGGATCTGGAAAAATTATGCCAAGAAGAGGGAGTCTATCCGGAGGAATTAGGGGTAATGATTGAGGTACCCAGCGCGGTTTGGCAGATTGAAGAGTTTTTTGATTTGTTTGATGAATTTAAAGCGAGAAATCCGCAGATTAAGGAACTGTTTATATCTTTTGGCACCAACGATCTGGCGCATTTGCTGGCGATGAACAGCCGTGAGGATAAGGATTTTACCGATCAGTTGCTGGTTGAGGATCCTGTGTTGTTAACCGAACCTAGGGGCCGGATTATGATTGAAGAAGGAGTGGAGTTTGGCCCGGAAGAAGAGGGCCAACCCTGGCGCCTGCAGATAGATGATGAGAGCGCGACAGCCGTACTACGCTCCATTGAGCATGTTTCCGCGGTGGCTAAGAGAAGGGGGTATAAACGCAGTCTTTGCGGTCAGGCAATTACTCTGGCCCTGAATAAGGGTAACACTGCGGTAGCCCGGCGGCTGATGAGCGCGCTGGATAGTTTTGGTACCCAAACCACCAATGCTGTCGCGGCTGCCATGCTTGATTTTGATGCGCGTTCTGCTTTACGGGATGTGAGCGTAGACGGTGATCCGCAAGTAGTGGCGGAATTCACTCAGGTCAGTGAAGAAGGTGCGCTTACCGGAGAATTGGTTTTTATTAATGAAAACAGTGATCTAGTAAAATTACGCCAGGGAGAGATTAAGGATAAGATAGTTGTAATTAATGCAGCATTAGCTGCCCGGGAAGATTTTGAGCAGGAGCTCATTCCCTGGGACTATCTGCGTTATGCACGTGCCATCCTAATTAATGAAGATTTAGCAGATCCCGGAGCGATTTTTACTGAAGATGCGGTAATTGGGGGACGGATCAAGGGAAAGATAAAGCTGTTGGCCGGGGCCCGGGAAGGAGAGCTGGTTACTGTTGATTACCGTAATGGCCGGGTTTATCAGGGAGAATTAGAGTTGGTAGAAACACTTGTTAATTTAGAGGAAATTAGCTCTGCAGAGGCTGAAGATGTAAAGACAGAAATAATTGTTGAGCACAATGCTGCTGATATTTTTTATGGTGAAGAGGCGAAGGTGGGAATTCATCCTCTGGCTTTTGTTCTTTACGCGGAGGGTAAGCTGGACAATGGGGAGTTTAAGAAACAGCTGGAGGAACTCGTAGAAGGAAAGACTGAGGAAGAATTGTCCCGTTTTCAAGAAGAAGTATTGGGAAGCCTAACCGTTGATGAATTTGTTGAATATCTGAAGTCATTAGTGGTGGAAAGCCTGCAGCCTTTTGAAGACGTGGATCAATACTTGGAATTTCTTTTTTATCAACAGCTGGAGAAAGAAGCACAGGCTGCCGGCGATAATATTGCTGTGCACACCACATTTCGTCTTACCCGCAATCATTTACGTGTTCTGTTGGGCGGGGAAATAATTGAGATGACCAAAGGCAAAGAAGGGGTGCATTTTGACGATCCGCTTTACCGGTTAATGGGCGGGGCGAGAAACATCAGTGATTTTTGGCGGATCCACCGGGCGGAACTGCGCGCCTTTGCCCGGGCGCGGGAGGAACATGATAATCTTAGGCTGCAATTAACAGCCATGGGTACCAGGGCGGAAGAGGTTCTGGAATTGCAGCTTCGCGTATTGGAAGAGGAAGGAATAAATAGGGTGCAGGAAAAAATCGGCCTGCGGTTGACTACACCGGCAGATATCCTTTATGTTGCCGATTATATCAGGCAGGGAATAGCTTTCTTTACCTTTAACAGAGACGAACTGGCAGAGGGATTGTTAGCAGCTAATCTGAATCATCCAGATCTTTTCGCGGATACCCAGGTTGAACAGGTAGAATTAGCCTTGACCAGACCATTGGCCTATGTAAGGCGCGCGATTGGGGAAACGGATCCGGATGTTTGGTTAGCGGAACTTCCGCGCTCTTTACCGGCCAGGCCAAGACTGGCCCTGCCGGATGAAGACAGTTTTGCTCATTTACTTCCTCTTTATTTGCACCGGGCATTCCGTCAGGCACTGGTGGAAAGTGATCTCTTGCCTGATTGGACAGAAAGCACGGTTGATAAAAGAATAACCCGCCTTGCTTATACTACCCGCCGGGGAAATATTCATGTTGCCGAAGGCCGGGCCAATAGTATTGCCGCTAAAATAATGGCGGACACGCTTTCCGCTATACTGACGGAAAAGGCCCGTCAGGCCGGCACAATTGCGGGAGATAAAAAGATTATTAAAACATATAATGATGTAATAGAGATTCTAGAGGTACATGAAAATGTTCATCGGAAAATAAAGAAGAGAGAAGAGGATTTTCAAGTGTTGCGTGATCAGCTTATTGCCCGGCTGGAAACAGTAGATGATAACTGGGTCACTACTGCCGGATTGGAAGGGATTCTCGGTTTGAACAACAGCGTGGAAGACAAATTAAATAATCTGCTTTGCAGTTTTGCCCGTAATTATGGGTATCTTTATAATTATCCGCAGTATAAGAACATAGCAAGTAAAAATTACCGCCTGCCGCTTAGATTACAATTAAAACTATTAGAAGAGTTGGCGGTTCATCAGGTAATCGAATTTCGTCACTTTAAGCAGTCTGTCAGCCTGCTGCCGCTTAATTTTACTGATGCAGACAAGAACCGAGTGGGTATGGCGTCAGGAATGGAAGATATAATTGAATTAATTAATAAGTATATGTTTGAGACACGTGCACTGCCCATGGATACCGTTGCCTTTATATCATATACATTTGATGAAGAGTATCTCACTGCACGTGAAAGAAGAATTAATGGTAAAAATCTTACGGTAAGAAAGGACACAGTGGACATCAGGACATTACAGCCCACGCATCCCGTTGAATATCCTTCCTACCGGGCAAAGGTGAGGATACGGGAGATCAGTGAGGGAAGGATGTCTCCGTTGTATATCTGGGAAGAAAACGGTGTAAAATATATTCTCAATGGGCACGGCCGCTCTGCTGTTGCTCTCAGACTAGGGGCATACCACCAGCCGGCAATTATCGTTAGGCCAACCGGCCCGGTTGATTACAATCCGGTAGAGGGAATGCGGGAGACCATGCGTCAGGACGGTAACCTGACCCTGCGTGATCTGCGGGTAGTTATGCCCGATAAGGATGAAGTGGAAGATCCGGGAAATTTTGTCCGACAAAGTATTGCGGATTTGAAATATCCTGCGCAGCTGGCAGCTGACAGTCAGGGGCGCATATATTGTTTAGATGCCCAGACAGGATTACATGTATTGCAGACAGATTCCGGAGACGCTCATTACCGGGTTAAAAATATTAATTATCTGACCGCAAGGCTAAAGAAAGAATTGCCGGGAGAAAATAATCAGGCAAAACAATTGGCTGTTGATAGTAAAGGTGATCTATATTTGCTGATAGATTCCTGGGTGCCCAAGCAGCCATTTGGCATGGATATCAAACAATGTATTTGTGTTTTATCGCCTGACCTTGCGCTGAAATCTGTTATTGTAGAACCTGTTACGGGAATTAGCGGTTTAAAGGAAATTGATAGTCAGGGAAATATCTACCTTACTACGCATGCCGGGGAAGTAACGGTTATTGACAGCAACGGTAAACTGCTTAACGTTATTGAACAGAGGGAAATGAGAGACCCGGCCCAAGTACGAATCGCGGATAATGGCTTAATTTATGTGCTGGCCAAGCGTGTTACAGGCCGGAGGCCGGCAATCTTTGTTTTTGATCAAAACGGTCAGTTAATCAGAGATTTTGAGGTGCCGCTAAGTAATCCAGCATACCTTGCC
>CAZIXI010000052.1:0-16657 GCA_964543115.1 uncultured bacterium
AAATTGAACGCATCTGCCGGCGCACGTTCCGCGCCCTGCGCCTGCGTGATTACGGCCGCGTGGATATCCGCTTAACTCCGGAAAATGAAATCTACATCCTCGAGGCCAATCCCAATCCCTACCTCGCCAAATACGAGGATTTTCCGGAATCCGCGGAAAAAGGCGGGTTCAGTTATACCAGATTACTGGAAAGAATCCTCTCCCTGGCCCTGAGACGATACCAATAAAATTATTGCTTTCGTCCTACCAACCGGGCCAGCAAGATACTAATCTCATAAAGAAAGAGTAACGGCAGGGCCATCATTACCTGGGTAAAGATATCCGGCGGGGTAAGTACAGCCGCAAAAACAAAAATAGCCAATAAAACATATTTGCGCTTACGGCACAATAAGGCCGGGGTAACCAATCCCAATTTTGCTAAAAACAAAATCACTACCGGCAATTCAAAGGCCAGGCCAAAAGCCAGCAGCATCATCCCCAAAAAGGAAATATACCTGCTAACCGAGATCATCGGCTGCAGGTAATCTCCGCCGAAAGCCAGTAAAAATTTTAAACCATAGGGAACGATAACCAAATAGGCAAATCCCGCCCCCAGAATAAAAAGCACTAAACTAAGTGGCACAAAGTAAACGAGATAACGCCGTTCCTCCGGCCTTAGGCCATTAACCACAAAGGCCCACACCTGATAAAGCACCAACGGTAAAGACAGGCAAAAACCACAGATCAGAGTAACCTTCAGATAAGTAACAAAGGCCTCCAGCGGCTGAATAAAAACCAATCTTCCTACCGGCCGGGCCAACAGGGGCAATAACTTTCCGACCAGGGGGTAACAGGCAACGGAGGCCACTACCAGGGTAATCAAACAAATGATTATTCTTCTCCGCAGCTCTTCCAGGTGCTCGACAAAGGTTAAACTAACACTTTCCATATACTTCTACCGTTGGCTGAACACTAACCGCTGATTTAATTGAACGCGAAATCAGGCAGTTACTTTCTGCCTGCTCAAGCAGACGGCGGACCCGGAGGGCATCTTCTTCAGAGGAAACAACAACCCGGGGCCGTAACTCAATCTTCGTAAACATCAGGCCCGCGGCGGTTTTTTCCAGCACGCCTTGCGCTTCGCAGGTATAATCCTTAAAGGTTAAACCTTCCCTTTCGGCAAAAAATAAAAAGGTACTCAACAGGCAGGTATTTACTGAACTGACAAAAAGGTCTTCCGGACTCCAGACACCGGCGTGTCCCTTAAATTCCGGCGGGGTGGCAACAGCAATAGCGGGTTTATCGGAAGCGGATAATTCACCTTTCTTCAATCCGGTCCATCTAATATTTGTCTGATAAATAAACTGTTTACTAGGCATGCAGCTTTTTCAGGATATCCTGATGAACAATACCGTTAGAGGCAATATACTGTTCAGTATCCGTTGTCCAGGGATTACCGGCAAAATCCGTACACTTCCCGCCGGCCTCCTCCACCAATAACAAGCCGGCGGCATAATCCCAAACCTTATCATTAAATTCAATGTCCATCTCCGCCTTACCGGCAGCCACCATGGTCAGGTGTTCGGCACTGGAACCAAACATGCGGACGTTAAATACCCGATCAACTAAACCAGCCAATCCTTGGAGCATCGGTTTTTTGTTAACCCTGATACTACTGTCATAGATCATTGTCGCCTGTTCCATGTTCCGCTTGGAAACCTGAATTTTTTTGCCGTTGCAACACGCCCCCTCACCTTTTTGCGCGCTATAGAGCTCCCCGGCCACCGGCATATTGATGACCCCGCCCACTACCCGGCCCTTATACTCAACCGCTATGGAAGTACCAAAAATCTTTATATTATGAATATAATTATGCGTTCCGTCCAGGGGGTCAATGATCCAGCGGAACTCCGCATCAATCATCTGATACTTACCTTCTTCCGATAAAATGTTATCCTTGGGGAATTTTTTTCTGATTAGATCAACAATTGTTTCTTCCGCCAGCAGGTCCACATTAGTCACATAATCCCGGTCACCTTTAGACTCAATCTTACTGATCTTACTGAAATTATCCACTAATAACTTCCCCGCCGCCATCGCCGCCGCAACCGCTATTTCCATTCGATTATCAATATTCACAGTATTCTCCATATAAAAATGTTCTGTTTTTTAACGCAGAGACCGCAGAGTGTTTCGCAAAGACCGCAGAATATTTTAGAATAATCCTCTGCGTGCTCAGCGTTATCTTTGCGAGCTCTGCGTTTAAAAAAATCTCACAATATCAGCTCCCTTAACTAGCAAAGACAGCACCGGTATTGGCTGAAGTTACCATTTGCGCATAGCGGTACAAATAACCTGTTTTTACTTTGTAGTCCGGCCGTTTCCATTTCATTAACCGTTTTTTTATTTCCGCGTCAGAAATTTTTATTTCCAACCGTTTCTTGGGAATATTTATCTCAATCGTATCCCCTTCCTTAACTATCGCCAGCGGCCCGCCTTCCTGGGCCTCCGGGGAAATATGCCCAATCGCCGCTCCTCTGGTCCCTCCGGAAAAACGGCCGTCTGTAAGCAAGGCTACATCTTTATCCAGTCCCACGCCGGCAATGGCGGAAGTGGGCCCCAGCATTTCCCGCATTCCCGGACCGCCCTTGGGTCCTTCATAGCGAATAACCACAACATCACCTTTCTTAATCTTTTTCCCTAAGATTGCTTTCAGGGCATCGTCTTCACAATCAAACACCCGCGCCGGACCCTGGTGAACCAGCATACTATCGGCTACTGCCGCTTTTTTAACAACCGCTCCCTGCGGGGCCAGAGAACCGAATAAAATAGCCAGGCCGCCATCAGCAGAATAGGGATTATCTACCGGCCGAATAACCTTTGGATCAAGATTATGCGCTTGCCTGATATTATCTTTTACTCTTTTAGCTGAAACAGTTAGAACATCCTTGTCAATTAATCCCCTTTCATCAAGCTCTTTCATCACCGCCGGGATTCCTCCTGCCTGATCCAGGTCTTCCAGATGATGCATACCTGCCGGGGCAATCCGGCAAAGATTGGGTGTATGCGCGCTGATTTCATTAAAAAGCTTTAGCGGTAATTTTATTCCCGCCTCATTGGCAATTGCCGGTAAATGCAGTACCGTATTGGTAGAACTACCCAGGGCCATTTCGACGGCAATAGCATTACGAAACGCCTGGACAGTGGCAACATCCCGGGGATAGATTTTTTTGGTAACCAGCTCCACTGCTTTCATCCCCGCTTCTTTCGCCAGCCTTCTCCTGCCTGCCGCAACAGCCGGAATCGTTCCGTTACCAGGCAGGGCCAGACCAATCGCCTCACTCAAACAATTCATGGAATTGGCAGTAAACATTCCCGAACAGGAACCGCAGCCGGGACAAGCGGCATCTTCCAGTTTCTTTAACTGGGCCTTAGTTATTTTACCGGAGGCAACGCCGCCCACTCCTTCAAATACAGTAATCAAATCAATTGGGCGTTTTTCCAGCCGGCCGGCCAGCATCGGCCCGCCGCTGATCATAATTGCCGGGATATTCAGCCGCAGCATGGCCATCAGCATCCCGGGAATAATCTTATCGCAGTTGGGTGCCAGTACCAGGCCGTCAAACGGATGGGCGGTAGCCATGATCTCCACCGAATCAGCAATTAATTCCCGGGAAGGCAGAGAATACTTCATCCCCTGATGCCCCATAGCAATACCATCACAAACACCAATAGTGGAAAACTCTATTGGTGTGCCGCCAGCCATACGCACCCCGGCCTTAACCGCCTCCACAACACTGTTAAGGTCATAATGTCCCGGGATAACCTCATTAGCGGAATTGGCAATCCCGATAAGCGGACGGTTAAGCTCCTCATCCGTATAGCCCATAGCCTTAAACAATGACCGGTGCGGAGCCCGTTCCACACCTTTCTTCATCATATCCGAACGCATAAATCCTCCTATATCGACAATGTCGCAGTATCAACATTATCGATAATGTAAAATTAGCTGTTTATTTTGACAAAATTTCTGATTGAACGATCGTAAGTTCTTTCCACATCATTAGGAAAATAACAAGCGGGAAGTTCCCGGGCCCGCAGGTGATAAGCAAGGCATTCACAGCAAATCCCTTTACGGGAACAAGGCTCATAACTGCAATTGCAATGAGACATATTTTTCTTCACGCGGCATTCCATCATCTCCTCCTCATTTCCTAAACAACATCATCCGCTTCCATTTGCTCATGTAGTCGGTAATTAATTTTCCCTGCAGATGGTCTATTTCATGCAGAATGATCCGGGCCAACAGATCTTTGACCTTTAATTCCACTTTCTTGCCTTTTTCATCCAGCCCGGCAATAACTATCTCTACCGGCCGGATAATCTGCACGCTGTAATTAGGCACACTGAGGCAGCCTTCCGCCATGGCCGCTTCACCCTTAACATCCAAAATCACCGGATTAATCAATTTAACCAGCTGGTCCCCGGTTCCCGCCACAATAATCTGTTTAGAAATACCCACCTGCGGCGCCGCCAATCCCACACCATCAGATTTATGCATGGTAAAGAGCATATCCTGCAACAGTTGCTGGTCTGCCGGGGTAACCTCCTCCACCGGCTGGCAGATCTTTCTTAACACTTCCGCGGGATATTTTTTAATTTCCAAGGATTTCATTAGCTATTGTTCTCCTCTCCGCAGAGCGGTATCTTCACAACTTAACGGGTGTGTCTCTTTCGTTTTGGCCTCATAAACATTAACCACGGTCAACCCCTGAAAAAAGCTCTTAATCTCCGCCATTTCCTCCCGTCCCAAAGGCTGTGCCGCGCAGGGGCGTAAAGGAGTATTGAGCTGCACTTCATCAGGCTTAATGTCCCGCGCCAGGGCGGCAATCCTTTCCGCTTCCGCTTTGTTAGCGGCAACGAACATAATCTGCAGGGCAAATCTTCCCCGATAAACCTTCCTGAAATCTTTCAGGCCCCCAATAATATCACTAAATGTAACCGCCGTCACCGGCCGATTTATCCGCTCAAGATACTCCTGAGCGGAGGCATCCAGTTTGGCCATAACAAAATCTATCCCCAACAAATCCTGGACAACATCTTTCCGGCCCAATAAACTGGCATTGGTCAGAATAGCTATTTTTTCTTTTCTGATCCTTTTAATTTCCCGAGTCAGTTCCCCCAGATTTTCCGCGAGTGTGGGCTCACCACAACCGGAAAAGGTAATGTAATCTATCTCCAGCGGAGGTAAAGATTTTATTTCTTTAATAATTTCTGCTGTCGGAACATATATTTTCCGCTGAGCGTTATATTCAATCGCTTCCCCTAATTGGCAGTAAACACAATTGAAGGAACAGGATTTTTGGGCAGCGGCAATAAGATCAACACCCAGTGAACGGCCTAAACGCCAGGAAGGCACAGGACCATAAATATATTTATACTTCACTTCTTTTTTTCCTCACTTTTAACCGAGGGCTCAATATGCACCGTCAAGGCTTCCACTTGGGGAATTTGCCTCCTCACGGCCTGTTCCACCTCATGTGAAATGCTGTGAGCGGTGGAGACATGGGTATTACCGGCGATCTTCAGGTGCAGCTCGCCAAAATAAAAAGGACCGGCCTGCCGCACGGCAACCGCCCCGATACCTTTAACCCCCTCAACAGCATTGGCAACTTGGGCAATTGTGTTTTCCAGCTCAGGACTAGGTGTGGCATCCATTAACCCGTAAATAGCAATCCGGCCGTTCTTTACCCCCACCCAGAGAATCACAGCTGAAATAAGAATTGTTAATACACCTTCTATATAAGGAACCCCTAACTTGATAAGAATGATAGAAATGAATACCAGGAGCGAGGTTGCCGCATCCATCAGGGTATGCTCCGCTGTGGCAATCAGACTGTGGGCATTGATTCTTTTCCCCACCCATTTTTCCCAAATAGAAAGTACCAGCGAAACAATCACGGCCAAGGCGGAAACAAAAAGAGCAAGAGACGTATGGCGAAGAGGACACGTCGTAAACAGCTCTTTCACCCCTTCGGTGAAAAGCATTATCCCGGCAGATAAAATCATCAGGGAAATAAACATCGCGGCCAGTGTTTCCGCCTTATAAAAACCATAAGGAAACCTCTTTGTCCGCGCCCGGCCGGCAATTTTAAAACCGAACCAGGAAGCCAGTAAAACGAAGAAATCGGAAATGCTATGCACCGCGTCCGCCACCAGCACAACGGCACCGGACACAAACCCAACTATCGCCTTGGTTAAGGCCAGGACAATTACCACTACCATGGCAAGACCAGTCAGCCGGCGGCCGGTTTTAAAGGTATTTTCTTTCCTCGACATAATCACCTGCAACTGGAACAATTATGGGTTGAACAGCTGGAACAGGACGCGCCCCCCTGCCCCTTGCTGGAACCCGAAATACCAAAAGCGGCAAACATCTTCTTCACCTTTCTACTGCCGCAACGCTGGCATTTAAGGTCTTCCTTACCCTGACCCACCCCAATAAGAAGGTCAAACTCCTGCTGACAATCCTGACATTGAAATGAATAGATAGGCATAAAAAGTGAAGATATTATATCACGGTGCAGCAGAACCGTAACCAAAAAAATGAGAAGCGCCGTACTCTTTTGTGCGATTTTTAGACACTTATTGCTGCTTCCGTTCCAACCGGCAAGGAAAGCTCTCTTCTGATAATCCCTTCAATCTCTTCCGGCGGGATGATTGAGGGCCCGGTAAGAAAGCAGGATACCACCCGATAAATACCACCCCAATCAGCGCTGCCGCCAAGTTCTTTCTCTCTTCTGTTCAAGGCCGGCAGCGCGTTTTGCAACCCACTGCCCCCGTTTATTAAACGCACCGAAACCCGGCAACCGTCCTTTTCCCGCTTAATATACAGTACAACCTGTACATCCGCAAATCTGCCATTACCACTGAAAAATTCAATGCAATCAAGATAATCTATCTCCTGATCAGTAATCACGCGCGCCAGTTCACTATCTACACTAACTACACCTGGCTGAAGCAATATTTCCCTGCGCTCTGCCTTGTTGCGCAGATGCCGGTTAAAAACGGTAGCTAACCGATAATAGGGCTGCTGATCCTGGAAATAATGCAATTTTAAGCGTACTTCTTCCAATGTTGGGTTATCATCATAGATATAGTGGAATAACTCCATGAATTTTCTAAAAAATACATCAAAAGAAACACGTTTGTCTTCTCCCTGATGAAGCCAGGCAAAAAGAATAGCATTTAACAATTTTATTTTCCTTTCCCGCTCTTTATCACCTTTTAGATCAGCCCGCATAATATAATTATCCGCGTAATAAACAACCGCGCAAAGAAAATCGCGTTCTTCCACACTCAATTCTTCCCAATACTTAATGATCCACTGCGCCAGAAACCCGTCCTGATCCATATGACTCTGAATAAAAACCGCTTCCAATAATCTCGGTAATTCTTCGGCCAGCCTTCGTTCTCCCAAACTGCTCAAATAAGCAACCACCAGAGAAGTAGCTGTCTGATCGCGTAAAGACTGATCCCCGCTGAAATGATGATCAAATTCATAGAGCCTTGTATTATCAGTTAAAACCGCCGGCTGGTAGGCGCGCAGTGCCGCAGCCAGCTTGCGGCCGTTTTGTTCGTATCGCTGTTGATTAAGCACATTTGTCTGGCCATTATTTTCCCGCTCAATAATTACTTTATGGCTGTCCAGATCAACTATTGTCCGACAACCTACCTGCGCCAACCGTTTATGTAAAGCGGCAAATTTATCTTCCGGAACCAATAGTGTATTAGCTCCAATAATCCTACATTCCGGCACAAATTTTTTCCACAAATGATCTTCCTTGCCCAACACCCAATTAAGCATTACCGCCTCTTCAAAATCAACTACTGCCAATAAATCATTCTTTTCAATATCACGAAAATCATAATGGAACCTTTCACCATCAATCATAATCATAACCTTATTATGCTGTAAATTCTTTAAACCCTTTTCACCAAGAAAATAGGACATCCGCTTACGCACCCGGCCCCCATTAATAGTTATATTAATTTGCCAGCTTTCTACCTGTTTATTTTTAATCATTAGCAACTGCTCAACAACCTGCCGAAGCATAACCATCTTGGTCAGTTCAGTACTCCGATAGCGCCAGCCCATTTCCGCAACAAAATCACGGTCAAAACCGCCAAGCACCCGGTCCGGCAGTTTCTTCCGCAGTGTGCCTTCTACCCCGTTTACAGCATACTCTTTGAACATAACTAACTCTAATAACTTCACCCACCCCTTCATCCCCCAGCATTCTTCATAACTCAGCCCCACTGGTGGTAAGGTACTATGATTTAATCTTAACCTGTTTTTGGTTCCTTTTAACTTACGGATAGCTGCCTGTAATTGCCGGCAAAACTTGGCCTCCCGGTCAGTCAGCTTTTTCGCCCGCCAGCGCATAATATGGATTAACTCTTCCATACTTTTACCTTCAACCATGGCTAACGACAGCGTTAATTTGCGCCATTGGAACAGCTCTTTCATTTCATCCGGAAAAGCGGTAAATATCTGTGCAAGATTTGCTTTCCCTTTAGAAAAATTAAGTTTACTCAATTGCATCAGCCCTTTCACAAACAGGATCTGCCCCCGGTCACCCTGATATAACTCAACGGCATTCTCATCTCGTGATATTATTTTAAGATAATAATTTATTACCGCCCAATTCGGCCAGGCAACACGAACCGGAGACCAGACTTCACACTCCGGCGTTAATTTATCCTGCAAGGCCCTGGCCAGTGAAGCGCTGCAGGAGAGAGACCGGGAAAAGTGAGCAATCTTGATCAGACCAGCGTAGTGCGCAATTTCCAGGTCACGCACAAAATTCGCAGAGGCAAAGCGGCCAAACTCCCGGTACCGTTCCGGACGATTCAATCTGCGTAAATCAATTAAACCCCATTCTGTCTCCAGCGGTTCAATCCCCTGAAAAAGTTCCGAATCGGCAATAAGCGGTTTACCTTCCTTGATCTTTCTGGCTATTTCCGCCTGGCTGACCACCGGAACCGGATGCCACTGACTGTAAACCCATCTTTTCTCCCGTACCAATAAGGACTGCAACGTTCTCTTTGGTTTAACACGACAATTTATCTGCTCTATTGATATCCCTTTAATCCTCTCCAAAAACAGCCGCCGCAGCAGGGCGCGCCTCAGCGGCGCCTCCGGAGTTAAAACCTGTAACTTAGTTATCTTTTTGATAATTTCCAAATTTTCCCCGGCAAGTCTGAAAAACAGTTTAACATCCAAGAGTAAGCGTTTTTTCTCAAAACCTTTCTGTTTCTCCGCGGTCTGTGCCGCTAACGGTGAGGCCTCATGATAAAGTTCATGCACCACCACTCCCTGAAAAAGAACACGAAACGCGTCATTATCCGGAACAGCCAAAATCCATTTAGGAATACCAATCAACCTGTTCCGTTGACAATCAGCACCGGCACAAGGTGATTTATCTAAAAGTATTAACTTTAATGTTTCACCGTTAAGGACGCGTATTTTACGCATAAGCGCCCGATCCTGTTTGATCGCCGCAGCCAGATATTCCGTCAACATGGACAAAGGTAAGCGCTGCTCCCAAAAGTGAATCACTTTTTCATCCAGCAATAATTTTATCCGCATATCGTTAATTACTACTTCTACCGGCTCCTGCCGGTAACCATGCCGAGCAGTAAGACATCGGTCTATTGACGCTAACCCTTCATAGACAGTACCGGCAATTCTACTCTGCGCCGCATGCGCATAAAACCGGCTCGTGTACCTGACCCTTAAGCCCTGATGATATTGATCCGCCTGTTCACCGGCGGCATTAGAGATCACATAACTGCCGATCTCTTTTCCCTGAAAAGGACTTGCCTGCGGCAGCCCGGTTTCCTGGTCGGCAAAACTCAGATACACCTGGGCGCCCAAACCACCGATATCATAAGGGCGGGAATTTGGCACTACTTTGACCACTCTAGCATTTAATTTCCAATGGGTGGCCCTGAGGAAAGGATCTAATTTTTTGTCCAGATATTTTTGCAGGAATTTCCACAACAGCCGGGAATCATATTCTGCCAGTAATTCCGGCGGAGCCCGGTCGGCAAAAAAGAAGCGCAGGATATCCCGCCAGACTTTGGCAATCGACTTCCGGCCAACAGCCTGACGATATTCGGAAAAAAAAGCCTCCACAAAAGCCAGGGACCAGGCCATTTTCTTACGCGCAGGGCTTCTCTCCATAAATCGCGCCTTCTCCGGGCTCATCTGTTCGCTAAAAATGTAGATTAAACCCGCCAGGCCCACACAACGGCTGGCCGGCATCACATCAAGTTTACCCAGTAAGCGGCCCAGATCAAGCGTGGCCAGGGCCAAGGGATTATATAAGCCCATTGCCGTTACCTGCTGTTCCCTGCTGGTCACCACGGAAAAATCAAAAATTGTATCTCCCGCCGGATCATGAGCGGCAATTAATTCCGCATAAGTCGGCGGTATTCTTTCATAATCACCGCCAATATCCAGACAACTCATAAATATCCCGCCGCCAATGGGCCACTGATCATTTTCGCGATACCTGGCAACAATTACCGGATTACGCCCGCGCCGCTCTCTGGTCTTCTCTTTCTTTATTTCTACCCGGTTCATCTGCCACCAGGAATCACGTTCTATCTCTAAGAGATCCTCAAACTCCGTATCATAAAAAACACCGTCTTCCAGCAGGATTTCAAATTCCTTGTCCAGTTTCTTACTGTAATGCCAGATCTTCTTGCGGTAAACATATTGATAAAGCGGCACCACATCCTTAGTGGCAGTAACAATTTCAGGAAAATCACGAAAGTTCCGGGCAGGCAGATTTGAGGTATAAGCAGTAAAGGCAAAAATATTTTTTATCCGTTCCGGCTGGCGAAGCCCTCTGGCCGCTTCCTGATAGAGCCCTTTCAGTAATTCAAAATTACCTTCGAGAACAACAGCGTTAGCGGGAGAGGCATCTAAATAAGCGGCAAGTCCAGCCACCAGCTTCCTCTTTTGCTGATCGCTTCTTTCCAGAGTCAGGTCGATTACTTTTAACTCTTCAGCCTCGGCACTGAACTCCCGCAGTTTAGCTAACAACTGCCAGTGTTTAGCAAAATTCTCTTCGCTATAAAATCTCATTGTTTCTTCCAGGAAATGCCTGGCCAGCGCCTTGGCAATTTCCGGATAGAAACTCTCGCCTAAAAAGAAGACACACCAAACAACAAATCCGGACTGGGGTGCGCCTTTGACCGCGGTTTGTAAATCACTCCTCTCTCCTTCCACCACCGACAGCAGTTCACCCACCTCACCTAAATTACGGGCCAGTGTTCTTTCTATTTCTTCCCGGCTGCTGGAAAGAGAACTGGCATCAAGACCCCGTAACCGTCCGCGTAAAAAGGCCAGATTATTTAACAGCCGGCCGATATCCAGATCAGCCAAACCACGCTGCCAGAGTTTTTGCTGATATTGGAAGGCCGCGGTAATATTCCGCTTAACCGCATCAATGTTTCCGCCGCCAATCAACCGCTTGATCCTCTCTTCCAATATCTCATCCGCTTTTTCTTTAATAACGATAAACGGCGGCCGGAGTGTTAAGCTTTTATCATCTGTCAGATCCAAGAAACTTAGCTTGGGATCGCCATCCACTACGCGGAACGGAAAACAGAGATCACCGGCCCGGGCCGCAGCCAACTGATAGCTTTTCAGCAGATCAACACTGTCGTAAATCTTGTCGGAAATAATCTTCCGGCCGGTAAACCTCCTGATCCCCATTAACCAACGCCGGGATTCAGCACCGAAAATACGCGGCAGGATCTTCTCTAGGATAGTCTCGGCAAAAGGCAGGCGGTAATAAAGTGTGCGTAGTATACCCTGAAAAATAAAATCCCGCTTGGGAATCAGGATGACAATATCTCCGCGGGAAAAAACAACAAAATCAAAACCAACATCAAGGTATCTGAATCTCTTCTCGCGCAGAAATCTTTTGATTTCACTATCTGGTGTAGCCGGATCCAGCATCCAGGCGGCATTTTCTACCACCGGCCGCGGCTTGTATCTTTCCTGCTGCCTAAACTCTCGCCGGGCGGCATCCGGATCAGCTACTGCCGGCAGGGTTTCGCTCAAGTGTTCTAACCGCCGGGCCGCGTCCGGAGCAAGACATATAGGCTGCCCGGCCCAACAAAGGTCACGGCAGAAAAGTGAAAAAACAACAAAGATAATGATCGCCCTTAATCCGAGTTTTGTATTCATCTGTAAAATTACTATCGCCCCCCACCAATAAAGCACCAAATCACAAAAAACAAATTATAAAAAACTATACCGCACCTAGCACTTCACTAATCAATTCATGTTTCGGATCATGGATCCTGGCTATCTCACCTGTTAAGAAATCAGAAATACCATCCCCACTGCCTTTGATTATCACCAGCAGCTTTTCCCAGAACAGCTTGTCTCGCAGAACACGTTCAATAAAATCACTATCTTCATTCATCACCGCCAGCATCAATAATTCATAGATAGTAGCAAGATCCTCCAGTTCGTTCAACTCCCCATAACGGTAGGCAAAAATCTTTTTACTTTCCCGGCGCAACTGAGTATCGTCTGCACAGCGGTCCGGTCTATAATTTTCCCCTCTAGCAGTCCCGAGCGCAGCGAGGGACAGTCTCTTCCGGGACTGGCGGTGCAGGCGGGAAAATTCCCTTTGCTGCTCAGCAGCAAGGAAATGAAAATGCACACCGTGTCCGGTCTCATGGGCAATCAAACCGGGTAAATCCTCCGTCTCATTGACCCGCACCGCTCTGTTTAAATAATCATAGGAACCGCTGGGCGGCCAGTGCTTCCGGTCATCATCCAAATAAGTTTCATTATCACCCCGTTCGCTATACGCGTTCCCTTCCATCCGGATAATGCATCTGGTTAACCGGGCCCGGCGATGTACGGCCGGAAATTTATTTAAGATATCCATCAATCTCGCCAATTCCCCCGGAGTAAATTTCTCACGCGTGTAACGGTCAATAATCCATACACCATAGAGGTCATAAAAAATAGTTCTCTCCTCACCAACCAGCCCGCTCAACACTTTCCGCGCCCGTTGCCGAAGCCGTTCGTCTTTAGTAAACTCCGGGCAGGTCCAATTACTAAGTATTATCGCCGCCTCTTGTCTGGCCAGAGAGAAACCAGCTGTATTGGCCAGGTCAATTAGAGCCTTCTCAATATTTTCTTCTGCCAATCCCAGACGGCTGATTACATAAATCAGCACATGATTAATCTCAGGGTAATCATCATTAGCCAATAGATACCAGAGGGCAGACTGAAAAAACCGCGGATTTTGCCGGCCAAAACGCGTTAGCGGCTCAATCACCGCAGCCATCTCTGCAACATATTTTCTTATACTGATTTTACTTTTATTACCTAAAGCGGCCCGGGCAACTTGCTGGATACTATTGAGCTTGATAAATAATTCCAAGACAAAATCCCTGTACTCTGCCCCATACACCGCTTCCGCCTCTTCCCGCTTCCACCAGACAAAATCCCGTATCTCCTCTATAGCACTGCCTGCCTCCTCCAATCTATCCAGGGCCCGAAGGATATACGGCAACAAGGCATGATTACCAGCTTTAATCATCGAAACAATTATCGCTTTTCTTAACCAATATTGCCGATTCCCTGTCCACCACCACTTTCTCTCTGTTTGCTCGAGCAAATAGATTAAAGTCCAGCCGGAATCCGGCACACTAATCCGACCCAATAACGCGGCTACAAACTTAAGCTTATCGTGAATTGCGGATAACCTCCTTGCCGCCCGGCGGTCGTGAAGAAAGATTGCTTCCGGCTTGAGCAGTTTATTTATTTCTTGCCGCAGATAAGGAAAGAAACTGGCACTGTATTTTTCCCCCAGCCTAACCAAAAGATCCAGCCGCCCGGGAAAAACCTTCCCCCGGGTATTGTCATAATAGAGATCAACTTTATTCAAGGCAGAAGCAATTAAGGCCCGCACCTGTATCGCCGTTAAATCCGTTAAATCCAGCATCGGGGCCAGGGCATGCATCGCCAAAACAGCTGTATCATTAAATATTTCTCCCTGTTGAAAAGCCCTAATAATAGTCGGCGCAATTAACCTCTGGATACAGCCCGGCGGACAGCCTTTCAACAGAGAAAGAAATCTTTTTTTCTTTCTTGCCAGATACCTATCGTCTAAAGAGCCTCTTCCCCAACTTACCTGTTCAATTACTGCCTCAATTTCCTTTTTTGCCCGTAAAACCTTTCTCAAGGCCGGTCTTTCAGTTTTGGCGATTGCCCCCACCAATTTCATCCCCGGATCTTTTTTGCGGTGAACGCCTTTGGTAATATGCGCCAGCTCATGCTGGGCGATAACAATACCCGCCGCTATCTTGTGTCTCAAAACAACCGGCAGCGAGATATGGATCCTGTTCCCCGCTTGATTAAAGTGCCCGCCCGCATAATCATTATCCACCCAAAAAAGTTCCGTCCCGGTTTCCGGAATATCAAAATAAATCTGTTTGTCTCTAAATCCCGGATCAGTCCGCTGGATCTGCTGCCGGAAATCATGTAGTTGCTTAACCGTTACCTCGATCCCGAACTCTTCCCGGGCGTAAACTACCAGGGCCCGGTCGGCATCAGTAGTGGAAATAGCGCCGGTAATCTCCCGGCCTTTTTCCTTCAATATCCCCCTTAACGCCTGATATTGCCGTTTTAATTGTTCGTCCAGGGCCTGAAAAGATCCTTCATGGCCGGGCCGGCAAATCGTCCCGCAGGTTACATTATCACCATCTGCCTCAGCTAAAAGAGGAATAAGAGTTTGAAGGCTTTCTACCTCACTGCTGGGAGCCAAATAACGATCTGCTTCGCTCCAGCCGCCACGGGGACAGATAAAGGTCAGAAAAAAGACAACCAAGATTATTTTATTTAAGAAATTATACTTTTGTTTGCTCATAAATTAGTCTAATAGTCGGAATACTGTAATAATATACCATAAAAAACGGCAATTGTCAATAGGTCGAGAATTTAATCTTAATTGCTGATTTTTCTCTTGACATTTTTTAGTATATCTGGTAGGCTATCTCCAATAAATTCAATAATTTAGCTTCTTTAGGCTACCGGAATCTAGAGAGCCCGGTATGGAACCGGTACCGCCCCAAGAAGCCCGGAAGACAGCAAGGGATTCTTATTTTTATTCGCAAAAGTGGGTATCTTGTTTCTCTGTCTATAGGGGATAGGGAAAAAAGAAAAGGAGGGCTGATGAAAAAAATCCTGGTAATTGTTGGACTGGTAATTCTTATTGCCGGTCAAACTGGCAATCTCTTGGCAAGTGGTTTTTTCCTTCACGATCATGATCCCAAGGCTCAGGGCCAGGGCGGTGCATTTACCGCGCAGGCGGATAATCCTTCTGCCGTCTGGTATAATCCGGCAGGCATGAGCCAGCTGGATAGCACCCAGATATCCATAAGTTCCAAATTTGTCCGTTTAGAGAGTAAATATAAAAACCTTCAGGGACTGAAAGAAGATCTGGACGCGGAATGGGCGGTAATCCCAGATGCCTATATTACCAGCGACCTGGGCACAGAAAAATGGACAGTTGGACTCGGCCTAACCTGCCCTTTTGGCCTGACCACTAAATGGAGCAAAAACGGCCTCTTACGTTATGTGGCTACCACCACCAGTTTCAAAATGATTAATATTAATCCGGCTGTCGCCTTTCAGATTTGTGAACCACTCTCCCTGGCCGCCGGGGTGGATTACTATAATGTATATTCCTATAAAGCGGAACAGCAATATAATTTTATGATCGGTGATGCCAGCATAAAAAATGATGTTGACGGCGACGGCTGGGGCTTTAATCTGGGCGCTCTTTGGAAACCGCTTCCCAAGCATAGTTTTGGCCTTACTTACCGCAGCCGGGTAAAGGTAAATTTCGACGGCTCGCTAAAATACAGAGATATCCCGGCCGGGCTGGGACTTCCGGCATCTCTTTCTTATGATGTTTCTTCTACAATTACCATGCCCAGCATTATCAGCGGCGGTTACGCCTTCCGGCCAATAGAAAAACTCAAACTGGAACTGGACCTCTGGTGGGTAGAGTGGTCAACCCTGGACGAAGTTAAAATTAAGGATGAAGCTACTGATACCTATTTAAGCATCACCAATAAGGAGTGGGAAAACAGTCTTATCATTAATCTCGGCGGTGAATATATCTTCAATGAATACTTCACCGGCCGCGCCGGTTACAGTTATGCCCAGAAGGCCGTCCCGGAAAAAACATTCAATCCTGATCTGCCCGACGCCAACTTAAACATCATTGCTCTCGGGCTAGGCATTAATCTGGATAAATTCACCATTGATATTTCCTACGCACTGGGCCTTTACAACAAACGGGACATTGACAATAAAGTCGGGACAGCAGTAGGCACCACAGTAGATGGGGAATATAAAACCCATTATCATAATATAGCTGCCGGTATTAGCTACAAGTTCTAAAAAGTAAAATTTGCCAAAAATGGGACACATTCCGGATAGAATGTGTCCCATTTCTTTCTTCAGCGCTCCGCACCCACCCAGGATAATGGGCAATCTGTCCCATTCAATAGATTTTCATGCAGGATGGGACTGCTTCGCGGGGCTGCCCCGCTTCGCGGGGCTGCT